>NZ_DAINDI010000060.1:14355-15443 GCF_036731945.1 Psychrobacter sp.
AAGTCATAGCGACCTTGATACGGATTGCGCGGATGTAGCTTGCCGAGTTTTTTGGCGGTCTCAGGTGAGCGGTTGCGATGAGTATTAGCATTTGCTCTACGGACGTTTGATGTATTGGTGCTGGGCTTACTGGTCATAGTTTCGGACTACAATGTTTGAATATAATCATCCAGTTTAGCAGATTTCGCGTCCCTCTATCTGTTTATCCATGGCTACTGATTTGCCTATAGCGAATAAAATAGCAATCTGCCTGTGCGTATATATCTGTCCTTGCGTTATCGCATGGGGGTGTCTATATTGAAACTAAGCCAAATGAGCATAAAGCGGCTATTTTTAAGCGCAGCAGATGACAATAATGCATTTAAAAGGATAAAAATATGACAACGGAAAGTAATAAACCCAGTACCGATAACCGCATCACCTATGAAACTGACGGCTATATCTGCCTAATCGGGCTCAATCGCGCCGATAAACGCAATGCCTTTGATAGCCATATGATTAAGCAATTATCCGAAGCACTGACGCGTTATGAGAACGAAGATAACTTACGTTGTGCATTAATATTTGCTCATGGTGAGCACTTTACCGCCGGACTTGATTTGATGGAGTTGCAAGATAAGTGGGATAAAGGCGCGTTTGAGTTTAATGATAATGAGATTGACCCGTGGGGAATTGGCGGCAAATTACGCAGCAAACCTGTGGTCGTCGCGGTACAAGGAACCTGCTTTACTGCGGGCATTGAGCTTATGCTAAACAGTGACGTGGTTATCGCAAGTGATAACTGCAACTTTGCACAAATGGAAGTTGAGCGCGGTATCATGCCGTTTGGTGGCGCAACGGTACGTTTCGTCGCAGCAGCAGGCTGGCAAAAAGCTATGCCGTATTTGCTCACTGGTAAAGCCTTTGACGCGCAAACTGCTGATAGACTAAATTTGGTCAGTGAAGTAGTGACAAATGGTACAGAATACGAGCGCGCGCTAATTATTGCTAAAGAGATATGTAAGTCAGCTCCGCTCGGCGTGCAAGGATTATTGTCCTCAGCCCAAGATGCCAGTCGTAATGGCGCAAAAGCGGCGCTAGCGAATATC
>NZ_DAINDI010000060.1:15472-18450 GCF_036731945.1 Psychrobacter sp.
AGTTTATTCAGAAGATGCGAAAGAGGGAGCGATGGCAATGGTTGAGAGAAGGGAAGCTGATTTTCAGGGGCGTTAGTTATTCAAAGATTTTCCCCTTAGGAGAATAGTGGTGCAATACAACTTTGATGAAATGATTGATAGACGTAATACTGGTTCAGTTAAATGGCATTACTTTGATGACACGATTCCGCTATGGGTGGCGGATATGGACTTTAAGGCCGCACAGCCTATTTTAAACACGATTGAGCAAGTTACGCAGCATGGCATATTGGGTTATACCAAACCGACTGCGGCTTTGTATGAGTCAATTATTCAATGGCATAGCAGTCGTTATGGCTTGCTACTCGATAAGCAGAATATCTTGTTTTCGCCGGGCGTTGTGCCAAGCTTAGCGCTGATGATGAACGTCTTTACTGAAGTAGGCGATGCGGTACTGGTTAACGACCCTATTTATACGCCTTTTATGACCAAGGTTGAGCAAAACGGTCGCACACTTGTGACATCGCTATTAAAGGAAGTCGATGGTAAGTATTATTTAGATTTGGCTGATATCGAAGCCAAGATAATCGAGCATAAGGTTAAGCTGTATTTATTATGTAATCCGCACAATCCCGGCGGGCGCGTGTGGAAGACCGATGAGCTTGACGCGCTGCTTGCGCTTTGCAAAAAGCATGATGTAGCAGTTGTCAGCGATGAGATTCATCAAGATTTAACCTTGAGTGGTCATACCTTTACGCCTTTTTTAACATTGGCAGAAGCAGTAGGTTACGCGCATAACGTCGTTAGTCTAACCTCAATGACCAAGACCTTTAATGTAGCAGGTATTAAAGGCTCAATGATATTTGCTAAAGATAGTTCATTAATCAAAAAAATAAGTCAGCAGCAGCAGTTAAATGATGAATATGAGCTCAATTTATTTGCTTATGAAGTAATGCTTAACGCTTATGAAAATGGCGGAGAATGGCTGGAGCAGGCACTGGCTTATATCGAAGCCAATATTGACTTAACCATTGGCTTTTTAGGGCAGCATTTGCCCGATATTAAAATTATGCGCCCAGAAGCCTCGTATTTAATTTGGCTAGATTGCTCAGCACACGGTGATGATGATCAGGCGCTTTATGACAAGCTGCGAGCTGCTAAAGTTGAGCTCAATGCAGGGATTAAATATGGCGCGGAGGGGCATCTAAAAATGCGCCTGAATGTGGCTTGTCCTGAGGCGCTGCTGCGTGAGGGATTAAATCGGGTTTATGCGGCGTTTAGGGGTGGGGTTTAGACTTAGTGTTTTTGTAAAGCTAGGTTTGTAACGCAGTGAAATTAAACCTTTCTTTGAAATTCTATAGCAAACCCCTGGAAAAGGACATTCAATTAGTGGAAAAAATAATACTTAACCATAGAATAAAATTAGAAAAAATCAATAATTCTAAAGTAGAGAATGAGCATCAAGTTCATTCTCTATCACCTCTAAATAATCTAGATCAAGGAGAGGAAAAAGAGAGCTATGAAAAATATGAGAATAGACTAATATCTGCACTGAATGAAGAAAGTGTCTTCAATATAGCTGTAACAGGAATATATGGTTCAGGAAAAAGTAGTATTTTAAATACCTTTAAGAAAAAATATAAAGAAAATAGCCAATGGGATTTTTTAGATATTTCTCTTTCTTCTTTTCAGATCAATAAAGATACTTTTTCAGACGACAAAGACTCAAATTCTACTGATGAAAAAAACAGTGATATGAAAATAGAAGAGGAGTTAACGCCTGAGCAGATTCAGCTTATAGAAAGAAGCATACTACAACAGTTCTTTTATGCTGTACCTCAAAATAAAATTCCCTTATCAAGATTTAAACGAATTACTGGTAATGCTTTAACGAATAAGATTACAGCCTTGCTAGTAATAATACTAATTATAAGTGGATTAGTGTTTTTTGATAAGGTTGATTATATTGAAGCTATATACTCCCTACCTAATTGGCTACCAAAATTAGCATTTTGGTGCTTTTTGATATGCTTTATATTATTGTTATATAAGTTATTAAGTGTCTCTTTTGAATTATCTGAGATTAAGCTTAACTTTCATAACTCAGAATTTAATATAAAGAATGAAAAAGAAAAGTCTATTCTTAACGATCATTTAGATGAAATTTTATATTTTTTTGAAGCTACTGGAAAAAATGTTGTCATCATTGAAGATTTAGATCGGTTCAACAATAACGAAATTTTTGTAAGGCTGCGCGAACTCAACTCTATGATAAACAAGTATTGTGAAGATAGAGTGGTTTTCTTATATGCTATTAAAGACGATATGTTTACTGATACTGAGAGAAGTAAATTCTTTGAATATATTATCCCTGTTATTCCGATTATCAATCCAACGAATGCGTATGATTTGATCCAAAAAAACTATGAAGAAGTGGTAGAAGATATAGATAAACGTTTTCTGAGGAATACTTGTTTATATTTTGATGATATGAGACTGGTGAAAAATATTTTAAATGAATATCAAGACTACGATAATCATTTAAAATATTTACAGCTAGATAAGAACCAAGTTTTTGCTATAGTTGTATATAAAAACTACTATCCAAACGATTTTTCAAAACTGAATTCGAACAGGGGTCTGATATACAATATATTTAATGATGTAAAACTCAGTTTGATAGATAAAAAGATAACGGAAATTACTGAAAATATTCATAAACTAGAGGGAAGGAAGTCAGAGCTTTCAAATGAAATGCTATTATCTATTGACGAGCTCAATGCTGTTTATAGCTACTATTTGAATAGCTCGATTCGCAAGAAACATGATGTTGTTAAATACATAAAGGTTGATGGTGAGACAGTTAATATTGATGAGTATGACAAAGATGTATTTCTAAAGCTTGAAAGCTTGAAAAATGAGAAAATCGAATTTAGCCCCCAAAATATAGTCAGTTCAAAATAAAATTGTTATGCCTTGGACAAAGATCATAAAACAAT
>NZ_DAINDI010000061.1:0-3438 GCF_036731945.1 Psychrobacter sp.
TATAACGCCAGCCCTGATGGTTTTTTGGTCAATTTTAGCAGCATCGGTATTCAAAGCTATCCGCTAGATAGTACACGCGCCCAGCTAACCTACACACCGCAATTGGCAAATTATCAAATGCCCAGCATGATAAATATGCGCTCGGCTGCTTGCGGGCAAGCGCGCTATAGTATTGCACCGCAGTGGAAAGCGGCACAATTAACACTCAATAGCAATTTACCCGACAGCTGCGGCGAACATGCCTTTTATGTCGCCTACCCTGACGCCAAAGATTTTGCCGCCCGTGTCATTGCTTCTAAATGGCAAACGCTTGGCAATACCTTAAGCGGTAAGGTCATCAGCCAAGAAACGCCTTATCGTGCCAATAAAATTGCCAATAAACAGACAAAATCGCCACATGGTTTGGCAGCTATTGCTATGTCGCCCTTGCCCATTGTCAGCTATCCTTCTTTAAACCTTACTCAGCAGATTTATGATATCAATCACTTCTCTAATAACGTGATGACCGAACAAGTAGCGCTTTCTATTGGCGCTTATAAAGCAGATGTGAATAAAAAAGACACGCATCAAGAAAGCGTTAATAAGAAAGGCACTGATACCGATAAAACAATTAACAATCAAGCAATCAGCTTATATCAATTTGGTCAGCCAACCGCGACCGACTATCCGCAAGCGCTGCAATCAATCAATCAGTGGTGGCAAACCAACTTAACTACTCCGCCGCCGCACTTGACCAATGGCTCAGGACTCTGCCGCGATTGCAGCATCAGTGCCGCGAACTTAAGCGAGCTGTTGACCTACGCATACAACCAACCAAGCTTTGATGCTTATGTGAGCTCGCTAGGCATTGCTGGCGTCAGTGGCACCATCAGCGCCCATAGTGACCGTTTACCCAAGTCGCAAGCCATCGGTCGCGCTTGGATAAAAACGGGTACCTTAAATAATGTCACCTCGATGGCAGGCTATGTTAAAGGGTTGTCTGGGCAAGACTATGTGGTGGTCGGACTGATTAATACAGATCATGCGCTTAATGCCTATACTGCCCGTACCGTATTAGATAGCATGTTAGATTGGACAGCACAGCATTGATAATATCGACCACATTGATAAAAAACATTAATAAAAATCAGCGTTCATGCTTAATATGTTTTAACACCCTATGCTTTACCCTTTATAAAGGTTATTTTTATGTCACGCAAACCAATGCAGCTTAGCAAGCGTCTTAGTTCAGCAAAAGATACTCAAACAGCGGGCAATACCTCTAGCAATCCAAACTTAATGCCGCCTAAAATGGCGCCATATATCGGATTCTTTGCGGTGGGTTATGTTTTGGCCAGTGCCATATTTATGATGGTACAAACCAAAGTTGCCTTAAACTCACAGCTGGTCACTGTCGTATCCATCATCGTCGGCGCTTATATCGCGGTGCATAAATTTATTAAGCATCAACAGCGTGCGCTAGATAGAAAAGAAATCAATCGCTTGATGTTTGGCGGCGTTGCGGTGGTTTGGCTACTAACGGTGGTTTATTTCTTAGGTATTTGGTTTTTCTTATTTGATGCCGTGAGCCGTGAGGTATTGACTGAAATGGCTATACAGCGGCCGCTACCGCTGCTTTCGGCGTTGGTGATGATATTGGTGCTGAGCTTAGTCAGTGCGCGTCTTAGTATCTTGTTGATCAACCGCCTCCTTAATCCTAAGCAAAGCCGTTAAGCATAAATTTATTGAACGCCCATCGCTGCCCTTAACTCGCTACTAAATGCTCAAAAATACAACCTCATACAAACTTTTTGCCCTATTAATGATGAAATTCCGTTACGCTGTTTGTAGTCAAACCGTATTTACTAGCGACAAAACAGCGGACAGTATTTTATGATTAATAGGAGTCCAAATAATGGACATGCTGCTTTTTGACAATATAGAAAAACTTGGGCGCATTATCTTAACAGCGGTCATGGTTTATGCGTTAATTGTGTTAATTACCAAATTATCTGGCAAACGCTCAACCTCGCAGCTTAATAACTTCGACTGGATTGTGACGGTGATGATTGGCTCTTTGAGCGCCAGTACGATTTTACTCGAAGAAATCCCGTTTATCGAAGGCAGCGCCGCTATTGTGACCTTGTATTGTTTACAGTTTTTAGTGACTAAATATGCTTCTGTCTCAGCCAGTTTTAGTCATCTTATTTTATCGGAGCCGCGGATTGTTTTTTATCAAGGGCAATTCTTACCAGATGCCATGCGTAATGAGCGCCTAACGCGTCAAGAGCTAGAAAGCGCGATGCGTTCTGAAGGGATGAATAGTTTTGATGATATCGAAGCGATTGTTTTTGAGTCAGATGCGACATTGACGATTATTCCAAAACCTACGCCCTCGGATAGTAAAAACGACGAGCAACAGAGTGATGACGGCGTATCAGAAACCATCAAGCCGCTGATGTCAAATGATGACTAGGAAAATGGTTCGCGAGCTTTAAGATGATAGCGTTTTAAAATAAGAGTGTTGGGATAATCGCTTAACGTTAAAGCACTAAAAAAGGACAGCACATATTAATCTGCTATCCTTTTTGTTTTACAAATTTGCTTTTATAAAAACACTGGCAAAAACTACTTAATGCGCTGCCACGTTTGCGAGCGACCAAAGACAGGTGTGCCGACATAGCCGCGCAGCTTTAAGCTTTGACCATTGTCACTCAAGGTTAGCTTACCAGAGTAAGTTTTTCCCGACTCAGGGTCGACCAGCTTACCGTCACTCCACTGGTTATTACCATCAGCTTTTAGACCTGACAGGATCTGTAGGCCTTCAACCGGTTTGTTTTTTAGGCTGCCAGGACATTTGGTACAAAGCGCGTCTGCCTTTTCTTTATTCAATACTTTGATGATTTTTCCTGAAACTTTACCACCGCTTTCGGTCAATTGAATAACGGCTTTTTTCTCGCCAGTTTTATCATCAATGGTTTGCCACTGCGTGCCGTTTAAAGAAGCAGCAAACACAGAGGTTGAGAGTAGCGCACCTGCGCTAAGGGCTAATAGGCTTGATATAGTACGGTTCATGAACGACTCCTTTCGTTTAAAAAATGTTGCAAATTGTCTTTTGGTTTATCATAAAGACCTCACAGTGTGAGGCGTTAATATATTATCGACAGATTTATCATTAAGAAAAACCAGTATAATAAAGAACAACTGTTTGTCAAATGCTAGTAAAGCATAAAAAAATGCTTTGTAAAAGGTCTGTTTGTTACAACATCTTAAGCGCAGAATCTTTTTGTTACATCTAACCCGTTATAAAAGTGGTCTATATTATGAAAGTAAGAATACTGAGTGTTGGAAATAAAATGCCCAAATGGATACAAACTGGTTTTGATGAATATTTTAAGCGTATCCAGCCCATGCTTAATACTGAAATCGTAGAAATTGCCGCCGCTAAACGCGCCAAAA
>NZ_DAINDI010000061.1:3448-8113 GCF_036731945.1 Psychrobacter sp.
ACCCCTCAGACGCCAATTTGGCGCAGTACCGTGAGCAAGAAGGCCAAGCGATATTAGCCGCTCATGCTGCGGCTGGACGCGAGCAATTATGGGTGCTCGACGTAAAAGGTAAAATGCTCTCAACCGAACAGCTGGCTGAAAAATTGGCTGATGGCATGCAGCAAGGCGATGATATTGCGTTGGTCATTGGCGGCGCTGACGGCGTATCGCCAGAGGTATTGGCAAAAGCAGATGTGAAATGGTCGTTATCGGCGTTGACGCTGCCGCATCCTTTAGTGCGCGTGGTATTAATGGAACAGCTGTATCGCGCCATGAGTATCAATCACAACCATCCTTATCATCGCGGTAATTAAAACCTTTGTAAAAACAGTCATTTACTATAAAAATCAACCATGCCCTATCAAAAATAATGGCGAAGCATCATCGCAAAACGGATTGAAATATAGGCGCGCGCCCTAATAAATGCACCATGAAACATCCTAAACCTGCGCCACCTAAAGCCATGACCGCTGCTTTGCAACCTGAGAGCGAACGTCAAAATACGCCCATATCCAAGCCAGCACCCATTACCTCAGCGGCTGCTTGGACAGACACGCCTGCGCTAGCAAGTGCTATAACGCCATCAAAACAGGCCAAACTGCCTGCATTATTTATCTCGCATGGCGCTCCGACGCTCGCCATCGAACAATCGGCAACCACCAGTGCACTGGCACGTATCGGTCAAAACTTGCCCAAACCGCGTGCCATCATCATTATGTCGGCGCATTGGCAGTCGGCTAAGCTTGAAATCAGCAGTAATCCGCGACCAAAGACGTGGCATGATTTTTCTGGCTTTGCGCCCGAGCTTTATGAGTTACAGTATCCAGCAGCCGGCCAGCCAGCGCTTGCGGAGACATTGGCGCAGCAGCTAACGGCGCGCGGTATTACCTGCCGTGTAAACCCTTTACGCGTCAGTGACCACGGGGTTTGGGCGCCGCTTTTACACCTGTATCCTGAGGCTGATATACCCATCGTGCAAATATCCTTGCCACGCCATTATGACAGCATCGCTTGCTATCAGTTGGGCGCGCAACTGGCGCAATTGCGCGCCGAGCAAATCCTTTTGATTGGCTCGGGCAATATCACCCACAATTTACAGGCATTACGTTGGCAAGCAGAGAGTATCGATGAGACCGCCAAAGACTTTAAAGTTTGGCTGCTGCAACAACTAAAAACGGATATTCCAAGCGCTTTAGATTGGCAGCAATATCCTAATTATCAAAATGTACATCCAAGTGATGAGCACCTATTGCCGTTATTCTTTGCTTTAGGTGCCGGTCAACGCGTCTCTGTGGTGCATCAAAGCATGGCGCACCACAGCTTGGGTATGGATATTTATCGCTTTGATTAGTGCTTCGTTTGCATTAAACTTTTAATCAAAGCGCTTTTGCTATTCTCTGCTTTTCAATGATGCAATATTTATCAAAGCTACTCAAATAGTGTGAATCTACTTTTCAAAAGCTGGTTTGGTAAACATGCCAGCGCGCTCCATCTCGCCTGCGATACTAAATAACGTCGTTTCATCATTCATGCGCCCGATCAGCTGCATCCCAATCGGCAGACCTTTTTTACTCATACCAGCAGGCAATGACATCGCTGGTAAGCCAGTGACATTACCTAAAATGGTAAAGCCCATTTTTCCAAGTACTGGGGCGCTGAGCTTTTCAATCATACCTGAGCTAAAGGCAAATCTGCCCATGTTAATGCCTTTATTGAGCAAGCCTGCGCTCCGCATCAGTGTTTCATCCATACGGCTTGGCGGCAGCACACCATGCTTGACCGCAGGCGTTGGCACGGTTGGGCATAAAATCATATCATAGGTCTCAAGCAGCAAGCCCGTTTGATATTGGCTATCGTGCCAGCCATGCTTAGCGTGGGCTAAATCAACGGCGGATAATGAGCGCCCAAGCATCGCCATATTATAAGTCTGCGGCTCAAGGTTTTGGATATGCTGCGCGCCGTAACAGCGCTCGATATTATCAATGGTAAAGGCGGTATGAGCACAGACCACCACTAAAAAATCATGCCAAAACTGCTCAATATTAATATTCGGCTCAGCGGGCACCACCCGATGACCCATGGCTTCTAGTTGCTTCGCGGTTTTTTCTAATACGGCAAGTACTTCTTTATCGACCTCGGTATTGGCAACCAATGGCTGTTGATGCAGGGCGATGGTTAATTGCCTTGGCGCGCGCATGGCTGCTTGCAAAAAAGTCCCATCAGGCGGTGCAATGACGTAAGGCGCACCGATTTCTGCGCCGCTGGTCGCATCAAGCATCGCCGCACTATCGCGCACACTACGCGTAATTACATGGTCAGCAACCGCGCCTTCCCAGCCCTCGCCAATTTTTGGGCCCATAGGGTTACGGCCTCGGCTAGGTTTAAATCCAAACGCGCCGCTCCACGCCGCTGGAAAGCGTATCGAACCACCGCCGTCACCTGCGCCTGCCATTGGCACGATACCACTTGATACCGCTGCGGCACTACCGCCCGATGAACCACCTGAGCTATAGCCTTTTTTAAAGGGATTGTGTGTGACACCATGAGCCTTGGGCTCAGTAGTGATAATCAAACCAAATTCTGGCGTATTGGTTTTGCCAAAGGTATTGACGCCAGTGGCTCTCATACGCTTAACGATTTCGCTGTCGCTTTCTGATACGATATTGACGCTGCGACTGCCCATGGTAATTGGCTCATCGGCAAAATGAAACGATAGGTCTTTGAGCAAATAAGGAACGCCGTTAAAGACGCCTGTTGGCAAGCCTTTTTCTGCAGCAGCATAAGCACGCTCATCAAAGCGATGGATAATGGCGTTTAATTTAGGATTGAGCGCATTGGCTTGATTCACGGCAGCATCTAACAATTCTTTGGCGCTGACTTCCCCTGCGTTCACCAGCGCTGCCAACGCCAATGCATCATATTGGGTATATTCTTTAAACATAACTGACCGTCCTTGGAGAGTGATAGATTTATACTTTTTTAAATTGATGCTTATTTTTTATAAACACTCACCAGTTTAGTATAAAAAATGACGATTTATAATCGATAAACAAACTCATTGGTCATTCAGACGATGACAGTATTCTTTTCCCATAAAAAAAGACGAGCCACGTTCGTTACTCGTCTTTTTTTATGGCAAATCTATTAATCTTTACATCAACAGCTCACGCTTACCACTTTTGCCCATCGAGCTGACCAAGCCAGCCTCTTCCATCGAATCAACGATACGGGCCGCGCGATTATAGCCGATGCTAAATTTACGCTGGATACTAGACGCTGATACTTTACGCGTTTCCATAATAAAGGCCACAGCGTCATTATATAAATCGTCATCTTCGCCAGAAGCATTGGCGGTACTACCGCTGCCACTGGGGCTCGATAGCTCAAAGTTACCGGCCATATTATCAATATAATCGGGCGCGCCGCGTTCACGCCACGCATCACAGACACGGTTGACTTCTTCGTCGCTGACATAAGCACCATGTACACGGTCAGGCTCAATTTGCCCAGGGCCTAAGAACAGCATATCGCCGTTACCAAGCATGTCTTCTGCGCCGCCGCTGTCCAAAATCGTCCGCGAATCTACTTTCGAGTTGACCCGTAGCGCGGCACGCACTGGGATATTGGCTTTAATCAAACCCGTGATAACGTCAACTGACGGCCGCTGGGTCGCAAGCATCAAGTGGATACCCGCAGCCCGTGATTTTTGCGCTAATCGCGTGATAAGCTCTTCGGCTTGCTTACCGACTTGCATAATCATATCAGCAAACTCATCGGCGACAATTACAATCATCGGTAAGGTTTTAAGCTTTGGTGCTTGGCTGATACTGACGCTATCGTTCGGTCGCCATAAGGGATCGAGCATCGGATTACCTGCTTTTTCGGCGGCGATGACTTTTTTATTAAACTCGTTAAGTTTACGCACTTTTAATAAACTCATCAGTTGATAACGGCGCTCCATCTCTGCCACGCACCATGACAAGGCGCTGGCCGCTTCGGTCATATCAGTGACGACAGGTGTGAGAAGATGCGGAATATCATTATAGTTGGCAAGCTCGAGCTGCTTTGGATCAATCAAAATCATACGCAGCTCATTTGGCGTATATTTGAGCAGCATCGACAATAGCATCGAGTTGACCAAGACCGATTTACCAGAGCCTGTGGTACCCGCAACGAGCATATGTGGCGCGCGCGCAAGGTCGGTGATAATCGGATTACCGCCGATATCTTTACCCATCGCCATGCTAATTTGCGCCTTGGGGTCTTTAAACTTTTCCGTATTTAACAGTTCAATCAACCGCACCATTTCGCGCTTTTTATTGGGCACCTCGATACCGATATACGGCTTACCCGGAATGACCTCGACCACACGCAACGACGCCATCGATAGCGAACGTGCCAAATCGCGTGAAATACCCGTCACCTTGCTAGCTTTAACACCAGGCGCAAGCTCTACTTCAAAGCGCGTCACCACAGGGCCTGGAATGGCATTGACCACGTTTGCTTTGACGTTAAATTCTTGCAGCTTAATCTCTAACAACTCTGACAATTGCTCGAGCTCAGCCAATGTATAGCTTGGCTTACGGTCAGGGTCTGGCTTATCTAAAATCGACAACTCTGGAATCG
>NZ_DAINDI010000061.1:8123-12497 GCF_036731945.1 Psychrobacter sp.
ATCGGCGTCAGGCTGCCACGATAAGCGGCGGTTTGCATCGAGCGTGATTTTTGACTAAAAGCGGCATCATCACTAATATGCGGCATTACCGGCAGATCAGTGTCGTCAGCTCGGCTGTCATCTTCTGGCACCATGTCAGTAATATGATTGCTGCTATCACCCTCTGGCACTGCAAAGCTTACGGTCGGTTTAGCGGCCACCGGAGCAGTATTGGTCACCGAAGTACCAGTATCCACCGTCGGCGCTAATTTAGGATTGGCAGGCGGCGTATTGGTCGGCGTCATGTCAACGGTTTCACTGATTTCATCGGCTAGAGCAGCGTTATCTGCCTGCCAGTCATTAGCTACTTCATGTTGGGTAGATGGCTCAGAGTTATTGGTAAACTCAGAGTCTTCGATAGACCAAGCTTCAGAAAAGTCATCCATTGAATTATCACTGTCATTACCGATTAAATCCTCTGCTATTTTTTGCTCCTTGGTGAAAGGCATTACTGGCGCTTCAATGACGGTTTGTTTCTGTTCTAACTCAGACGCTATTGGCACTGCGGCATGTTCTGCTAACCACGCATCTGCTAAGTTATTAACTGCTGAGCTATCAACTGCTAAATCAATGCTTTTTGTGATGTCATCTTCATCATTAATATCATCAAAAGCATTAATCGTAGCAGCAGAATCGTAACCAAACGTCTCTTGCTCAGCCATTGCTTCACGCGCCAACAAGTCCTCAACCGTATCAGCATCGTTCCAAGCAAAACTTGGTTCAACTTTACGTGCAGGAGCGGTAATAGAATTTACATTAGCTGTTTTTATAGTAGCCATTGACGCTTGCGATTGATTGGCATGACTAAAATTACTTGGATTAGCAGAAGCTGGTTGCAATTGCTCATCTTGCGCTGCGTTATTCGTTGCCGTTTGTGCTACTGCTGCCGCCGCTGACATAGACGCTTTAACGCTAGCACCGAGACCCGATGTCGCTAAAAAATCTTTTAATACGTTGTTAAAGCGCCCACTTTTATCGGCGGTTTGAGCATGATTAGCATGGTCAGTAGCTGACAAATCAAGGGGTAATTCTTGCGCCGCTTTTTCATCGCTCACACTTTGATCATTTTGCTGTTGCTCAGACGCTGTTGGCGCAGCTTGTCTATTTGCTCGCTTACTCTCACTACCTTGAACCGCACTATCTCGAGCCGCAGTATCGCGCCATGACCACGTTTTGATTTTTTGATAAATCGCTAACCAATGAATATTAAAAGCAAATGTGGCAGTAATCACCACAAATACTGTCAAAAATATTACACTACCCCACTGCGATAACAGCTGTGCCAAACGTGCTTGCAGCTCAAGCCCAATAATACCGCCAGCAACGCCTTTAAGCCCTGATGTCATCGGGTCTGCCACTTGCTGCACCAGCGCCACCAATTGCGCAAATAAGGCGCTGGCACTTAAGAGCAAAAATACATAAGCCACGACACGTAATAACCAAAACGTTGGTTTATTATCCCACCAAATCAGCACCGACTCATAAACCAAAAACGCCAGCAACCACCAAGCACCAAACCCAAAGAAGCTATAGAGCAAATCTGATAGCCAAGCGCCCATCTCGCCGCCCATGTTATTCACGGTCGTCATGTCACTGCTAATATGCGACCAGCTCGGATCGTTACCCGTATACGTCATCAAAATGACGAACAAATAAACCGCCAGTATTAACCCAAGCAGGGTAAATATGCCCTTTTTTAAATACTCAATAAGTGGTGCTGATATCACGTAAGATCTGCCTTGTTGTCAATACTCGTTGCTAATGCTCGTTAGTGCTCGTTAATAAGATAAATGCTTGTAGCTTATAATTGAAATTTTTCATTTGAAATAATTTTCTACTATTAAGTGACAATGTATAAAAGCAGTGTATAAGTCATCGTCTAACTTGCTGCGTTATTCACTCACCATTACGCTTGCATAACTTCTTATAATAACAAATACATAGACGTAGTGGCGACTACGTTATCAAGAAAGCGCAGAAGAAAATCAATTATTAAGCGGTTGAGCAAAAAATACAGTCATTAACCGAACATTCGCCACATCTTTCAGTAATAAACCAGTATGCAATGAAAAAGTATGCTTTCATTTTAAGAGCAATTTTTAAGCGCTCTGTGCTTTGATTCTAATGATACCCATATTCATTTTAGCAAACTTGCACTTTTTGCCCTCAGCCCTTATGTTATTATCACACAGCAATAAGAAAAACCATATTCATCGCGATTTTTAGCGACTATTTTTTATAACATTTATCATTTGTACCACGTATTTTAATTTTTATATTTCTTATTTAGATAGCAAGCAAGGAAATTTTATGGCAACTGATAACACGGCTCCGCGCCACGAAAAACTCATTATTTTAGGCTCAGGCCCTGCCGGTTACGCCGCTGCCGTTTATGCAGCACGCGCCAACCTAAAGCCTGTTATGGTCACAGGTTTAGAGGTTGGCGGGCAGCTGACCACGACTACTGAAGTCGATAACTGGCCGGGCGATGCCCACGATTTGACCGGTCCTGCGCTTATGGATCGTATGAAAGCCCATGCCGAGCGCTTTGGTACCGAACTGATCTACGACCATATCAATGAAGTCAATTTGAATGAGCGTCCTTTTACGCTAATCGGTAATAACGGTAGCTATACTTGTGATGCCCTGATTATCTCAACGGGCGCATCAGCGCAGTATTTAGGCTTAGAGTCAGAAAGCAAATTCCGCGGCCTTGGCGTATCAGCTTGTGCCACCTGTGATGGTTTCTTTTATAAAAACCAAAAAGTAGCAGTCATTGGTGGTGGCAATACCGCCGTTGAAGAGGCTTTATATTTATCAAATATCGCTTCTGAAGTGACGCTAGTCCATCGCCGCGACAGCTTGCGCTCTGAGAAAATCCTGCAAGATAAGCTGTTTGAAAAAGTCAAAAACGGTAACATTAAAATCGAATGGAACCACAAAGTTCGCGAAGTCGTCGGTGATGATATGGGCGTCAACGGTTTGATTATCGAATCGATGCTTGATGGTAGTACCAAGCAATTAGACGTATTTGGTATGTTTGTCGCCATTGGTCATAAGCCAAATACAGATTTATTCAAAGGTCAGCTAGATATGAAAGACGGCTACTTAATCGTTAATAGCGGTCTAAATGGAAATGCCACGCAAACCAGTATCGAAGGCGTATTTGCCGCGGGTGACGTCGCTGACCACGTTTATCGTCAAGCGATTACCTCAGCGGGTACGGGCTGTATGGCAGCACTTGATGCCGAAAAATATTTGGATGCAATGGGTGAAACAGTCGCTCGTGACCACACTTATGCTTCCACATTGACTGAAGATAAAGAAGCATAAATGAGCGATTTTGCTAAAGATAACGACCGCATTAATATTAATGCGGCTGCTATAGCGCCTGAAAATTTTCGTCAATACATAAAAAGTCTTGGGCGTTATAACTTTCCCGATCCTATGATGGTGGATCCTGATGGCATCGGTATCGTTGCTGTCGGTGGAGATTTAGCGCCTGAAACGCTAATTTCTGCTTATGCGCAGGGATTATTCCCGTGGTTTAATGAAGATGAGCCTATCGCGTGGTGGTGTCCTGAGCCGCGCTGCGTTATGCTGCCAACGGATTATAAGCCTAGTAAATCACTACGCAAACAAGCGGGTCGCAGTCGTTGGCAATTGACCCTTAACCAAGCTTTTAATGACGTTATTCATGCTTGTAGCTTACCGCGTAGCGATGGTTTCAATGACTCGCTACCCGAGGGCGAACATACTTGGATTCATAGTGAAATGATTGACGCATATACTGAGCTACACACACAAGGCTTTGCCCATAGCATTGAGGTTTGGGATGATAAGCAGCAATTGATTGGCGGTTTATACGGCTTAAAAATAGGCGGTATTTATTTTGGTGAGTCGATGTTTCATGTCGCTTCAAATGCTTCAAAGCTCGCTTTTTGGGGCTTAATGAGTTTATGTGAGCAAAGCAATGTCCAATTGGTAGACTGTCAACTACCAAACGACCATTTATTAAGTTTGGGAGCTGAAACCTTGCCACGCGCTAATTTTTTGCTAAAGCTAGATACTTTAATTGGTAGCCGTTCAGTCAAATGGCAAAAGGACTCTCATCAACCTTTAGCAGTCTCACTTCTCGATAAACCTCAGCCGTGGCAATCAAAAATATAAAGTAAATTTAAATGAATTTATTTTTAAATAAATATAGTAACAAAGAATACTTTCTATCATTTTTTACACAATTAGTAAGTTAGCTATTTTACTTACGAGGTCAGTATGGCACCCGATACAGCATTTTTATTAATTGGCACATTGGCGACCAAGGCCAATACCACC
>NZ_DAINDI010000061.1:12507-17982 GCF_036731945.1 Psychrobacter sp.
ATTCGTCATTACGACCAATTGGGACTACTAAAATCTCGCAAACGCCAAGCAGGCTCCCGGCTTTATACCGAATTTCATCCCGAATGCGTCGAGCGTATCGAGCTGATCAAAAGTGCTCAAGCCATTGGTTTTACATTAACCGAAATCAAAGACAGCTTAAATGATTATTACGATGGTCAACTTGATATTGATTTGCAGCTAAGTCTTACGCAGCAAAAATTGGCGCAAGTTAAAAAACAGCAAACGACAATTAATCTGATGATAGAAATGTTGGCTGAACGCATCGAGGTGCTCGAACATATGAGAACCGATAAAAACTATCTCTCTAATATCGAAATCTGCAAAAAGAAAATACCTCCCCAAGCATGATTTAAGCTTTTTATAAATAACCAATTGCTAATCGTAAACTCGTTGCATGATTAATGCATCGACAGAAGGTTGGTGTGGTAGTTGATAATAATTTTTACGTGTATGAATCACAGTAAACGCTTGCTGCTCATATAAAGCAAGCGCTGGCGCATTGTCTGCGCGCACTTCTAATAATAAGCTCTCTACCTTAATATTTATTAACTCATTATTTAATGTAGCAAAAAGCTGCGACGCAATACCTTGACGCTGATAATCAGGATGGGTACCGATACGTAATATCTCTGCTTGCTCAAAAATTACTTGATAGAGGCAGTAGCCAATGACTTTATTATTATCGGCTTTATCTTCTTTTTTATAAACTATGAGCATATGCATACTATCTTGCGCGAGCATCTCAGCCAACGTCTGCTCAGTCCATGCGTCGTGCGGCTGTACGAGCGCTTCGATATTTGCAACGGCTTGAAGCGCTTGTTGCCGCTCTGAGGTATTGATTGCTAATTTCTTTATAATAAACACCGCTTCTCCCTTTATTTTTCTTATGCAATAAATGCTATGTTAGCGTCATTTTTATAATTACTCAGAAATGACATTATTTATGTCATAAATACCCGCTTTAGCGCCTCACATTTAACACTATCTTAGGCATTTATTTTAATATTGCCAAAATTTTTGTAGAAAACATAAAAAAACTGCTTAGCCCTTATACTTAAGGATTAAGCAGTTCGACAGTATTTGAGCTTCAGCATTCTAGGGCGTCTCCTCAATTCAAGCGCTTGTATCTAAATGGGCTAAAAATGGCTAAATTTTGTCAAACATCGTCAAATAGCTGATTAATATCTCGATATTATTTGCGCTATTTTCCTCGTTTGACGGCAATTTATCTCATTTTTATCACCATTTTTAAAATGAGGACACGCCCTAGTATTTATCGACGCCTGATGATACCAGTCAAACGTCAATGCACTTAAGGATTGTGATTAAGCATTACTTTTCAGATATTCTAACATGGTGTCTGCATCCGATACTTCAAATGGATCTGTTGGGCAGTTGTCATCAAAACCCGCTTCTTTAAACACTTTTTTGATTTCTTTATTATCGACATACATCGAATACCGCCATGAGCGCATACCAAAGCCAAGATTGCTCTTATCAACCAGCATGCCCATTTTACGAGTGAACTCACCATTGCCGTCAGGAAGCAAGAAAACGTTTTCACGGTTTTGCTTTAGGCCCCATTGGTACATGACAAAGGCATCATTAACAGAAATACAAACGATTTCATCTACACCTAAAGCCTTAAATTCATCGTAAAGCGTTTCATAACGAGGTAGATGGCTGGTCGAACACGTTGGCGTAAAAGCACCTGGTAGAGAGAAAACCACCACTTTTTTATTGGCAAATAACTCATCTGTGGTTAGGTCATACCATTTGAATGGATTGTCTCCGCCGATAGATTCATCACGAACACGAGTTTTGAAAGTTACATCAGGGACATGGGTAATCATTATTTACTCCGATTTAGGTTATTGTGTTTTTATTTTTAAAATCCTGCCATTATATAATAAGGGTTATAGCTATCTATAAGCAAATCTTTAATCCTGTATCTACTATATATGAAGTAATCTGTGTAATTTAAAGCCTTTAAACTTATAGTGAGTGAAAAGTAATATAGATGCATCAAGTCATGCACTCTCACCTTCACACCCCACAAAAAAAGCCACCCTTTATCAGGATGGCTTTTTCTTATTGCTTAACGTAACAGATTACTCTGATAGCGTTAGTGCTTTGATGCTTAGCTAAGTACGTTAGCAACAACACCAGCACCTACGGTACGGCCGCCTTCACGAATTGCGAAGCGTAGACCTTTGTCCATAGCGATTGGGTGGATAAGCTCTACGCCCATCTCAACGTTGTCACCAGGCATAACCATTTCAGTACCGTCTTGTAATTGGATTGCGCCAGTTACGTCAGTGGTACGGAAGTAGAACTGTGGACGATAGCCGTTTAGGAATGGTGTGTGACGACCACCCTCTTCTTTTGACAGTACGTATACTTCGGCGTCAAATTTGGTGTGCGGGGTGATTGAACCTGGCTTAGCTAGTACTTGGCCACGTTGTACGTCTTCACGTTTGGTACCACGTAGTAGTACGCCACAGTTTTCGCCTGCACGACCTTCGTCTAGCAGTTTGCGGAACATCTCTACACCAGTACAGGTGGTTTTTTGGGTGTCACGGATACCGACGATTTCGATCTCGTCACCAACACGGACGATACCTGATTCAACACGACCGGTTACTACGGTACCACGGCCTGAGATTGAGAAGACGTCTTCGATTGGCATTAGGAATGCTTTGTCAACGTCACGCTCTGGCTCTGGGATGTAGGTGTCTAGGATGCCTAGTAGTTCTACGACTGCTGGTTCGCCGTATTTGCCTTCGTCGCCTTTTAGGGCTTGGGTGGCACTGCCTTTTACGATTGGGGTGTCGTCGCCTGGGAAGTCGTAGTCGTTAAGCAGTTCACGAACTTCCATTTCTACTAGTTCTAGTAGTTCTTCGTCGTCAACAAGGTCACATTTGTTCATGAAGACGATGATGTACGGTACGCCAACCTGACGTGATAGCAGGATGTGCTCACGGGTTTGTGGCATTGGGCCGTCTGTTGCTGATACAACTAGAATAGCGCCGTCCATTTGGGCTGCACCGGTGATCATGTTTTTAACGTAGTCGGCGTGACCTGGGCAATCAACGTGGGCGTAGTGACGGGTTGGGGTGTCATATTCTACGTGTGAGGTGTTGATGGTGATGCCACGTGCTTTTTCTTCTGGTGCGCTATCGATAGCGGCGTAGTCTTTGGCTTCGCCACCAGAGGTTTTTGCTGCTACGGTTGCGATAGCGGCGGTTAGGGTTGTTTTACCGTGGTCAACGTGTCCGATGGTACCGACGTTGACGTGTGGCTTGCTGCGTTCAAACTTGGCCTTTGCCATGGGTATTTCCTCTTTATTTGGGGTCAAGTAGTTAACTGCTAAACATGCGCAAGTTAAGGGATACCGACCACATTAAGATAATTGTTAAAAGGTTGCACATACAATGTGCAGATATTATAAGAAAATCGCGACCAATAACAAGTCTTTTAACCAATTATTGGCGCAATCTCTACGGACAATAGAAAGATTGACTCAATATTGTCCTATTAATACGTAATATTTACTCGTCTTCATCTTTAGAGTTGAATTTAGAGATGATAGATTCTGCAACTGATTTTGGAATCTCAGCGTACTTTTGGAATTCCATTGAATAGGTTGCACGACCTTGTGACATTGAACGCATTTGCGTGGCGTAACCAAACATTTCTGCTAATGGTACTTCTGCACGAATCTGCTTAGTGCCACCAGGTAAGTCTTCCATACCTTGAACCATACCACGGCGGCGGTTTAAGTCGCCCATGATATCGCCCATATAATCTTCAGGCGTTTCAACTTCTACTTTCATAACTGGCTCAAGTAGGGTTGGGTTTGCTGCCATGAAGCCTTTACGGAACGCGATAGAACCAGCCATTTTAAATGATAACTCATCCGAGTCAACATCATGGTAAGAACCATCATATAAGGTCGCTTTAACGCCCACAACTGGGTAACCTGCAAGTACGCCGTTTTTCATGCGCTCTTGGATACCTTTGTCGACTGCACCGTGGAATTCTTTTGGTACTGTACCACCAACAACTTCTTCAGCGAATTCATATAGAACATCGCCCGCTGGATCCATAGGCTCAAGACGTAACCAAACGTGACCGAACTTACCACGACCACCAGTCTGACGTACGAATTTACCTTCTTGCTCAACCACGTTACGAATAGTTTCACGATAAGCAACCTGCGGCGCACCGATGTTTGCTTCAACGTTAAACTCACGCTTCATACGGTCAACAAGAATCTCTAGATGCAGCTCACCCATACCACTAATGATGGTTTGACCAGATTCTTCGTCAGTATGGACGCGGAATGATGGATCTTCTTTTGCCAAACGGCCCAAAGCGATAGACATTTTTTCTTGGTCAGCTTTGGTCTTAGGTTCAACAGCTAGAGAGATAACTGGATCTGGGAATTCCATACGCTCTAGCGTGATGACGTTGTTTTCGTCACATAGCGTATCACCAGTAGTGACGTCTTTCATACCAACTAAGGCTGCAATATCACCCGTGCTGATTTCTTGTAGCTCTACCTGAGCATCTGCCATCATCTGAACGATACGGCCAACACGCTCGCGCTTCATCTTAACAGGGTTATAAACGCTACTACCTTGTTTTAGAACACCTGAATACACACGAACGAAGGTTAAGTTACCAACGAACTTGTCGTTCATGATTTTGAACGCTAGTGCTGCGAACGGCGCGTCATCAGAGGCTTCACGCGTACCTTCAGTTTCGTCTTTGTCGTCAAGGATACCGCGGATAGCAGGTACGTCCATTGGCGCAGGTAGATACTGAATAACGGCGTCCAACATCTTTTGTACACCTTTATTTTTAAAGGCAGTACCACAAAGAAGTGGAATGATTTCGTTGTTGATGGTCAATTGACGAATAGCGTCGTTGATCTGCTCTACCGTCAATTCGCCATTTTCAAGATACTCATTCATGAGTTCTTCTGAGGCTTCAGCAGCGTTTTCTACTAGATACTCACGGTACTCTTCCGCTTTTTCTTGTAGTTCAGTTGGGATTTCGCGCTCTTCGTACTTCATCCCTTGAGACGCTTCGTCCCAATAGATAGCTTTCATGGTCACAAGATCCACAACGCCTTCAAAGTCGTCTTCTTTACCAATTGGAATAACCAACGGTACTGGCTTGCCGCCTAGACGAGTTTTGATTTGTTCTACCACACGGTAGAAATCAGCACCAACACGGTCCATTTTATTAATGAATGCTAAGCGTGGTACTTTATATTTGTTTGCTTGACGCCATACGGTTTCAGACTGTGGCTGAACCCCGCCTACCGCGCAATAAACCATACAAGCGCCATCAAGAACACGCATAGAACGCTCAACTTCAATCGTGAAGTCAACGTGACCTGGGGTGTCAATGATGTTGATACGGTGTTCAGGGAACTGCTTTGCT
>NZ_DAINDI010000061.1:18091-18390 GCF_036731945.1 Psychrobacter sp.
AACACCGGTATAGAACAAAACACGCTCAGTAGTGGTCGTCTTACCAGCATCAATGTGCGCTGAGATACCAATATTGCGATAGCGCTTTAGGGGAGTTTTACGAGCCATAGTGTTTTCCTAGGGAAATTCGTGTATATATTAATGTGTTGTGTCTCTACCTCATACTCTATGACAAAGCCATGAGACCATGAACTTTGTTATATTACTTACTATTAATTGGGCCAAATACGGACAAAAAAAGAGTAAATATTAAGAATAGTGCGGCATCAAATTTAGGAGACTTTCTTTAAGCGGTGCAT
>NZ_DAINDI010000062.1:0-5769 GCF_036731945.1 Psychrobacter sp.
TCGCGGTTTTGATAATCTGGCAGGAAACAGCGCTATCAATAGTCGCGAGTTCTCCAAGCAAATTCGGCAAGATATTCCTATCCCGCCACTAGCAGATTCACAAGCCGATGCGGAAGCGAGTGCCAAATCTGCCGCGCAAGATTCTAAAGAATAGCTAGATTTTCGAAGAGGTGCAGCTACTCTCCAAAGCGGTATTGTAACGTTAAATCCATTGTTCATTAAGCATAGACATAGATTAAACCCTTTATAAAAAAAGTTAGGTTAAGGCTGAACCCAATTTACCACCCGCTCCTCCATTTCCTCATCTGTCATGCCAATCTCAGAAACACAGCGCCCTGCTACGCCAACATTGGCAGCGCGCATTTGCTGCTGGGTCAGCACTGCATCTTGGGTTAGTAATAGATGCCAACTTGGCAAATCTTGTCCTTTATACAAGCGCTTATAAGCACAGTGCGACGGCAGCCACATCATTTGCGGCAAATTCTCCATAGTTAGCTGAATACAGTCTGGCACGTGCTCTTGGCGCGTGGCGTAATGCTTGCAATAACCTGTCGCGCAATCCATCAGCTGACAAGTGACATCGGTATATTCAACCATTTCTGCTTCATGATTATTGTCATCGCTGACATTCTCATCGTCGATATACTTGATTAGGCAGCAGCTACCGCAACCATCGCATAGCGCTTCCCATTCGCTATGGTTTAGCTCTGACAGCGCAAAACGTGACCAAAACTGCGGACGCAATAGATCATTAGCATCGTTTTGGCTGTGAGGAAATAAGCGCCCAGCAGATTGCGTCGCTGAATCTGAATCAGTTGTTGTTTTGGAATCTAGAGCGGATGCTAATTGAGATTCAGATTGATTGAGCAAATTGAGTATCATAAAGTCGCCGTAGCATTTTGATAAAGAGCGTTACAGTATTATAGCTGTTTTTGGTCTGCTTGGGCGTTAAGGTAGGAGAAGTAAATAAAAGAATGCAGCAAAATACGGACAGTTAACACTTATAAAACAAGCATTTATAAAACAGTCATCTATAAAACAGTCATTTATAAAACCCACTTCATAACATAAAAAAAGGACAATAATATGTCAATTAAGACTTTTGAATTAATAAGCACTACCGAAAACAACGTTGAGCTTATCAGCTATGTGGCGCTACCAGAATCTGCCTCAGAAGACAATCCAGTAGCGGGTATTTTGGTGGCACCAGAATGGTGGGGCGTGGTCGATCACCCAAAGTCCGTCGTTGAGCGCTTGGCAAAAGCAGGCTATGCGGCGGTGGCGATGGACGTTTACGGTGAAGGCAAGCTAACCAGCGACGCGTCGATGGCCAACATGTGGATGGAGCAAGTACTTGCTGATCAAGACATGCTAATGGCACGTTGCCGCTTAATACTCAATGATTTTGGTGACCAACTGGCGGTTAATCGCGATAACTTAGCGGCGATTGGTTATTGTTTTGGCGGTAAAGTAGTGCTCGATATGGCGCGTGAAGGTATGCCATTAAAAGCGGTTGCTACTTTCCATGGCAATCCATCAGCAAAACAGCCAGCTGACAAGAACTTTACAGCCAAAGTATTGGTCGCTCACGGCCGCGATGATTCGATGGTGTCAATGGACGCAATCGAAAGTCTAAAAACAGAGCTAGATGCTGCCGATGTTGACTACACGATTGATGTCTATGACGGTGCCAAACATGGCTTTACCAATCCGCACGCCGATGAACGCGCGGCCAAAAACGATGTTGACCTTGGCTACAACGAAACCGCTGCTAAGCAAAGCTGGGAAAATATGCTCGAGTTTATGAAAACCAATCTCGGTGAATAATTTTAAAAATATCATCAATCAAATTGTATAAACGCTCACTATAACGAGTGTTAATACAAAGCATAAGACGAAAAACAGGGGTCACTTTCTCAGAAAGCGACCCCTGTTTTTCGTCCTTATACACAATAACTACCATGACCAATCTTGTGCTTATGAGCAAATAACGTCATCATCACTCTATTATAAGTGGGATTGAGTGACGAGGATGTTATATCTATTGATAAATCAGCTGGGCTGGCTGGCTTTTATGGCTTTATTGATCGTGGTGCTCATCCTGTACGCCAGGATAAGCCAACAAATCAGACAATTGCGTCATGATATGACAGCGCTGCAAGCTGAGCTTAAACGGCAAAAAGAGGGCTTAATTACAGCAAAATCTTCTCACGCCGATATAAATAGCGATCAAGAAAGTCATTTTGCAGCAACGCCCGATACCTCTTCAAACTCGCGGTCACCAATGCCGCCACCGTTACCGTTACCGTTAGCAGCAGTAGATTCGGTTACAGCCGCTGACGCTAGCGCCAAACCCATAGAAGCAAACCTCGGCTTAAAGCCAAAACCAGCAGAATCGACAAAATCGAGAACCCCCGTTACAACGATAGAGCCAGACGAGCGCTCCTTACCTATCGTTACCTCACTCATTCAATCGATGCAAAACTGGTTTTTTGGCGGCAACTTAGTAGTGCGCGTTGGGGTTTTGGTGTTGCTCGTCGGGGTGGTGTTATTGCTGCGCTTGTTAAGCGATTATATCGAAATTCCGATTATCATAAAGCTTATTGGCATTGGCATCATTGGCTTAGGGCTCGCATTGCTCGGATTAAAATTAGCAAAAAATCGCTTTGCTTATGGCATCACCTTGCAAGGCGCTGGTTTAGCGATTGCTTATTTAACCACCTTTTTTGCCTATAGCGTCTATCACGTGCTGGCGAGTGTGCCGAGCTTTGTTGGACTTGGCATCTTATCGGCCATCACCATTGGCTTAGCGGTGCGCCAAAACGCTTTACCGTTGGCATTGTTGGCACTTTCTGGCGGTTTCTTTGCACCGATATTGACCAGTGAAGACACAGGCAGTTTAGTGACCTTGTTTAGCTATTATTTATTATTAAACGTCACCATTGCTGTCCTCGCTCACTACCGTACTTGGAAAATGCTCAACCTTCTCGGCGTGATGGTCACCTTTGGACTGGCCTATCATTGGGGTATTACGGAAAATTTAAGCGCTGTTATTGAGGCACAGCGCTGGACGTTGGTATTATTAGTGGCGCTACATGTATTACTATATCTGTTTGTCGTCATTCGCTACGCGCAGCAAATCATTGCTTATAACACACTTAATGAAGAAAATTTTACTCATCCAGATACTGTAAAATATCCAAACGATGTAAATAAAATTCACTGGGGAAACCACAGCTATATATTCCCTATTGATACCGGCTTGCTGTTTTCCGTGCCGATACTAGCCTTTGGTTTGTTCGCAGGGCTTTTAGACGCTATTCCTAATGGATTAACCATCACCAGTGCTATTTTAGCGGCAATTTATTTGGGCATTGGCTGGGTGTTTGTCAAGCGTAGTCAGCGATATGCCTTAATTACCGAGGGTATGCTGGCGTTAGGTTTTGGTTTTTTGGCACTAGTGATTCCGCTGGCATTCGATGCTGAATGGATTGCCTTTGGCTGGTCGGTACAAGGGCTGGCGCTGGTATGGTTTGGACGGCGCTCACTACGTGCATGGTCAGTATTGTTTGGGTTGTTATTGCAGCTGCTCAGTATCGCGATGCTGATGATAAATGTGGTCTTTACGATTAAAGACTATCCAACGCTGGCGTTGACGATTTCGGCGCTCAGCTATCTAGCAACGATGTTTATTTTGCGCGCCAGCAACTCACCTATTGATGACGCCAACAACCAGCTTAATGCCAATCATACGCTGACTGCCTATACTAAAGCTTTGGGCATTGGTGAACTCGCTACTAAGCAATGGCTTACCAGTATCAATAGCCAAAGTGTGGCGTTTAACCTAATGTGGCGCAGTCCAGTCTTGATACGTCTGTTGACGTTCACTGCGATGGGTTGGCTGCTGTATGTATTGGTCATCGATTTTGACCAATGGCTTGGCAGCTGGCGCTTAGCAACGACGGCGCTGCTAGGATTGGCCACCTTAACCAGCCTAGCTATTTATCAGGCAATCAATCACTATCATGCGTGGCGCGAGATTAGGCAGTTTAGCCATGCGTTATTGCTGCTATTTTATGCCGCGCTACTGTTTCAACTGCCACAAAAGTATGAATTTGATTATCAATGGACAACCTTTCATTGGCCGATATTTATCACGCTACTCATAGGCTGGCTAGTAGTTGGGCAATTGTGGTTAAGAACATGGCATAAAGAATTGGAGTTAAAAAGTTTTGATAGCGCGAGCTGGCTTGGTGCTGGCATTATCCTGTTGGCAGAAGCTATGCATTATGGCTTGCCTGATTCAAAAGGTATCATGACTATTTTAGTTCCGGTTGCCTTTATGCTGGCTGGATTATGGTGGACACAGCGTCATGCTATGGTTCAGTACAATGATAAGCAATCAAAAGCAGCAAATTCAGCGCTTGCGCCTTATTGGTTCGACTGGCATCGAGCCCTGTTAAATAGTGCCAAACTCTTTGTACCTATGACTTTAGGCTGGGCGATTTTTACCAACTTTACTTATGATGGCGTGATTTGGGGCTTGCCTTATTTCCCCCTATTTAACTTATATGATGTGACGTTATGGCTGGTGGTGTTTTACGGCTTGGGCGTTTATTTAATCCGTCAGCCACATGGGAGAGGTTCGAGAAATCTATTAAAAGCCATTCCTAAAAACGATATGCTATTCATTGTCTTAGCGCTGATTGGTTTTTGGATAGGCTCTAGCATGTTGGTCAGAACGCTGCACGCATTTATCGGTACACTATTATGGACTGGTAGCTTATATGGAGTAGCCGGAGGCGCTTGGAATAGCGAGCAAGTACAAACCGGGCTAACCATTTTATGGACGCTCATTGCTTTGGTCGCCACCATCATCGCCAGCCGCTATGGACAACGAACACTATGGTTTATGGGTATTGGACTGCTGGGCGTTGTGGTGTTAAAACTGGTTGATTTATCCCAGACCGAGGCGATTTGGCGAGTGATTTCATTCCTTGGTGCGGGTAGCTTAATCTTAGTCGTTGGTTATTTAGCGCCACTGCCACCAGCGCGTGAGGATTTAACAGACGAGCCTGCAGGATAGTCCGCTCTGTGCGTTACATGAAATGTTAACGTGAGCATTTTTAGCCTCATTACTTTTTAACATCAGTACTTTTTAGCATTAAAAGCTTGCTTATGTAGTAAACTGGACGCCATTAAAAAGTAAATGACGATGGTCTTACTTTGAGCATTTTTTATAAAAGGTTAGTAAAGCAGATGGATAAGAGAGCAAGTATTCAGTGGTTCCCTGGGCATATGAACAAGGCCCGTAACGAAATCAAAGAAATCATGCCACAGATGGACGTCGTCATTGAAGTGATTGACGCGCGTATTCCTTATAGTAGTGAAAACCCAATGGTCGCAGCATTACGCGGCGAAAAACCAGTCATTAAAATCTTAAATAAAGCCGACCTTGCTGATCCGGAATTGACCAAAGCGTGGATGGAATATCTTGAGCAACAAGATGGCGTTAAAGCCATGGCGTGCGACAATAATAAAGCCGATGACGTCAAGCGCATCATTGCAATATGCAAATCCCTCGTACCCAATAAAGTCGGCACCGGTCGCCAAATCAAAGCCATGATTATGGGTATTCCAAACGTTGGTAAATCGACCTTAATTAACACCTTAGCAGGGCGCGCGGTAGCAAGAACCGGTGATGAGCCCGCGGTTACTAAGTCGCAGCAGCTGATTAAACTTGACGATGACATCATGCTCTATGACACT
>NZ_DAINDI010000062.1:5779-14954 GCF_036731945.1 Psychrobacter sp.
TGGTATGCTATGGCCAAAGGTTGAAAACGAAAACTCTGGCTATCGCTTGGCGGCGACCGGCGGTATTCGAGATACGGCGTTTGACTTCGCTGACGTGGCCAGTTATACCGCTGAGTACCTAATGCAAGCCTATCCTGAGCTACTAAAAAGCCGCTATAAAATTGATGAGCTACCCAAGACCGATTGGGAGTTTTTTGAAGTGGCGGGGCGTAATCGCGGTTGCGTGCGTGCGGGCAACCAAGTCGACACTTACCGCATGTCTGAGATTCTTATTAATGAGCTGCGTAGTGGCAAGCTTGGTGATATTACGCTCGAGACGCCTGCCATGACAGAAGCTGAAGAGCTAGTCGTTGCTGAACAACGTCTCGCTGCCGAAGAGAAAAGAATCGCTAAAGAAGAAGAGAAGCGTTTGCGTCGTCTAAAAACGCGGAAGAATCGGAAGTAGACAAGACACAGCGCGTCAGTAAAATCTATACCAGTAGCGCGTTTAAATCTACATAACAGTTTTACTGTCGATTAGACGTATCAAGTTCACCACGGTCTCTACTGCCATTTTTTAGTTGAGATAAAGTTGTTTAACCATTGATTTTAAAACAAATATTATTTTCTCCTGAGTTCTTATTATTATGTTGTAGTACTGTTACTTTGGGTCTATACTCATTTAAATAATATGACGTTTTACGCTGATAAAGGCAATTTATGCTTATAAATAATTGCCTTCTACGATGTGATAAGTTCACCATTGATTAGCAAATATTATTTAGTTTGTTTTTAATACAACGTGAGGTATAAGCTAATGGCTCAATTATTTAAAAATATCTTTAACAGTAATAAAGAGAAGCAAGCAGCCGAAGTAGAGTCAGTCCAGAATGAGGATTCGCAAGCACAAGTGGCGGCAGAAAACGCACCAGAAACCGAGAAAAAAGCAAAGCACGGCGAAGAGGGTGTTTGTTGCGGAGGTTGTTCTTAACCAAACCTTTTAGTTAAATTCACTAATGGCACTCTTATGAGAAATAGGTTGCGAGAAGTTTTTTACTTTCGCAACCTATTTTATTTTCAGAAGAGTATATTTTTCCCGATCATCAATAATATCTACCTGTGGCAAAAGCTGAAAGTATTAAGCTACGACAGAACAACGGTCTAAAATACTCACGACAAATCATACAAAGCTAAACCATTGAATATACTCATATAAGGTATAATTACTCACCTTAAAATCACTACATAATAAAGCCTATGACCCAGCTAACTGCCAATTCTACCTCTTCTGAAATTACCTTTAGCCACTCTACAACCTCTCTCGACTCCTTCGCCCCACGCCTACTTGATTGGTTCGCTGAAAACGGTCGCCACGACTTACCTTGGCAACAACACCGAACCAATACGCCAAACCCTTATATTGTTTGGCTATCCGAAGTCATGCTACAGCAAACGCAAGTGACCACTGTATTGCCCTACTTTGCGCGTTTTATGGACAGCTTTCCAACGGTGCAGGATTTAGCCGCAGCAGAATGGGATATGGTGGCGGAGCATTGGGCGGGGCTTGGCTATTATGCGCGGGCGCGTAATTTGCATAAAGGCGCGAAGCAATTGGTTGCAGTGATTGATGAGACGGGCGACTTTCCGCAGACGCTAGCAGGTTGGGAGGCGATTTCTGGCGTTGGACCGTCGACCGCTGGCGCGATTATGGCAATGGGGCTACATCGTTATGGCGTTATCTGTGATGGTAATGTCAAACGCGTTCTCACACGCTGGGCGGCCATCGATGGTGATATTACTAAGTCTGCTACGACCAAAGCGCTGTGGGCGTTGGCAGAGCGTTTAACGCCTAGGGAAAATTCAGGATTATTTGCCCAAGCGATGATGGATATGGGCGCAACCTTATGCACGCGTAGCAAGCCTGCTTGTCTGTTGTGCCCACTGCAAGAGGATTGTATTGCCCATGCGCAGGGTCGCGAAACTGATTATCCAGTCAAAGCTAAAAAGCAGCCCAAGCCAAGCAAGTTTAGCAATGCGCTATTAATTAAAGGTATGGACGGCAACATACTTTGGTTACAGCGTCCTGACAATGGTATTTGGGGCGGACTATGGAGTTTGCCTTTGCAATTTGTTGAGAAAATTGACGGTAAAGTAAGTGGCAAAACAACTGCTAAAAATTTAGGAGCCAGCGATGATAAATTATTAAAAGTTGCTAGTAATAAAAAAAACTATGAAAAAGTCTATGAAACAGAATTTACCACCGCTGAGCAAATTATCAATGGATGGTTAGATAAGCGTAATTTAGCAGCCGCGCCCATTAATAAAACCTTGCTTGATGACGCGCCTATTAAACACTCACTAACTCATTTCCATTGGTATTTAACGCCGCAATCACTGACTTTAACTAATGAGCAAATGGCTGATTTAACCAAAGCCTTGCAAGCAGCAGAAATTAATATAAATTGGTCAAATGCTGAAGATGCACAAGCAACACTAGGATTGCCGCGCGCGATGGTTAGGATTTTAGAACAATAAGTTAGGGCAACTAAATAACATTTATAAAAAAAGCGACTCAAAATATATTCTGAGTCGCTTTTTTCATTTATAACCTACAAAAAACTTAAGATTTGGGCACCCGCAAACGCATCAAGCCTTCTTGTTGTACCGTCGCTACCAATCGACCATCTTGCCAAAACTGACCGTGGTTTAAGCCTTTAGCATTAGATGTGGTGTCGCTCCACATGTCATATAGCAACCAATTATTTAGATCAAAGTCACGATGAAAATGCATCGAGTGGTCGATACTCGCCGCTTGCAAGCCACTGGTCATAAAGCTGACACCATGTGACATCAGCCCCGTACCGACCAAGTAAAAATCAGACGAAAACGCCAATAGTGCTTGCTGAATGGCCACTGGCTGCTTGCCAAGCTCACGGATACGCAGCCAGTTTGCTTGCTTGGGTTTCATCGGTTCTGGATGAATCGGATCACGCGGCTTAATCGGTTTAATCTCGACATGACGATGACGCATAAAACGCGCTTTTAGGGCATCAGGAACCTTTCCAACATACTGCTCTTTTAAATCTTGCTCATCAAGCAAGTCCTCTGGCGGCGGATAAACCGGCATATCTTCTTGATATTCCAAACCCTCTTCCATCGGTGAAAACGAAGCAATCATCGAAAATATCACTTGCTCGACAGGCGCTTTACCGCGCACTTCTTTATACTGAATTGCTGTGACTTCACGCGCTGACAGGCTGCGACCATCACGCAGGCGGCGTACTTGATAAATCACCGGCTGATTGATATCGCCACCGCGCAAAAAATAACCATGCAACGAATGACAAGGTTTGTCTTTATCGAGCGTATGCGATGCGGCCATAATTGCTTGCGCCAGCACTTGCCCGCCAAAAATACGACTGCCCACATAATCGTGGCTTTTACCTTCAAAAACATCAGGGCTGACTTCGATAAGCGCGACGGTAGCGAGCAGCTCATCGATCAGTTGCGGATAATCAGACATGACGATAGGTTTCCTTATTTTGATCAATCACACCAAGCATTGAGATATAAGCACTCAAGGGTCAAGCGTATCAATACGATACGGCTTAAGCCAATGCGGCGTTTTAATTTAAAATAATATGTATAGTAGGTTCATTTTAAAACTGTTATGGCATGACTATTATAGTTTGCGATAAACACCCACATAACGCTGAGAACGCCAAATAAATAGCCAGTAAAATGATTAGCAATCACTCATTATAAAGCGAAAAGCCAATCATCTTAGCGAATATTAAAGATTTTGACTAGGCAGTCGCCGCCTTACGAGTCGGTTTAACGCTTTATTAGCTTAACAATAATGAGCAAGTAATTATCTAAACAAGTAGCTATCTAAACAAGCAGCTTCCAAGCTCACAAACATAAATAAAAAACGAGATGATGAAACACCTCGTTTTTTATTTGACCTTATACTATGGTTTTACAGCAACCAGCACGCGGATAGAGTCTGGCACCAGCGATAAATTACCTAGTGCTTGCTCACCTTGGGCTTTTAGTTGCTCTAGACGCTCAATCTCTTCTGGGCGCACGTTAGGATTGATGGTTTGCAAATGCTTTAGGCGCTTTATCTCACGCGACCACTGCTGGCTAAAGCGCGCGCTTGCCTGTTCACCAATGTCTACTAGCTGCTGACGGGCAATATCTTCGGCTTCATAATAGCGCTGCTCAATCACATCGCCACGTACTTTAATCACTTGGCGGGCGCGGTTTTTATCCAAGCGCTCAATATGCGGCATAATCATATCGCTGCTGATACGGGCGGATAAATCACTACCCTGCTCGCTGATAAAGACACGAATATTTTGCGTCGGCAAGGTAGCAGGCAAATTGAGCAATCTTGGCGCAATCGCTTCAACGCGGAAATTCACTTCTAGCAGCACCATACCTTGTGGAACGGCGGCACTCTTTAACATCGCAACGGTGGTATTCCCAAAAGTACTGGTACTTGCTAGCTCATAAATCGCGCGCATCAATGGATGCTCATGGGTGATAAATTCGATATCTTCACGCTGCAGCGCTTGCTTGCGCTCAAAGGTCAGCGTCATGCCGTCTTCGTCACCGAGCGGCAGACCGTCAATATAATCGCTAATTTCCGTGCTATCAATCGGCGCTATCACCCATGAACCATCACGTTGGATATTGTGGTCGATATTGGCGGAAGCAAAGAAGCGCTCGATAAATTGCGGCAATAGATTATGTTTATCAAAATCATGCATGGCATCGGCAATGCGCCCAGCAACGCGCGGACGGCATGAGTTGTACTCAAGTAAGCGATCGCGACCGGCTTGTAGCTGTGCTTCTAGTCCCAAGCGCGTTTGCTGTGCCTCTTCGATAATATCCTGCAAAATGGTGCGGTTCTCGTCGGTATCCGCGCCTTCAAGCAGCGGTTTTAACTCTTGGATATATTGCTCTTGTACGCTTTGCGCCGTTGGAGAAATCTGATTAAACATATTGAGCGCGTCGTTATACCAGCGGTACAGTCGTTCTTGCGCCGTCCCTTGTACATAAGGAACGTGCAGCATAATTTGCTGTGTCTGCCCGATACGATCTAGGCGACCGATACGCTGCTCTAAGGTATCTGGATTGGCAGGCAGGTCCCACAATATCAGCTGGCTTGCAAACTGGAAGTTACGACCTTCTGAGCCAATCTCTGAGCAGAGTAATATCTGTGCGCCCTCTGAGTCGGCAAAAAACGCTGCTGCTTGGTCACGCTCAAGTAAGGTCATCTGCTCGGTAAAGATGGCAGTTTTGATACCGGCATGCAGGCGCAATACCGCCTCTAAACTTTCGACCGTCGCCCCACTACGGGCAATTAGCAGCACTTTTTTATGTTTAAGCTCACCTTTTAAGATAGCAATCAACCACGGCACCCGCGGGTCATCTTCTAACCAGCCGCCATCGGGTTGATTTTCTTCGCCCCAAAGTTGCTCGCGCAATTTACCCTTGGTTTGATAGCTATCTACCCATGCTTCAGGTAGCGGCAACGGATACGGCTGGCTGCTACGTCCATAAAAACCTTTGACGCTTTCACGGGTATTACGGAATAAAATACGTCCCGTACCATGACGGTCAAGGAGTTCATTGAGCGCATAAGTACGCAGTTTTTCGTCGTCATTAATGTTTGCTAATTCATCGATACTAATAGAAAGCAGATGACTTAACGCCGCTATTTGACCGTCGCTTAACGGTTTATCCTCGATTAAGACACTGGCAACGGCGGCGGTTTCGGCAAAGGCTTCTTGACCATCGATAAATTCATCTAAATCATCAAAGCGATCAGGGTCTAATAAACGCAGACGGGCAAAGTGACTTTGGGCGCCAAGCTGCTCTGGTGTTGCCGTTAATAGCATCACGCCCGGCGTTTCTTCGGCAAAGTCAGCAATCAAGTCATATTTATCATTGCCGCCTTGCGCTTCATCCCAATGCAGGTGATGCGCTTCATCGACGACCAATAAATCAAAGCCTGCTTCCATCGCTTGATCGTACAAATCTGGATGATCGAGCAATAAATCCATGCCGGCAATGATACATTGCTCGGTCGTAAAGACGTTTTGCTCAGGGTCGTGTTCTTTAATCGCAGCGGTACGTACTAAATCAAACAAGGCAAAGTTTAGGTTAAAACGGCGACGCAGCTCAATCATCCATTGATACTGCAAACTGTCTGGGACAAGAATTAGGACGCGCTCAGCTTTGCCAGTCAGTAGCTGCTGATGAATAATCAAACCCGCTTCAATGGTTTTACCCAAACCGACTTCGTCAGCAAGCAAAACACGCGGCGCGATACGTTTGCCAACTTCATGGGCGATATACAGCTGATGCTCGATGATATCGACACGTGCGCCCATCAAGCCTTTGAGCGGATGACCCGCTAGCGCTGATTGCATACGCAAGATATCTTGACGCAGCTCATACCAATCCCCGCGCTCAATACGACCAGCAAGTAGACGCTCAAGCGGCTTAGCCAGTGTGATATTAGCCGCCAAACGAGTTTCCATAATGCCGCGCTCATGCTCATCAACACTGTATTTGAGCACACCCATCACTTCTTTGACAGCTGTCACCGTAAAGGTATTACCGGCTTGGTCAGAAATACTATCACCTTCTTTGAACACCACGCGCGATAACGGCGCAGAATTTTTGGCGTAGACGCGGGTCTCTTCACTTTGCGGAAATAGGATATGTACACAGCGGTCATCAACGTCGATGACCACACCCAAGCCAAGCTCAGACTCCGTATCAGATAAATAACGTTGACCAACGGCAAATTCGGTGCTGTGCAATGAAGCGATAGAGATAGTCATAAGGCGATGTCTTTTGTACTCAGATAATAAGAAAATAGATAGTTAATGAATCAAGCCACAATCATACAAACAATCACGCAAGGATTTAGTCAATTAATAGCTCAAACTCATTAATAAGTTGCTGGTCATTGAAGCTATCAGCAACGCCCAACTTGTCAGCTAGGTCGATGGATAAAACAGACCATTATATAACGTTAGCGCCTAGATGAGTGCGTTAAGTTAACTTTTCAAGGGCACTTTTTGGCAAGATTATTGCAATACTGCGCTTAAGTAACTTTTTAGAAATCAATATATAACGACTCACAAGTAAAGAAAAAGGCTCGCTACTATGCGCTAAACATTGTTATCATAAAATTGTTTCTATATTGTTAATATATGCAATTTAACATTTCTTATTGTTATTGAAGCTATGTTAACCATTACCCCCTTTTAGATTTTCCCAATGATATAAAAAAGTTATTCAAAAAATTTAACTAGCAAGTCTTAAAACACAAAATTTTGGCAATCCCCTACTTAATACCGTCCTTTTTAAGACCGTTAAGTAAGCCAAATAGTGTTTTTTATAGTCGTTTAAGTTATGTATTAACCGTAAATACTTTAACATTTGTTATATATCTAGATATTTAACTGATTGATAATTTTAAAAATTTTACCCTAATACTCAAATCCCATTTTCGTAAGGCTTACGTATCGCCACATCGTCGATTACTCGCAGCAAATAGCATCGGTAGTCTGCATCAACAGTCTGCTTTGTGGTCACGTTTATCCAAGGACAATCCCCTCATGAGTGCCTCCAAAAAAGTTGGCTTTTTTAACCAAGTCAGTACCCAAGTGACGACCATTCTATTTATTGCGTTTGCGGTCGTACTAGCGGTTGTTGTTTATGTTGTTGATAAAGAAGGTTATGAAAAAATTCGCCTTGAATCAGCAAAACTGGTCGCTGAGCGTGGTAATACCGCGGTCAATAGTATCTCAGCCGATATCAATCGCGTGATGCGTAGTGCCCTGTTATTGCAGCAAAGCGCGCAGACTTTGCCGCCACAAGAAGCGATTTTGCAAGCCAGTACCGCCAATGCTTTTGATAAGCGCGATTATAACTTATTAGGTAGTGGCGGCATTTGGCCAGAAAAAGGCGCACTGGGCGCCAATACCGCGACCCATCCATTTTTGATGGTGCGTCAAAACGGCGATTATCAAGCGGTACTCAGCGACCCAAATCCTGCCAATCCTTATTATCAAGAAGACTGGTTTAGCGTTTTGAAATTGCTCAAACCTGAAAGCTGTATCTGGAACCATGTCCGCGCGAGCCAAACCAAAGGCGAGCTGGCGATGAGTTGCGGTGTCGCCATCGAGCGTGACAACCAGTTCTGGGGTGCCAGTACCGTCAACTTTACCCTCAACCAGCTGCAAGAAAACATCGTTAAGCTCAGCGAAAGCTCGGGCTCAGGTTATATTTTACTGCTCGATAACAGTGACAAAGTTATCGCTTCCTCTAATCCTGAGCGCTTAAGCTATATCGACGAAGCCACCGGTACACCGCTTGATATCAAGCAAGTTATCAACGCTGACCCTGCTTGGAATCCGGTACTAAACTTCTTGGAGACGCAGCGTAACGAGACCATCGAGCGCGTTGCCGCTAGCGTATCGCCACAAGTTCAGCAGGTATTGACCACGCTTGATAAAGCCGAAACCGGTACGTCAAAAGGCTATTATCTCGTCAACTACGCCGCTTATCTAAACAACGGTGAAAATAAGCAAAATGCGATGGATAGCCGCTTATTGCAGAGCTTTGAGTTGGAAAAAGACAGCTACTATAACGGCAGCCAAGCGTACGTATTTGAGATTCCTGAGACTTATTGGAAACTTATCGTCGTCCAGCCTGACGCTGAAATTAACGCCATCGCTGACAATCTAAGTAAAAATCTGATCAACTGGATTGCCCTCGCGCTACTTATCACCGCGGGTTTGATTTACTTTATGCTCACTTATTTAGCATTTAAACCGTTAAAAGAGACCACGGATAAAATCTCGCAAGCGGAGAACCTGATTAACGATAAGCAATACAATAAGCTAAGCGAGGTTAAATTCGCCGAAGGTCGCAACGAGATTGGGCTGGTAAACGGCTCTATTAATGACCTCCTAGACCGTATCCAATCTAACGAAGGTAAGCTTGCCAATATCAACCAGCAGCTAGAGATTAAAGTTGAAGAACGTACCGCTGAGCTACAAGAGACGCTAAAAGAGCTGAAAAACTCTCAGCTGCAATTGATTCGTTCAGAAAAAATGGCGACTTTAGGTCAAATGGTCGCAGGCGTTGCTCATGAGGTCAATACGCC
>NZ_DAINDI010000062.1:14964-18037 GCF_036731945.1 Psychrobacter sp.
AAAACAACCTTGAGATTATCGGTCAGTTGACTGAGCAATACGAAGAGTTGATTGAGTTGGTACAAGGGTTAAAAGCCGTTAAAGCTGACGCGGCAGCTGATGGCAAAATAGACAAACTATTGGCAGATATCGTCCGTGCGTCTGATGAAATCCAAGAAGATGATTTGTCCGCTGAGCTTAAAGAGCTGATTAAAGACTCTCTCTTTGGCGTCGAGCAAATCACCGAGATGGTCCTAAACTTACGTAACTTTGCCCGTCTTGATGAGTCAAAAGTGAAAACCATCGATGTGCGCGAATGTATCGAAGCGTCATTGAAAATCGCTGGCAACTCTATCAGACATCAAGAAATTGTCACTGATTTTGCGCCGACGCCTGAGATTAAATGCTCGCCGTCACAGATTAATCAGGTGCTAGTGAACTTGCTTAATAACGCCGCGCAAGCCATGGGCGAAAAACCGGATGGCAAAATCGAAGTGCGCACGCGCTTTGATGAGCGCAATGTCTATATCGATGTCAGCGACAATGGGAAAGGCATGAGTACAGAAGTACTTAATCAAATCTTTGAGCCGTTCTTTACCACTAAAGGCGCGGGTGAAGGAACCGGTCTTGGGATGGCCATCAGTCAGCAGATTATGGAGCAGCATAATGGCGACATTAAAGCGGTCTCAACCGAAGGCGTTGGCACCACCTTTACCTTAACGCTACCGATTGATAATGATTTAACCGAACAAAGCCTAGCAGCGTAAGCGCTAGGTTCTGTTGTTCGTTTTGTTGTGAGCACAATTGCTATTTAAATGATTATATAAAGCTACCATATTATTATTCATCATAAGGATATCATCATGAATGAATTTGACCATGAAATGGAAACCTCTGGCGCTGAGCTAGCGTCTGGACCAAAACCGAAGTTGGCGTTTATCGACGATGAACAACGTATTTTACGTTCGATGAAACTGCTGTTTCGTAAAACGCATGACGTTTTTATCACCACTGACCCGACCGAGTATATCGACTATATCAAAAATAACCATGTACACGTGGCGGTCAGCGACCAACGTATGCCTGAGCGTGTGGGTGTCGATATCTTGCGTGAAGTCAAAGAAGTGTCGCCATCTACCATGCGGATTTTATTGACCGGTTACGCTGATTTGAACGCTATTATTGGTTCTATTAACGATGGTGAGATTTATCGTTACTTGACCAAACCATGCAAATCTGAAGAACTGCTTGCGGTTGTCGGTCGCGCCACCGAAATCGCGTTGACTTATAATCCAGATGAAGACGCGGAGCAATTTGATAGCTCGGGTAAAAAGCAGACACTGTTGGTCATCGATGAAACCGACGAACTGATTGAGCAAATAAGTAAGCAGTTCTCGCATAGCTATAGAGTCTTGCACGCTGAAGGCTTGGAAGAAGCTTACGATTATTTGGCCAATGAAGATATCGGCGTGTGTATTACCGACATCAATGTCAGCGGCGAAAATATCGCGCCGATTATCTTTACCTTAAAACAAGATGCGCCGCACTTGGTGGTTTTGGTACAGACTGAATTCCAAGATGCAGGTTTGCTCATTGATTTGATTAATAAAGGTCAGGTTTATCGCTGCTTACCTAAGCCCATGCGTGCCAGCCTGCTTGAGATTAGCGTCAACCGTGCTTTCCAGCATCATGCAAAACTCAAAGCCAGCCCTGAATTGGTCAAACGTTATGAAGTCGAGCACGACCCTGAAAACGATGTACGTATTGATTTAAGCAGTCGCGTTCGAAGTCTGATTGGCAAATTGCGCAAGCGTTTTTCTTTATAAGCATTTTTCTTTATAAAACGAAAAACGATATAAGCACAAGAACTCCTGTCGCAAAAAATAAAACCTCTATTTCAATTGAAGTAGAGGTTTTTTACTGCACGCTTTTCGATGGGGTTTTTGACGCGTTTTTTGACTAAGTGCGGCAACGTGCTACATTAAGCCAATAACTCTATCAGCCTATTTAAAATGCAAGACCATTTAAAACGTCATCTATTTAAAATATTATCTATTTAAAATAACAATGAGATAAGGAAACATCATGCAAGCGGTTTTTTTAGACAAGGGTACTTTTTCTGACAATATCGACTTGCCAGCACCTGCTGGCGTGACTGACTACATTACTTACGACGATACACCTCAAGAGCTAATTATTGAACGCTGTCAAAATGCTGATATCATTTTTACCAATAAAGTCCAAATCAGCGCTGACGTCATTACCAATCTGCCTAAGTTGAAGCTTATCCAACTGACCGCAACAGGTATGAATAACGTCGATCAAGATGCCTGTGCTAAGCACAATGTTGCGCTATATAACGTCGCAGGTTACGCGGTCAAAAGCGTGCCCGAGCATACTTTTATGTTAATGCTAACGGCCATGCGCGCAGGCATCCATTATCATGAAAAAGTTGCGGACGGTACGTGGCAAGATAACGGTAATTTCTGCTTGCTCGATATCCCACTGATAGATTTGGAAGATAAGACGCTTGGTATTATTGGTGTTGGCACTATCGGTAAACGCGTCACCGACATCGCCCGCGCTTTTGGGATGACGGTATTGTGGGCAGAGCATCAAGGGCGTGCGCCGCGTAATGAGGATTATACGGCCTTTGAAGAGGTACTGGCGCAGTCTGATGTACTAAGCTTACATTGCCCATTAAATGAGCAAACCAAACACCTAATTAATAAAGACACCTTAGCAAAAATGGCTAAGCAACCACTGATTGTCAATGTCGCCCGCGGTGGTATTGTCGATAGCGAAGCGCTGACCGATGCCATTAATAACGTGCAAATTATTGGTTATGCCACCGATGTATTTGAGCAAGAGCCGATTGTCAAAGACGACCCTTTATTAACCCTTGCTAATCATCCGCGGGTGATATTTAGCCCGCATAACGCCTGGGGCAGTAAAAGCGCGCAAGAAACCTTATGGCAGATATTAAGCAAGCAAGTTTCAGAATTTATCGATAAGCATTAAAAGACAATCACTAGGGCGCGTCCTCATTTTAAAAATGGTGATAAAAATGAGATAAATTGTAGCTAAACAAGGA
>NZ_DAINDI010000063.1:0-17814 GCF_036731945.1 Psychrobacter sp.
AAAATGGCTTGCTTGGTAATTTCGCCACTTGATCTTCAGTTTCATCTTCGCTGTATTGCGCCATTTTATTCAGTGGTACGACGGCATCGGTATCAAGGCGATAAGCAAAATTATCGTCCTCATCGACGAATACCGTAATTTTTTTTAGCACACTTTGACTATCATCGTGAGCAAGCAGGTGACCCGCTAGCTGCGGTAATAAGGTGTGACTGATGATGGCATCGGCGTTACGGGCACCAGAATCAACCTCATGACAGCGTGATAAAATCAGCTCAATCACCTCAGGGTCAATGACGCAAGGGACGTCGTAATTATCACGAATACGCCCAGTGATTTTATCCAGCTTAAGCCGAATGATTTCTGCGAGCGCATCATCGGTCAGTGGATAGTAAGGAATAACGGTTAAACGACCCAAAAACGCAGGCTTAAAGGCTTTGTACAAATGCGGATTAATGACCTGTTTTAGGTGGTCACTGTCTGGCAGGCTAAATTCCGTAATGCTAGGGTCAGTATTGATACATGCCTGCATAATCTGTGATGAACCAACATTACTGGTCAATAAAATAAGGGTATTTTTAAAATCAATTAAACGCCCTTCACTGTCTTCCATTACCCCTTTATCAAAGACCTGATAAAACAAATCGAGTACATCTGGATGGGCTTTTTCGACTTCATCAAGTAAGAGCACACTATAAGGGCGACGGCGGATAGCTTCTGTCAATACGCCTCCTTCACCATAGCCAACATAACCTGGCGGCGAGCCTTTTAAGGAGGCAACGCTATGAGCTTCTTGGTATTCTGACAGATTGATAGTGATAAGATTACGCTCACCGCCATACAGCACCTCGGATAGCGCCAATGCGGTTTCCGTTTTGCCCACACCACTTGGCCCGACGAGCATAAATACCCCTTGCGGTCGGTTTGGATCATCTAAGCGCGCTTTGGCAGTATGAATCCGCTTGACGATAGCAGCCACAGAATGATCTTGGCCGATGACACGTGCTTGCAAGGCATCAGCCAAATTTAAGATATGGTCTTTTTCACTCCCCGCCATATCGTTAAGTGGAATACCAGTCCAATCTGAGATGATCTGTTTGATAACCTGACGATCCAATACAGGATGGATTAGGCGATGTGTCTCTTGTATTTGTTTTAACGACTGCTCGATACTTTGATACTCAGCTTGTTTGTCTAAGCGCTCTTTTGCACTAAGCGTATCAGCGCCATCTGCTTTTGCGTTCAATTGCTGATTGATTACATCAAGCTGATCATTAAGCTGACGTTGTTCGTGCCAGCGGGCTGTCATATCGGCAATACTTTGTTTATTGGACTGACGCTGCTCATCAATCACAGCAATTTTTTGGCTAATCTTTTCTTTTTCGTCAATGCCGCCGATACGTTCAAGCTGCTGACTGAGATTATTAATATGCTGCTCTAATTGCACACCTTTGGCTTGTAGCCTATCAAGCTGATTGGGTATGGCGGTTTTTGATAAGCTCACCCGAGCCGCTGCTGTATCTAATACGCTAACGGCTTTATCGGGTAGCTGTCGGTCACTGATATAACGTGCAGATAACTCAACCGCCGCTTGCAGCGCGTCATCATCTATCAATATGCCAAAATGCTCCTGCATCTTGACACTCAATCCCCGAATCATTGCCACTGCCGTATCGATATCAGGCTCGTCGACTTTGACGACTTGAAAGCGACGTGACAATGCCGCATCTTTTTCGAAGTATTTTTTGTACTCTGACCACGTCGTCGCGGCAATGGTTCTAAGCTCACCACGAGCTAGTGCAGGCTTTAATAAATTAGCTGCGTCGTTCTGACCCGCTTGCCCACCAGCACCAATCAAGGTATGAGCTTCATCGATAAACAGAATAATCGGCTGTAGCGACGCTTGCACTTCTTCGATGACTTGCTTTAGACGGTTCTCAAACTCGCCTTTGACACTTGCCCCTGCTTGCAATAAGCCCATATCGAGACTGCGTATCGTCACGTCCTTGAGCTGATCAGGCACTTGACCGGCGACTATTTTTTGCGCCAATCCCTCAACTACCGCTGTCTTACCTACGCCAGCTTCACCCGTCAAAATAGGGTTGTTTTGACGGCGACGAATCAAAATATCGATCAGCTGATGAATCTCAAACTCGCGCCCAATGACTGGATCTATTTGCTCGGCATCAGCTTTAGCCGTTAAATCATAGGTATATTTATCTAATGCAGGGGTTGGCTTGACGTTTGCTTGGGCTGCATGTAAAGATTCATGACTTTCTGCATAGCCATCCACATCAGCGCTTTTATTAATCATGCTTCTATTAACGTTAGCTGAGCCACTACCTTCGGTACTGCCAAGACATTGACGTTCATAATCATCTTTTAGGGTAAAACGATCTATATACTGGAGCTGCTCAGGAAGGATTTTAAGTAATGGCTGATAACGCTCATACGCCAATAGTACCAATAATATATGCCCAGAGCGGATTTCTAGAGAGTTGTTATTATCATTTTTATTATATTGGCTACTAGCAAGCTCCCAAGCATCTTCTAACAACGCCATTAGACCTTGACTAAACACTGGCGTTGAGCCTGTAGCCTCACCAAAGGTATTTAGCAAATCAGTTATGTCGGCTAGCAACGTCTGCTGATTAATCTTATTTACTTTGAGTATTTGAGCCACATCATTGTATGGGGTAGCAATCAGTTCGTGTAGCAGATGAACAGTATCAACCTCACAGTGGCCGTTATTGATACAAAGCCTAGCAGCCTGCTGCAAACACTGTCTGCAACTTGGACTCAAGCGGGTAATTACAGCTTTTAACTGGCTCATAAACCTTTTCCTTTGGCATTCTCATTAGACTTAATATTTTTATTAAATGGTGATATAGAACGGTTCTATAGCCAGAATAATTCACTGCTAGCTATTAACTAAAGTATTCACTGAATAGGCAACGCATAACGCGTGTCATCATGATGCTTCGCCGCAGGCTGCGACACCAAAAATCCGCCTTGTCCTAATCCACCAAACTGATTTTCAGATAATGACAAAGGGCTGATATATTGCTTATCTAACTCCAATTGCATCTCGACTGCCAAGCTCACCCCGCACCATTTGCGAATAAAATCAATAATGACGTGATACATATCTCCCGCTGGTAACAGTCTTAAATAGCGCTTGGCATCTAACTGGTGAAAGATAATTCTAATTTTGCTATCAAACTGTACGACACGCGCACCGCAAAATGCAGACAATCCAAGGGCAGCGTGCTGCCCACCAAGCGATGTTTGCTCACTTGCGGGCAGATCAAACCATTCAGGCACGAACTGCTCGACACTGACGGTACTATCTAAAAAATGCGACAACACATGTGATAACTGATCGGCAGTCAGACGCCCTGGGGCAATCATGCCAGCATAGGCAATCAAGCTATCGATTGCTGTGAGCTTCTTCGGCTGTCGCGCAAGCGCTCGCAAGCTCAGTAGATAGTTGTCCTTTTTATTATTTATCTCATACTGTAATGGTAAGTTATAAAACCAACTCGCCTGCACATATAAGTCGGTTAAACGATGATTGAACAAATCTAAAAATGCCGGTGCTGCTTTATCTTTTGCATGATTGACTCGCGATGCCAGATGATCGGTATACATCGCTGGCAAGGCTGACAATGGACCTGTGAGTCCGATAACTGCTGGATAAACCTCTATCTGCCTAGCTGTCAATGAGTCAGCGTTTACCGAATATACACCTTCCTGCATATTGTCTTGAGCAACGAGTGCCATTGACTCAATTTCAGCTTGCGGATACGCTAATGACAATGAGGCACGGTAGCGCACTTCAATAGGTGCATGCCCCATACTGACTTCGCGCTCAATCAAACGCAGCGCTTGCAATAGCTCATAGGATTGCGGCGCAGCGATTAGATCGGTTAAATAAGAGGACTGAGACCACTGCGTGGCTGACATCTGTATATCTCCTCTTTGGTAACAGCGTCGCTTATGGACACTTCAACAAAGCTATTTAAACTGGCGTGATAGCCAAAAACATGCGCCAATAAATGGGCAAACTGGCGGATACTAACCCCAGCAAAATTCTTTTGGTTAATTTGAATATCAATCACCGTACCGCGCACAAACCCCGGTTGCGGCAAACGCTGAATACGGCGCGCTTTAATATTGGATGCAACAGAGACAACACCTTCAACCAAGAGTTTATTAGAAGCGGATTGGGTAATATCATAGAGCGACAGATACTCTTTCATTAGCTCCGCATCTTGAGCAGCCAATGATAAAAAGTTTAGACTAATAAGCGATATCAAGCGCCAACGCTCCTCGCCTGTATATTCAAACCGTGCCGTTCTGGTGGGCTGTTTTAATAACGACAAACTGCTAAAACCTGTCATGCCTTCGCTAAACAAATCGCCGCGGCTTTGACCAAACACCACTTGGGCGGGCAAGTCTCTATTGGTACACAATAAAGACGCACTCATGCTCACCGCGCCGGCTAAATCTTCACGGTTTTTTTCCACAAACATAATCTGATATTCAAAACCTTGCTTGAACTCAGCCATATCCTTATCACGTTTGATATGGTAATAACGACCGTCATCTTGCTGCTCATAGTGATTGAGTGCATAAAATGGATGGTATTCACGCTGTATTAAACGATTGTCACTCTGTTTGGATTCTATAACTCTATTAACTTCATAGATTTCATGCTGAAACAGTGCACGGGTATCGGGCACCAAATCATAATAGATAGAACGATGAGTGACTTGAATAGGTTTGGCGGCTGCCTTGAATAAGTTGACGACGGGTGTGCAAAACAGCTTGATGCTACTGGCATTCAGTTGTTGCAGATTTTTTAGCCGGATGGTGTTTTTTTTATCAAATTTAAAATAACAGCGCATCTCAAAGCCATTGCTATCGATTTTTGAATCAGGGCAAACCTTGCCAAGATTTAGACGTAAGAAATTGAATTTTTCAGGAAAATAAAAGTACTCTTTTAATAAGGCAGAGGCGGCATTACTCACTCGATGACCGGGCAGGATTTGCTGCTCAGGGTCGAAACCTATCATCTCGAACGGACTACCTGATATCTTGTTGACCTGCTTGCCATGCAGATGGGTTTGTCTCACATCACACCAAAGCAAGTCCCAAAGGCTTGTACCTTGACTGGCATCTTCATCGATATACAAGTCTAGCGAATGATTTAACAACGCTTGATAATCGAAGCTCGGATTAAGAGCTTTAAATTTAATACTAATACAACCGTTCAGTAGTCCATGCTGATTGTCGTACACTTCTTGATGAGTCTCAAAACTGACGTTATCTATTTGCAGCGGCAGTAAAGTCACATCTTGAGTTGACTGGAACTGACACGGCGTTCCGTTTATTTTTTGGGTGGCAAATGGGCTTTGTTTAGGAACTAAAACCGCTTCACCCATCGCATTGCTCTGTACGCCTAAATTAAACTGCGCGATAGAAACTGATGGAAAAGGTTTGAGATAATCAGGATAAACCACTTCTAATAAGGATTCGGTAAAGTCAGCGTAGGAGTCATCCAGTTTTTTATTGATGCGCGCGCTAATCAACGAAAAAGACTGAATAAGGCGCTCAATATGTGGATCATCTACCGTATCGTGCCCCATCAATAGCCGATTGGCTATTTTGGGATATTTCTTGGCAAATTCTTTTGACTGTTTATTAAACAGGCTAAGCTCATGCTCAAAGTAAGGAAGTAAACTGTCCATGATGCCTCAGTATATTGCTCGCTGCCAACGACATAGATTGAGCGGTAATAGTGATGATTTCATTAAATAAATAATAATTATTTTATTAAGTAACGCTGAGAGCTTGGCTCAAAGAACGCATCGAAACTGACTAACTCTTGCGCAGGATAAACTTTTAATAAAGCTTCAATAGAAAAACATAGCTGATTGACATCGACCGCGCCAATATCTAATGAGACTCGAACGTTTTTTAATCGAGTGTCCTGCTGCTCAACCGTTTGCGCAATTTGACGACAGATATAATCACAATCAACAGGATTGGCACTGCTTAATCCAACGAAGTCCAATATGCCAAAGTTTAATATCGACGAGCGCACGTGTTGATAGGCTTGCAGCCTACTTGACACCACACAGCGGGTATTTAATAAAGACTCCAAATCTTGGGCGACAGACGATTTCAATTCATCAATATTAAGCCTGCGAACCACGAGCTCATGCGCTAAATGCCGAGGCTGATCATCAAACAGCTGTTCAAACAAGTTTGGGCGAAAACCCATTTCTTTATTAGAGGCCTTAGCAGCGTAATTCATTGATACCATCGTCCCTGATTGAATAAATAAAAAAGAAAGGCCTAAATATAAACCTTTCTTTTTGGCAAGATGGATAAATAGATAACACCTCAAAACACCTAACTTAAGCGGTATAAGTAGCAGTGTTATTGGCAAGTGACCACTTCTTAGTCACTGCGCCTTTGGCAGTACCATCGATATCCTGCTGAGTGTACGTCCACTCAACCGCCGCATACTTAATACCGACTTTTTCGATTGGCACACCTTCTGAACGTACCGTAGGCTCAACACTTGCAATAAGTGCATGCTTCAGCTTCACTTCAAGATACTTAACTCGTTTATCACCGTTGGCACGATAAAAATCAATTTGAATTTCATCAAAAGTATAGCCAGCAGAACACGCTTCCCATAACTTAGGACTGGTCGAGTCCAAATCTTTCATAAAGGTCATATCAGCGTGTTCGCAGCGCTCAGAAGTATGACCACCAACGCTACTAGCTGTCGCTGACTTTGGCTGACGGATCAAATGATCCCAAGTATTCACTTCAAGCCAACCTTTATGCTCGCTATCACGAGACTCGCCATCAATTTTATATTTGCCACGGAACTGAATATAAATATCTTTCATATCACATACCTTGTTTGAGAAGTTTAATATTAACGTCGGATTTTAAAAAACGATCAGCTGTTGCTAGACTGCGGCAGTTGAGTAACCAGTCGCAAAGAAACAGACAATTCGTCAAGTTGAAAGTGTGGTCTCAAAAAGACCACGGACTTGTAGACACCAGGCTTACCCGGTACTTCTACAACTTGTACAGAAGCTTCGCGCAGCGGATACTGGGCTTTTGCTTCTTGAGAGGCACCGTCATCTAACAAGACGTAACGTGAAATCCAGTCATTTAAAAACGACTCAACATTACCAGGCGCTAAAAAACTACCAACTTTGTCACGCATCATGGCTTTTAAGTAGTGAGCAATGCGTGAGACCGCCATAATGTACTGCAACTGAGTGGACAACACCGCATTGGCATTGGCATCATCATTCTGATAAGTCTTGGCTTTTTGTACAGACTGCGCACCGAAAAAGGCAGCATAGTTGGTGTTTTTGCAATGCACTAACGGTATAAATCCTAAATCACTTAATTCTTTTTCACGGCGATCGGTAATAGATATCTCCGTTGGGCATTTGAGCGCCAAATCCCCTTCATCGGTTTTAAAGGTATGCACAGGCAAGCCTTCAACCAACCCACCTCCTTCGACACCGCGAATGGCAGCGCACCAGCGATAATCTGAGAAAGCGGAGGTCAGTCTTGACGCGAAAGCATAGGCGGCATTGACCCATAAATAATCATTATGATCATTACCAGAGACTTCCTCAGTGAAGTTAAAACCTTCGACCACTGTGCCATCTTTAGGGTTATAAGGTAGACGGCCTAAAAATCTAGGAACCGTAAGCGCTACATAGCGCGCATCTTCAGACTGCCTAAAAGCACGCCAGCGTATATATTCCGCCGTTTCAAATATCTTTGATAAATCACGAGGGCGGCCAATATCTGTAAAGGACTCAAGCCCAAACATCTCAGCTGAAGCCGCTGATACAAATGGCGCATGCGCAGCAGCTGCTACGTGAGACAGTTGTTCGAGTAAATACATGTCAGCATTTTGGCGCGTAAACTCAAAGTCACCGACAATAGCGGCATACGGTTCGCCACCAAAGCTACCAAATTCTTCTTCATATATCTTTTTGAACAGCGTACTTTGATCAAAGTCGATTGACGACTGGAAATCTTTTGTCAGTTCACGCTTGGTGGTATTGAGCATGCGTATTTTTAGCATAGATTCAGAAGGTGTCTGACTGCATAAATAATGCAGACCACGCCAGCTAGACTCTAGTTTTTGAAATTCAGGCGCGTGCATAACCGTTGTCAATTGCTTCGATATCAGCGCATCAATTTGGGCAATACGCGCATCAATCGATGCTGCCAAATTATCTGATAAAGTTACCGTTCCTTGCATCACCTCATTAGCAAGCTCCGCAATTTGTGACTTGGCACGGTTTTTTTCATCATCGGATTTAGCAATGTTACTTTTACTTACGATGTCTTCGAGTAAGTCATAGCTTTCTTCTATAACATCTGAACCATACTGGGCTTGAGCGCTCATACCTTACTCCCCATCGCTTAGATTTTGTTCGGCCATTTTTCTGACTTGCTCAGTGTTTTTAAGTACATCATCCAACAAGTCTTCGAGTTTTTCATTGGCCGATATTTTGTTGCGTAAATCTGCCAAGCGATCTCGCGCTTGTACCAACTGCTTCAATGGCTCAATTTGCGCGGCTACCGCTTCTGGACGAAAGTCATCAATGCGATTGAATGCCAAATCAACGGCAAACTCGCCGCCTTTATCACTCAAGTCATTACTTACTCGGAACGTCGCACGCGGTGCTAAGCCTGACATCACCTCGTCAAAGGTATCCAAGTCCACTTCGACAAACTTTTTATCCTTTAGGCGTGGTTGTTCAAGTACAGAGTCACCAGAGAACTCCCCTAATACTCCCACCACAAAAGGAATCTCTTTCGTCTCTATCGAGTCGCCCACTTCAACGTCATAAGTCAGATGCACCCGAGGCGCACGTACTTTTGCGAGTTTCTTTTGTACACTGTCTTGATTGGCCATATAAGTCACCTAAGCAATTGCTATTCTGGTTTTATCACAACGAATAAAACGCATCTGTTTTAACGTAAGATCTTGAATGGATCGGTGGTACTTGATTTGCCGCTATTAGAGGGCAAGCTTTTGATCGGTTGTTTAGCGGGTGGCACTTTTGGTGCAACTCGTGGTTTCTGTACTACTGTCTTTTTCTTAGCAGTTGTTTTTACTTTTTTCGGTGCAGGCGCACGGTAGCGTGAACTTGATGTGTTTTTCATTTGACGCGCTTTCGGTCTTACAATGGGCGCAGGAGGTTTTGGTAAAGACTCATCATAGTTAAAGTTATATATCGAGCCGTATATCTTGCTAAGAGCGTTCTGATACTCTTTTATAAAATCCTCGTTTACATCAGTCGCTAAGTAATGCTCTTTGAGCTGATTTTGCGCCACGATAGCACTGCTGTTTAGCAGGATTCTTTTTAAGGTCGGCGTACTATAACCTTTTTCAACAGCTTCACTGGCGGCATAGACAGCATTAGCATGATAACCATTGTTATAGTAAATCTGAGCCAACAGCTCCCACGCTAAGGAATCGGTAGGGTTGACCGTAACTCTTCGGTTCAATTCTGCAATCAGCTGATGTAGCGGCTCAGATTTTTCGTCTGCATTTTTGAGTGCCGCATATTGATTGGCAATACTAGATTCCGGCTCTCTTTCTTGAATTGAAAGCTCACTATGGGCGGCACTCATCGCTGAACACATAATAATAAAACCAGCGATAGCCAATTTTGTCACTTTACTGACATTACCTATCATAAGATTACTCACCGCAGACCAAATTTTTTGATTCATTGACGTACTCTACTATCCAACTCTACTCATCTGACGTATTTAGTAATGTTGTCAAATTTTCTAAAGTTGTTTTCAGGTCCCTTTTATCACTACTACTCAGCGTCACATCATCTTGATAACTATCAATATTAGTCTCAGTAATTTTGACAGCAGACAACATCGCTAGCTGACGCGCTTCTACAGACTGCGCGTCAAACTCTAAAGCTTTGCTGGCTGCTCGCAATGAGCGCGCGTATTTTTGTGCTTGGTAATTCTTTTGTGCAATGAGCATCCATTGTGCAGCCGTTAGTTGACTCTCATCACCTACTGCAATGACGTCTGGCAAATAAGACCATGATGGCGGCTGAAGTTTTTTAGCGATCAGCGGCTGTGATGTACTAGGTTGTGATGTTTTTTTGGCACCGATACTACAACCTGTTATTAACACGCCTGTGCTAAAAACAATAGACAATAAACTTATAGTAGAAAGCTTAGTAGCATAGATATTATTCATAAGCGAAGTGCCGTCAATAAGAACGCAAAAATAAGAAAAAACCAGCAATAAAATTGATAAATTTTAACTAAAGTTTATCTTTTTCATAATTATATTTGAGCTGATTATACAGATACTTGACAATATTTCAATAAACTCTATAATTTTCTTAGCAAATAATTTAGCAGTGCTTACCTTAAGCGACCGGCTGCGTAGTATTTATGCAGTTATCGGAATATCACCTATGCCTCCTAAGACTAATCATACCCACGAAATATCTATAAACAAAGACTTTGGAGATGCACCTACTTTTAGTTTGATCGCCTTCTCATGGTCAAGTGCTATTAATGAGACATTACCCAATCAGTTACTGGCTTATAGCTACACCCTTATAAATTCAAACGAATGTTTATCTATATTAAATACATCTGTTTGCTTGTCTAGTTTCTTGTCTGATTCAGACATAACCTACCGTACAGGTGTTATTCAGGCAATTCACTATCAGCACTCCGATGGTAGCTTGCATTTTTATACGTTAGATATTGTCACGCCTGATTGGCAATTGACCCAATCAATACATAGTCGTACATTCATACAGCAGTCTACGCTTAGTATTATCACTAGCATTCTTACGGATTATGACTTTGATTGGCAGGTTTCTGATGCGCTATTAGCCTCAGAGCGCTTGCACGCTTCGCTTCCAATGCGCACTCAATTTAACCTGAGTGACTGGGACTTTATAAAAGGTATATTGACGGATATTGGGGCTTTTGCGCTCTGGCAGCCGGGTGATTCAGTAGACAATCTCGGTACTTGGTATTTGACCAGTCGTTTAGATGCGCTTGAGCAGTCAGGGACGCACTATCGTTATGCCCAGTCTTCTATCCAGTCGGGACAAGATACGATTAATACGCTACAAATGAGTGTCAAACAATTAGGTAGTGCTACTGTTCAGGTAAAAGCTGATGGATTGGAGGCGGATATTATTTATGAATGTCAAGCTTCTGATGAGTCGCCCTTAGCATCAGACGATAACACTGTATTATTTGGCTCGCCCTCTCGTATTAATAGCGATGAAGCAGCAGCGCAGCTCGCGGCTCAATGGGTAGCTGCTAATAATTGTCAGCGCGAAACTTACCGAGCTACGGGGGCTATGCAAGGAGTGTATACGGGATCTCTGGTAAGTATAAGTCACTTACCTGCGATAGGTGGTCTATCTGCTTATTGTTTAGAAGCTCATGTGATGGGTATCGAGCCGGACAGTGATAGCGTCTCATATAACCATCGCACTTTTATTCAAGATTGGCTACGTAAGGTTACCCAGCATCGTTTCATCAGTATTCCTGAACACGGTTATGAGCTTTTATTTGAAACTGGCATATGGGCATCTGCAACCCTTTTACGTGCGACCATCCCTTACACACCTTATCCCAGCAACTTATCTTTAGTAAGTAATAGCTATACAGGTCTCACCCAAGCACGGACTGGTGACACTACCACGCCAAGTTATGAATCACACGTCACTGACAATGGTTTACAGCAAACCATTACCACGCCCGTCTGGTCAGGTATCAGCCCTCATGATGACGGTACTACCCCACCCCTGCGCGCACTGCAACTGTCATCCGGTAGCACACATGGCTGGCAGTTTGCGCCAAGACTTGGACAGTCGGTGCTGCTTAACTATTGGTATGCTGATATAGACAGCCCTGTTATTACCCGCTCTATTTATGACGGTATCGGTATGGGCGATGTCGATGACAAAGAAATCACCACTCGTGATGCAGGCTTATCTAATCGACATAACTTACAAGGCGGTGCGTCCCCTAGATGGCATGGTGGTGGTTTGGGTCATTCGCAAATTAATGACGATGATAATCATAGTGGCTGGATATCGGGTATTGCTCAATATGGGCTGACGTCTGACTCTGAGGTGAGCCTAAGTTTCGATGACACGCCTAATAAAGTTGGTCTACAGTGGACCGTCAATACTGGCGCACGTGCCAATGCTGAGACGCCAACTATTACAGATCAAGCGACCTTTGCTCCTGACGAGCATATATTAGAATTGGGCGTACTACGTCATCGCTTTAGTAATCATCAATCAACAGACAGTGGACAAGGGATTAATCTAGCCACCGACCATGGTTTGCAAATCAGCGGCGATACAGGCGTACTGCTATCCACCTTTGGTATCAGACACAGCCAGTCAGAGCATGAGTCCGCTTGGGTCAATGATGCAGGACAACGTCAGTTAAAAATGGGCACTGAGCTAAGTGAGACTTACAAAGAGGCCAAGCAAGCACACTTGCAAACTACGGCAACACTTAGCGATACCAACCAAACGATAGAAGCCTTTAAAACCAGTGCGCAAATCATTGATGAGACGCTAAATACGGAAGTGCTTGGCGCACCTGATGTACTGCTGGTCAGTAAAGACAGTATCTTAGCCTCTGCAAGCAATACGCTATGGACAGCAAAAACAATCGTTAGGCAGTCAGGCGCAACTCAGTCGGATGTGGTGGCAGGCAATTATACGCTGACGGCAAATACGATTGACTCCCTCTCTGGGATTGGTGGTCAAGCCGATCTATCAGGATTACATATCAGCGCTAATACCAAACCTGTAGCCATACAGGCACAAAGCGGTGAGTTGCAATTGCACAGTCAGCAGTCGATGACGATTGGTAGTGAGTCGGGTCAGGTGAATCTGTCAAGTCCTAAGCGGATTAAGCTGCAAACGTCAGCGGGGGCATCTATTACGATTGATGACAGCGGGATTAAGCTTGTGTGCCCGGGGGAGATTAAGGTTAAGGCGGTGAAGAAGGGTTTGGTTTCTGGAGCAAGAGCTAATTATTCATTACCGATGATGCCTAAGACTACTCCGCTGTTCAGTAATAGACTTGATGTTTATGATTTGTTTTATCAGCATGACTTTAATAAAATTGAGTTTCAAATGCTGCGACCTGATGGACAGCTGATAGAAGGGTTGCTTGATGCGCATGGACGTACTGCGCCTGTGATTAGTGATAAAGAGGAAGAGGTCGAAATACTAGTGGGCTTTAAAGATACAGATTGGGGTGTTGAATTTGAACCTGATGAGGATGAAGAGATATATGTTTCTAACGAGAATGATGATAATCAGTCGAATGATTCTTTAGATCAAGACTCTTATCAGGAGAACAACGATGAGTAAACTTAAACAGACATTAATTCAAATACGCTTCGTTGACCTGATGAATAAACCCTTCGCTAACCTTTATCATGAAGTTAGAGTCTCAGATGATAAGTTCGCAGCGAGTGCTGGAAAATCTAATGCAAAAGGTTTAGGTGTTTGGATTGAAAAACCTGTAGGCACCCGATTGGATATTTTAGTGCGTCATCCGTTGACTAAAAAGCTAATTAGTGCCAAACATCACGTTATTGTTCCTGCCAAAAAAGGCGTGTTTCGGGTTCAAGCGCCGTTCTCTATTCAAACTGTTAAGCTTAGAGCACTTGAGAAAAACGCTGGTTCCTATAAAAGAAGCACACATAAAGTTGTGACTGGTACAGATGAGTATGAGGTTAAAAAAGGTCAAGACCTATACACTATTGCTAAGATGCATAACACCACATGGCAAATACTAGCCCAGCTTAATAAAGCAACCATTAAAGACCCTGATAAAATAGTGCCTGGACAAATTATTAAAGTGCCCCCTAAAGGTAGTAGTTTAACAGGCACTACCAATGACAGACCTGATTCTCTGAAAAACAAGACTCATTACAAAGTAAAAAAGGGTGAGACACTTTCTGGCATCTCACAAAGAAGTGGCGTATCGGTTGACGAGCTTAAGCGCATCAACGGTATCAATGATCCGACTAAACTGCAAGCGGGTCAAACCATTAGGCTGCGCGGCAACGGCTCAGCCAAACCTCAAGCTAATCCTAATCCTACGTCACCCATCACACCTAAACCTACATTACCAGAAACACCCAAACCTACACCTCCTGTTAAACCCAAGCCTACGCCACCCTCTTCTAAAGAAGATAACGGAAAAGCGCCTGCGGCTGGTGCTAATTCAAACAGTAATGCTTCATCAGCATCAGGCGGTTATATTGTAAAAAGTGGTGATACATTAAGCGCTATTGCGAAAAGGCATGGCGTTAATACGAATGAACTTGCTCGTGCCAATGGTTTAAAGCTTACTGATACTATTCATCCAGGACAAAAGTTAAAGATACCTAAAGGTGGCGCTACTGGTTCATCTACGAGTCATTCTTCTCAGTCAAGCAAGCCAGATAAACCCGTAAACGTGACAACTAAACCGAGTAACAGCTCTGACGGTACGCCAAAAGATATAGCTACAACCAATGGGGCTTGTATTTGTAAGGCGCATGATTTGATTTGGGGTAAGAAATTTAATTGCGATGAACGACTAAAGGTGATTAAGATATGCAAAAACCTATGGCCAAACAATTATTTAGAAACAGCCAACAACTTGATGGCTGTATTTGCTTGGGAAAGTGGGGAGAAATTTGAAACAGGAGCTCCCAATAAAAGAAACTCTGGTGGTACAGGCCTGATTCAAATTGTACCTGACACTTATAAAAGTTTAACGGGTAAACAACCGATTTTTGAAAACGTTCATAATTATTGGGGTGATGGTAAAACACTAAAAAGAATTAAACAACTAGCTGATATGACTGTATTAGAGTATTTAAATATTGTTGAAAAATATTTTGAACCTATTAGAAATAAGGATTTAGAATTTATTGATTTCTATCTTCAAGTTTTATTTCCTGCTTCGAGTGGAATACCTGAGCATGTAGTATTTGCAAAAAGCTCTGCTGATTTAGACTTACCTAATGAAACTAAATCTAGAAAAAAAGAAAGAGTAGCAAAATTTTCAAGAAATAACATGGATAAAAATGGTGACGATATAGTCATGAAGTCTGAAATTGCACAATCGATCAAGCACTTTCTAACAGATGGCGAAAAGTATAAATCATTTGGAGTTTGCGAAAAATTTAATGTTGTTGAAAAACCAGTTTCAAGTAATAGTAATTGCCCTTCTAATATAGACGGTTGTTTTTGTAACAGAACCAAAAAACTACCGATGCAAGCTGGATTTTTAACTCACTCTCGTATTATAAAACATCACACTCCTAAGCTTGAAAGAAGAAATTATGCTCAAGAAATTAAAAAAATAATTTTGCATCGAACTGTCAATAGCTCTGCTCAATCGACATTTAATTCTTTTAATAGAGGGTCAAAACCATATGGCACACACTTTGTTGTAGACAAAGATGGTAAAATTTATCAAACAGCAAACTTAAATAAACTTACCATACATGCTGGTAATGCAAATCCTTATTCAGTAGGAATTGAAGTTGTAGGTATGCCCCTCGATAAGAATGGAAAATCAACCGTTGGACCTCCAAATGGAAATAAGGTGCATAGCTGGCAAAAGCTTACTGTAGAACAAACCCGTAGTGTCGCTTGCCTTACAAAATACTTACTTATTCATTATAGATTGACTCAATCTGATATAGCAGTACATGAAGATGTTGCAGCTAAAACCGAAGGTGAAGGGAGAACAGTTTACAATGCTATTAAAAAATATTTATAAGATTGCAAGTTTATTGCTAATCATACTATGTTTACCTGCATGCCAAGAGGAGGCAGCAGTTTACCAAAAATTATGTGTCGACTCAGATACTACAGTTAAGAATGATATATCAGAAGAAGGTATTTTATGGTCATTATCCATAGATGATTTTAAAAATATTATGCCATTAGTTAAGGAAGAGTCATCTCGAAATATTTATGTTATGAATTCTATTACAACCTGCGAGATGAAGTTTAATAATATTGAAGTGGATAATAAGATTTGTAAAATCAGATTAAATGCGGGTGCTTATGGTCATGCAAAATGTGACGATGAATCTGAGTACAGTTTTGGATGTTACGAGAAGGAGTGTAATCAATACTTCCCATTTCCCTTTATAGACGAAGAAACAACGGATAGTGACCCAGTTTTTACTAGTCCACCTAATACCCTCAATGAGGAGAGGTATACCAAAAACTATAAAAACTATAAAAACTATAAAAACTATCTTAATAAAATGAATAAACAATTAATTAAAGACAAATTAGCTGTAAAAGTTTATTTTTCAAATTCAAATTTAGATGATTCAAGCTATGTTATCCGATATGTAGATAAAACATCGCCACTCAAAGACAGCATCCAAGAATATTTGAACGGTTTAACGCCAGAAGAGAAAAAGCTAGGATTTGAATCAAGTAATTTTGGTAATAATCGTTTTCAAGTAAAAATTGAAGATAGGGTTGCTTTAATTAGATTTACTGCTGATGACTTGACAAAAGATTTAAGGTCTCCTCAGCAGGTAATTGATTTCACTGCTGACATTGGTCTGACGGCAGAGCAATTTAATACTGTCGATGAAGCAGAAATTTGTGTTAACGATACCTATAATTATCAAATGAGTTTTTTAGCTAATGAAGAACCGATTGACTGTCCTTTCTAATTTCAGAGCTTATATTTCTTTAAACTAAATCTCTACACACAAGAAAATGCTAATCCATCTACAGTATGTCATTTCCAGTGACAGGCGACTTAAACGGACAGACTAAAGTATTAAAAGTTCCTGTCGTCACGCCACAACTAAAATTCATTGATAAAAGTAAAAAACCTATACCTAACTATCAGTTTAAAACCGTCTATCGTGGTCACACCTCTGAGACCAAAAAAGCCAATGCTAGAGGTATAGCCACTGTCAAAGCATTAGCGGGTCAGCAGCTAAAAATTATTCATCAAGCAGCAAATAAAGCTTCAACTAATATTGTCACTGACGGCTCAATTGAATGGACCTATATCACTGATAGACTAATTGAAAATTCTAAAGGTTCAGCAAGCTCTGCAAGTGATGCATCATCTAGTAACCCTTCTTGCTCTCAAAAGCCTAATGACACAAAACCTAATACGTCAAACCCTGTTGATAAAGGTAATTTCATACGTAAAGAGGTAATAACGCCAAAGGGCCCAACACAAGAAGTTGGTTCAGACAAAGCAAAAATTACGATTAAGTTCTTAGATGAAGCAACAAATAAGCCCTTATCAGGACTGACGTATTGGGCACAATCGGATAAGTATGGCAAAAATCCTTCTACTACTGGTAGTGATGGGACAAGAGGTCGTGCGCATGATTCAGATGTGGGTGTTAGCATTGCAGTATTAGTCAATGAGAATGGTAAAGAAATCAAGAAAGGTACTATCATAGCTAATAGTGACAAGAATGGTTCTGCTTATATTTATAAGTCTAAAAACTACTTGTTCCCTTTACCCATTAAAGCAACTGCTGATTACAAGTCAGGTATGAGATCTTATGGAAGTAATCGTTCAAGTGGTAAACGCAAGCATGCAGGAGCAGATCTATATGCACCGACTGGAACGACAGTAAGAGCAATGGAGTCAGGTATTGTGTTAAGTAGAGACCATCCCACATTCTGTGTAACTGCCGTTTAGATTAAATGCCTGCTTATA
>NZ_DAINDI010000064.1:0-2282 GCF_036731945.1 Psychrobacter sp.
TGTTTGTCCATTAGTCCTGATTTATTGATTTATAAAAAAGCTCATTTGCAGACTGAGCCTAATCTCAAAGCGCTTGATGAGGACGACGTAAAATCAGAAACGCATACCTCTGCTTGCTCACCGCAATCAGGTAGTTATAGCCATGTGATTGATATTAAATGGAAGCATTTGCCGCATGCAGGGGCGATTCGTGCGAGCGACGCCTATCAGCTGAGCAGTTACGCGCAGGCTTATCATGCCGAGCAGGGCTGGCTGGTTTATCCCGTACAGGACGATAGCAGACAACCAATCCTGCTCCAGCAACAGGCTTATAATGACGCAGACAATGATAAAAGCTATAAAAAGCCACCAAGTCATGCCAAATTATGGCTGATACCCTTTAATGTGCTGACCGGAAAAGTAAACGGTGACTTGCTTCCAGATTTGAATGTAGTATAATAAGCGCTGTTGGCAATCTAGTATTAAGGTCAGTAAAAAACCAACGTTGCGGCACCGTCATTTTTGTAAAAAAGGCGCATTTTTGAAAGAATTGAACGATTCTTTAAAATAATCGAAAATAGGTGTTGACACAATCGGCTTTACCCCTTAATATGTGCACCTCGATAGCGAGGAACATTAACAAGTTAGCGGTATAACCAATAACGAGTTAAATAACAAACTATCGAGATAATAGAGAATTTCGGAGTGTGGCGCAGTTTGGTAGCGCATCTGGTTTGGGACCAGAGGGTCGTAGGTTCGAATCCTATCACTCCGACCATCTATTTAAAGAGCCTTACAGGCTTTTTTTTATGTATGATGATATAGTTTTTTATGTTAGAAGTTTCTGATATGATAAGCCAATCAAAATATGTAAAAGTCCTCTAAGAGCGCCTGTAGCTCAGCTGGATAGAGCATCTCCCTTCTAAGGAGGTGGCCGCAGGTTCGAATCCTGCCAGGCGCACCATTTAGCCTGTCAATCTTGCCTTATCAGGCAATAGTTATGGCGGTTGTAGCTCAGTTGGTAGAGCCCCGGGTTGTGATCTCGGTTGTCGTGGGTTCGAGTCCCATCAGTCGCCCCATATTTTATTTTGTATCTCCTTCCTCATTAAATTCAAAAATATTAAAATAACGCTGCTTGCCTTTACTGGCATTTTTTTGTGCCTGTTTGTTTTATATCAATGCATACTTTTTAAGTTATGATGATATACGAATTAGCCTGCTGTTTTAATTCTTATTAGTTATAAACTTCCTAGGCATTTAATTATCTAAGCGCCTGCTAGCCTTTTTTCGCTTTTTTTCTTATGATAGATAGGCTTGCGAATGTTCTATCATTTGTTAAGCCTTGTTCAATTAAGCTGTCACATTAAATTATTTACTCGATATTTTTAGTTATTTCTTTGCTTTGACTTTATCTAAAATAAACCGCTTATCAAATAAAAATAAAATTTTTTGACCCATTATTTTAAAAGATTTTGCAGTCATCAGTGCTTTGTTTCTATTTTTAAATTTTTCTATATTAATTACCCATGATTGAGGAAGTGAGCGATGGACGCACTAAGCGTGTTGCTACAAAATGTACATTTATTCGAAACCAAGTATTATCGATTGAATGTGACGGGCAATTGGTCTTATTCACTCACTAGGCAAGATACGATTTTGTTTTATTTGGTGATGTCGGGTGGTTTTTGTATCGACGTCGGCAATGGTCCACGAGAAACGCGCGCCGGTGACATGATTATGATTCCAAGCGCGCATCAGCATGTGAGTTATGCGCTAAATTATCATAGTGATGAGGCGCAGCCGCTAGATGAGTTATTGACGAGCTGTAAAGATCATACGCTGGATTTGAAGGGTGATGGTGATTCTGAGGCGTCATTGATATTAATCGAGTGTAAGTATGATAAGGCGATGATTCGGCCTTTATTGTCCGTACTGCCATCGATTCTGCCGGAAGTCAATGATGAAGATGATGGCCGGTTTGAAGTGATTGATGTCGAGATTAGGCTACTGACGCTAGAGGCTGAGCACGAGCGCATGGGTAAAACCGCGGTGATTAATCATTGGGCAAGTATTATGATGATTGAATGTTTGCGGGTATATATTGAGAGTCTGCCTGAAGCCACTGAGAATTGGCTAAAAGCGATGAAGGATCCGTTTTTGACCAAAGCGCTGGTTGCGATGCATGAGATGCCAAGCGAAAATTGGACGATTAATAAGCTCGCTGAGGTAGCAGGCATGTCGCGCTCAAGCTTTGCCCAGCGCTTTAAAGAGGTCGTTGGTATACCGCCGTTGACCTATTTGAT
>NZ_DAINDI010000064.1:2292-9742 GCF_036731945.1 Psychrobacter sp.
ATCGCTTGCGCTTGGCCGCGCGTTATTTGCGTTTGCAGCAAAACAGTATTAGCCGTATTAGCGGTTTGGTCGGTTACGCGTCGGACTCAACCTTTAGCCAAGCGTTTAAGCGTGTTTACGGCATCTCACCTAAAGCTTATCGGCAGCAATATCAACAGCAAACGCTCTCTTAATTAGCTGTTAATTGCTATACCTTTTTCAAAAGCGCTCAGGCTATTTAATGGCTTTAGCGCTTTTTTGCTCGATGCTCATTATTAATTAAAACTCCCGCTTTTTACCATAGCTATTGCTTACCATCACCTTTATCACTGATTTCGATACCGAGTATTTCGGCGATGGACAGCTGACAATGCACTTAGGTTAAGGTACTATAGAGTCATGTTTTGCCCAAGCTTCATAGCGAGATTTTAGCGCATTTTATGGCACTGTCTGCTAGCCAATATCGGTAAGTAGTTGGTTTTAAACGCTGATAGACTATTCATTTAAGATAACTTGGGCAAAGTTTATTTTTGCAGCTAATGGTATTTTATGACTGAACCGACCGCTAAGCCAACCGTGACTTCAAATAGCCAGCGTACTACTGCGTCCGCTACTTCGACAGCCAACGCTGATAAAAAAGACGTGAAAAGTGCGGCAAAAAATAAACCGCGTACGGCAAAAAATAAGCAAAAAAGCAATATTACGCCTGCGCTTGATAAAGCGGCGCTGCTCGCGTTATTTACCTTGCCAGATGCTGAATCAGGTGCTGAGCAAGTAAGCTTAGATTTTACTAACAGCAGTGAGTCGAACAGCAGCGAAACCAATATCGCCGCGCAGCGGTTAGCGCTTTATCGTCGTCAGCATGAGCGTACACGTCAGCTATATATGGCGTCTACCGCTAATCGTCCTACGTATCTGGTGCAAACGCTAAAAACCCAGTTTGCAGAATATCAGCAATATTTACTGGCGCAGCAGCTTGATAAACGTGGTCTGATGGATACCGATGGACTAGAGCGTTTATGGCAACAGTTGCACGTGGTCGATGATATTATCGAAGACATTGTCCGTCATATGCCGGCGCAGCAGCCCGCCGGTTGGCAGCTGACGACGCAAGATGGTCACAATCCACTGCGTTTTCCTACCGTTGGTAAGCTCAAACATGACAAGCCTATTGTAGATCAAGGCAGCTTAAACAGTTATGTGCTTGGTCATTTTGGCGTCAGTAGCTTTACTTATGACCGCGCTTATTATATTGGTCATGTGGTTGGGTATCTATTTAGCTGCTATTTTTGTGCCCATCTGTCTATCAGTTATGGAGTTACCGCCCTTGCTCCGCAGGTCGTGAGCGATTATGAATACGCCAGTCTTGAAACGCCGCATATGGTGAGGTTGCTACAAGGTTTGGATGGTTATTGTAAAAAACGTATTTATCAGCTGGCGGTTATTTGTGCGCGACTTAGCGTCTTTGCTAGCGATAAGCGTATCGAGAGAATGCTGATTGCTGAGGTCAATGATTTTGATAAAAAATTGCAACAACAGCATCTAGATGTTTTATTATTACAAGGGTTAATGCCAGATAGCAGCGATTCTACGCCGCTTTTTTAAGACATTTATTTTCTAAAATATATTGTAAGACTTCTGTTTATCAGCATTTCAAATTGCTCACCTTAGGATATTGACTGCTATGCCCGCTTATCATTATAAAGCGTTAGACGACCATGGCAGTGTCCAAAAAGGCTTACTTGAAGGCGATTCTGCGCGGCAAGTGCGCCAGCAGCTGCGTGATAAACAATGGACGCCGGTTGAAGTAACCGCCGTCAATGACCGACAAAGCCAAAGTAAAAACCGCTATAAAAAACCATCCGCCTATGAATTAGCACTGCTGACTCGTCAATTATCGGTATTACTTGCCGCCGGTATTCCTTTAGAGGAAACGCTGGCTGCCGTCGCCAAACAATCACCAAAAACCCATATTAAATCATTGATGCTGGCCGTACGCTCACATGTATTAGAAGGTTTAAGCCTCGCGCGCGCTCTGCAACAAGCCGCCAGTTTTCCGCCGCTTTATATCGCCACCATTGCGGCAGGGGAAAAATCAGGCCATTTAGATTTAATTCTCAATCAATTGGCGGATTACACTGAAAACCGTTTTGCCCTACAAAAGAAAATCCAAGGGGCGATGGTTTATCCGATTGTATTAATGGTAATGGCAGTCGGGGTCATTATGGGCTTGATGAGCTTTGTGGTGCCCAAAATTGTCAAGGTCTTTGAGCAATCTGAGCAAGCGCTACCTTTGATTACCCAAATTGTCCTGAGCTTATCCAACATCATTACCCAATGGTGGTGGTTGATGATTTTGGTATTGGCAGGGACGGCGTTTTTGTTTTATCGCTTTGCCCAAACCCAAACAGGCAAATTAGCCATAGACAGTATGGTGCTGAGACTACCAATATTGGCGCGCTTATCAAAAGGGCTTAATGCGGCGCGTTTTGCCAGTACGCTTGCGATATTGGTGCGTTCAGGTGTGCCGCTGATTGAAGCGCTGCATATAGGCGCGGCGGTGACGACCAATTTACATATTCAAAAAACCATTATCACCGCAGCCGATAGGGTGACAGAGGGTTCAAGCTTATCGAGTCAATTAGAAAAATCCACTTACTTTCCGCCGATGATGGTACAAATGATTAAAAGTGGTGAGAACTCAGGTGAGCTTGAAAACATGCTCAGCCGCGCCGCTAATATGCAAGAGGCTGAAGCGACCAACTTTATCAGCACCTTGTTATCGTTACTTGAGCCGCTAATGTTGGTATTGATGGGCGTGGTGGTCATGATTATCGTCATGGCGGTGATGCTGCCGATCGTGAATATGAATGATTTGGCAGGTTAGTAAACGCTTAAGCTTTGTTAATTTTTCTGCAGCTGGCTCAAAATCCATTACCTTTATCTTGCTAAAACTTCCGCTAACTTTCTTAAGCCTTGCTTACTGTTGTAGATTGTTGACAACGGTACGTTTTTACTAGAGCGCAGTCAATCATCACGTTATAGTAAGCACTCGTCAAAAACTTTGCTTATAAACTGCTTATAAAGGGTAGCGGTCATCCAATATTTCACGATGTGTATCAATAAAAGTCGATATTTATAACAATCTATGGCAGCGCTGGATAAAAATAAAATCATGGTTTATAGTGATAAGCGGCTTAGGGTTCATTAATCTAAAGCCAACCCATTAAAACGCTCTGAACAGCACATTCATTATTTATATCACCTGATACCAAAAGCGATGACCAAAGCGATGACTATAATTGACACAATACAAGTAAATACCATGCCAAAAAACGCTATAAATAATTATCAGTTTCAGGCAGAAAATATGAATAAAGATATACCTACTGCGCTGAAAGCCCGTCCGTCAATGTCTCATAGCCAATCTGGATTTACCCTTATTGAGATTATGGTAGTGATTGTTATTTTGGCCATTCTTGCAGGTCTAGTCGTACCAAAAGTGGTTGGACAAAGTGACAAAGCGCGCGTCAAAACCACAGAAACGGCGCTGGCAACGGTATCCAATGCGCTTGATATGTATAAGGTTGATAATTCACGTTATCCGACGACGGCGCAAGGTTTAGAAGCGTTGACCACGCCGCCTGCTGACGCCAAAAACTACCCTGATGGCGGTTATATCAAAGGTGGCTATCCGACCGATGGTTGGGAAAACGAGTTGCAATATGTCGCGCCAGGTAGCGAAGGTCGCCCTTATGATTTGTTTTCATTAGGGGCGGATGGGCAGCAGGGCGGCGAAGGGCAAGACGCTGATATTTATGCTCAGTTGTAAGCTGCGATTTAAAGTGATTAGATTGAAGTGATTAGCGCTGAGCAACATAGCGTTTTCTAACACTTTATTGATTAATGCGGCGTTAAAATTTCTAAATATCAACCAATAAAAGGCTTTATTGGTTGATATTTTTTATGAAAGCATAAAATAAGTACTATGCTAGTAAGTACTATGCTAGTAAGTACCGTGCTAAATAGACGCCCACCATATACGTTCAACCTTTTTAATAAATAGTCATTACAAACAGTTATTAAAAGTAACCTTTTAAACCCGCTATCAAAGGTAGTTATTTATGTTTATCAAAACAGCCACCCCAGTTATCAAAAAATGCCTTGCTAAAACACCTCATCTATTAGCAATGACGCTGATAGGCACCTCGTTGCTGACAGGTTTATCAATGATGTCGATGAGCGCGCAAGCTGCAGGACTAGGTGAATTGTTTGGCAATAACAATGCAGCACAATCAAAGTTTTTGCCCGTCGATAAAGCCTTTAAAGTAGATAATATTACCAAAGCGACGTCTAAAGGCACGCAGTTATCGATTACCTTTGACATCACGCCCGGCCATTACGTTTATAAAGACAAGCTGACGCTAAGTTTTCCAAAGGGCATTAGCGCGTCGCCATTTCGCTTTAGCCAGTCGCCAGTTATCATTAATGACCCTACTTTTGGGAAAGTGCCTGTTTTTACGCAAAAAAATATAATCGCTACTACCACGCTGAGTACCAATAATGGTAAAGGCGCCAAAAATGTCCCTGTTGTCATCGGCTGGCAAGGTTGTGCTAAAGCGGGTCTATGCTATCCGCCCGAGAAAATTAAAACCACAGTCAATATTGGCACAGCACGTAAATAAACAGCCACGTAAATAGACAAGTCCATACAGGCAGTGAATTTGTCAATTCGAATTTTGGTAATAAATAGGTAGTCCTTCATGTCCTTTAAGAGCGCAGAAAAGTCTCCGTCATTAACGCAAAATAAATCGTCGAAAAAATCTTATCTGTTGGCGTTCGCTTTCAGCGCGGGTTCATTATTGACAGGGCTAGCAGCGACTGGGCTGACGGCTGCGCCAGTGGCATCGCAAGCGGCAGGATTGGGTGATTTATTTGGTAATAAAAGTGCTGCCCAACCGAAATTTTTGCCTGTTGATGAAGCGTTTCAAGTTAGCAGTAGCAGCAAACCGACCAATAATGGCACGCGCTTATCGATTAACTTTGACATTACACCTGAGCACTATGTTTATAAAGACCAAATTAAGCTAACGTTGCCTGCTGGCGTGAGCGCTGCACCTTTTACCTTTAGCCAAAAGCCAGTCTCCATTGATGATCCAACCTTTGGGCAAGTATTGGTATTTGACCAAGCCAATATGGTTGCTAGCACCGTTTTGAGCAGTAGTAATGGCAAGGCGATAAATAATGCCGCCGTGACAATAGGTTGGCAAGGCTGTGCCAAAGCAGGGCTTTGCTATCCACCGGAGAAAATAAAAACCGCGGTCAATATCGCTGCTGCGTCACAATCGGCAGCCAATAGTTCAAGTAGCATTGCTACAGATTCTGCGAGCAATAATAGCAATGCAGAAACTGTGCGAGCCTCTACAGAGGCGACTGATGCCGATCGTCTTGCTACAGAGCAAACTATGCCAGATGACGAGGTGATAGATTACGCTTTGTTAGATGACGAAGTATTAGATGCAGAGCTTGGTGCGACCAATACCATCTCTGGTGCCGATGAAGAAGTTATAGGCGATAATGTCACAAGTGAAGCAGCAAACAATAGCACTGCAACGAACAATACCGTTGTTGGCGATAACGCCATTAATAGCGACCCTTTTGGCTTAGCCTCGCATCCGTGGTTGGCATTGGTGTTATTATTTTTGGCAGGATTAGGCTTGGCATTGACGCCGTGCGTGTTACCGATGCTACCGATTGTCGCCAATATCGTCGCTCGCCAGCAAAACCCAACAGTTAAAAAAGGTGTCATTTTAACCACAAGTTATGCGATTGGTGTTGCTATCGCTTATGGTATTTTGGGGGCGGTCATTGCGGTATTTGGCGAGTCATTAGGTATTATCGGTTGGCTACAAAATCCGATTATACTAATTGCCTTTGCCATCGTTTTTGTCTTATTAGCCCTTTATATGTTGGGCGTATTTAGCATCCGTCTGCCGAGATTTATCAGTAGCAAAATGCAGGGTCTAAGCCAAGCAGGCGATAGCAAGCTTGGTAGTACGGGTGGCAGTTTAATCGCTGGTTTTTTATCGGCGCTCGTGGTATCGCCATGCGTTTCGGCACCCTTATTTGGTGCGCTGCTTGCCGTATCGACGATTGGTAGCCCACTTCTCGGGTTTGCCGCTTTATTTATGCTCGGTTTTGGTTTGTCGGCACCGCTTATTTTAATCGGCGCGACCCAAGGCAAAATAATGCCCAAAGCTGGCGAGTGGATGAACTGGGTCAAGCAAGGCTTTGCTTTGCTGCTGTTTGCCGTGGCGTTGTTATTAATTGAGCGCGTCTTTATCTCGCCTGTGATGTTGATGGTGTGGGCGCTGTGGTTTATGGTCGTGGCGATGTGGGCGTGGAGCTGGCTAGGCAAAGGTCGGATCCTGACCCAAGCATTAAGCTTAATCGCCGGTATTTGGGCGACGTGTTTAATCGTTGGCGCCGCATTGGGCAATGACGACAGCTTACATCCGCTGGCGTCATTAAGTGCGGCTCCGGTGATGCAGACGACTGCTGGTCAAACAGCCATGAGTAATGCAACAGATAAAACTGTTACGACGCTCGCTGAGTTAGATGCTATTGTCGCCGCTAGCCCAAAAGTGCTGGTCGATGTCACCGCTGAATGGTGTATTGAGTGCCGGATTATGGATAAGAACTTATTTCATAATCGTCCAGCGCAAATGCAAGATTGGCAACTGGTCAGACTTGATATCACTGAGACAACAGCGGATTCAAAAGCAATCTTAGCGCGCTATAAATTGTTTGGTCCGCCAGCGTTGCTGTATTATCAAGACGGTCAATTGGTCAATCAACAAGTAGGTGAAATCGGGCGCGCAGAATTTGAGCAAACCTTAACTGCGCTAAATTAAGCGTTTAAATGTAGATAAAATCCACGTCATTTCTACCCACTAAAAAGCCAACGTCCTGTGATAGTAGGACGTTGGCTTTTTCAATCTTACTAAATAGCCTTTTTAACATAGACGCTAAATCCTTGGTTTAACGTTATTTATTGCTACTCACTTCGCTACTTACCTTATCATTTACATTAGTATTTGCTCGCAATAACGCTAGTATAGTGCCCTTATTTTCATTACAATAAAGCAACATTGCGAAAGGCGCATTATCACGAGTAATGGCTACCTTGCACGTCCATATTTATTGGTTTTCTTTAGTTCTTATTCTATTTTAGCAATCATGCTAATGGTTATATTAATTATCTCATAGTCTCTGCTGGCGCTCATGCCAGTTAGATAAAGGACACTTATGTTTTCTCCTATTACGCCGCAGCGTCCCTCTTTAGCGCTTAACACAGCGGGCAAAAATAATAACAGTCAGCGGTCCAAATGCTATTTAACCATAGCTGTCGGAACGGCGCTTGCTTGTTTTACCTTACAAGCCCACGCAGCCAATGGCGCTCAAAGCTATG
>NZ_DAINDI010000064.1:9752-10446 GCF_036731945.1 Psychrobacter sp.
AGAGTATCGCATTTGAGTATGACACTGATGATGCGGCAAAAGTTGTCAATAAGCGCGTGGTCAATCCAAATGCCGCGGCTCAAAGCGACAAGGTTATTAGTAAAGAGTTTGTCGCCGAGCAAGCAAGACTGTTTTATGAGTGTACGCAAGTACAAACCAGTGGCGCGCGTTTGGCTTGTTTTGATAAAGTCGCCGAACAAGGCAAGACGCCGAGTTACACCACGACTAAACAACCGGTTGATTTGGCAAAAACCCTACAAAGCACCCTTGCTGGTAATCCGCAAGTTGTCCTAGTAGAAGAAAATACCACCATTTCTGCAAACAGTAATACTACGGCAAATAACGAAGCTGGTAATGGCGAAAGTTTGGATACGGTTGGACTGACGCAAAGGGAGGCGGAAGTATTAGAAAACGTCGGCGTCACCCAAGCTGATATCGAGAAATACACGCCGTTAAGTTTGGCTTATGATTTGGATAAAAACAGCGAGCGCGGTACCTGGACAGTCAGACCGCACCGACCAACTTATTTGCTACCGCTATTTTATACTTTTGATCCCAATTTAGGTCCAAGCACGCCGTCGCAAGATAAAGAAGAATTTACCTCTAACGATACCCGTAATACAGAGCTAAAGTTCCAGCTGTCATTAAAGACCAAAGTGATGGAAGATTTGTTTGATACCAGTGCCGATTTATG
>NZ_DAINDI010000064.1:10456-12039 GCF_036731945.1 Psychrobacter sp.
GTTTGGTTATACCCAAGAGTCGCACTGGCAGGTTTATAACGAAGACAACTCGCGACCATTTCGTGCTACCGATTATCAGCCGGAGATATTTTTGACTCAGCCTGTCACAGCTGACCTGCCTTTTGGTGGCCGTCTGCGCATGTTAGGGGCGGGTGCGATTCACCACTCTAACGGACAAGATGATCCATTATCGCGCTCGTGGAACCGTGCTTATCTGATGGCAGGGGCAGAGTGGGGCAAGTTGTCAGTCATACCGCGTCTATGGGCGCGCGTCAATAACGAGAGCTCTAGCAGTGAGGACAATCCGGATATTGAAGACTACATGGGCTATGGCGATATCAAGTTCTTATATGACTTGCCAGAGCAGCAAAGCCTAAGCGGTACCTTGCGTTATAATCCGAGTACCAATAAAGGCGCTGCCCAAATTGATTATGTCTATCCATTATCTAAAAACGTCAACGGCTATATTCAATTATTCCAAGGTTATGGCGAATCTATTATTGATTATAACCATGAAAATACTTCGATTGGTTTTGGTATCGTGCTAAATGACTGGAAAGGTTTTTAGGATAAACGCGCCGATAGGTATCGATAGATGCGCCGTTTAGCGCCCTATCAAAGCGGACTATGGCTGGCAGAGTATGGAGACGTACGCTGTCAGTTATGCCGTATTTATCGTAGTACACCGCAATCTCAACTGCCACAAAACCATTCCTCAACAATCTCCCCAAATAATCATTCATTCTTTACCAAACTGCGTCAGCACGTTAATTACCGTTTTGATAGCGGCTTACTTTGCTCTGATTGTCATAACAGCATCACTTGGCTACCTAAATCCTTTGACGTGGATATTACGGCGGGCACTAGTCTGTCTATACAAGCAGCGACGTATTATGATTATCCAATACGGCAAGCGATCCGTGCGTTTAAGCATCATGAAGACATGACTAAGCTGCCGTTATTGATCCATGTATTACGTCAGTTACCTAGACCGCAGGGTTGCCATCGCGATAATAGCGTCATTGTTGCCATGCCGACGACCAATCAACGCCTTGTTAAACGCGGTTTTGATCCGGTGAGTATTCTAGCCGCGCAATTGTCTAAGCATTGGCATATTCCACTTTGGCAAGGCGTAGAACGTATCGATGATACCGTCAGTCAGCAAGGACTGACACGAGCTGAACGTTTAGGTAATTTAGACAGCGCTTTTGCTTTAAGGGAATTGCCGCCTGTAAAGCGTTTGCTATTGTTTGATGACGTCGCAACCACAGGTGCTAGCTTACAAGCATTAGGTCGTACCTTATATGATCAATCTTTTAGTCTAGCAGGCGTTAATTCTCAAAGCTCTAATCCCTATCAATTATCTGCCTATGCGTTAGCACATGGAAGTCAATTGTAAAGTTTATTTTTAATAGAAAAACTCCCTCTATCAATTTATAATAACTATTATGTTGCTAATGTGTTGCCTTAACGTTATATTATTGGCACAATTTTACCTACATATTTTGAATGTTTATAGTTCAATAATATTTTTATAAAAATAAGTCAGAATTTAAGAAACATATACTTAATGAATACGCTAA
>NZ_DAINDI010000064.1:12049-13862 GCF_036731945.1 Psychrobacter sp.
TGTCGACGTTTCTATTGTATAGCCTGTATGGAACAAGAATTGCATATCTATTAGTGAATATACCTAAAAAACAATCAGTATGAGCATAGGTTTCATAAAACGAGATATTTACTGTACTTTAAGCTTAATATCAATTAAAGACAGTGCCAGCGAGAGATAGGGATTCGATTTGAACGCATCTGCAAATGAAGTAGCACGAAAATTACGAATGACCAGCTCAGGGTTTACTCTGATTGAGCTGATGGTAACGATTGCCGTGCTTGCTATTATTGCAGGTATCGCTGCGCCTAGTATCAATACTCAGCTTGCCAATCAGCGCGTAAAGTCAACTACCGCTACTCTCGCTAATGCGTTAAAAGAAGCGAGGAACGAAAGCCTGATTCGACGTCAAGAAGTTGAAGTATCGTATGATAATGCCTCTAATACTATTAAGCTCAAAGTCAATACTAGCAGTGGTTCACAAGATGAAATCACAGCTTATCATTATAATCCAAAGACTACTATCGATGGCGATGATGATATTGATTTTAAACCTAATAAAACTGCCGACGACGAGACTTTAGTTATCTGTGATATCGGTAATACCGCCGACCCGCGTCGGGTGTCGGTCAGGAAATTGGGACAGATTAGTATCCAGCTTGGAGGATCATGTTAATGAGTCAGTTTAGCCAACAACAAGGTGTCGGACTAATAGAGGTTTTAGTTGCTGTCTTATTATTATCTGTTGCTGTCTTGGGTTTTAGTGCTTTACAAATGCGTGCTATTAGTGCAACTGATGAGAGCTTAGTACGTACTCAGGCTTTAAGCATCATTCGGGGGCTAGCAGAAAATATGCGCGCCAACTCTCAACAAATTGCTACCTATCAAGCTACCATTAATGATGCTTCTAAAGCTCGTGAAAGCTGTACAGATTGTTCCGCCGAGCAAATCGCCATTAATGAGTCTAAAGACGCATACGATAAGCTATACAGCCAGGGTATTAAGGTAAATATGGTAACTTGTCCTGGAACTGCAAATTTTTCTGAAGTGAAATGTATCATAGCAGCTTGGGGCGACACCACCGCTGCGATGGATGCTACTAATGCAAATGCTTGTGCTGATGCAGCTGGTATCTATAAAAGCGGCAGTAACTGTGTCATTGTGGAGACGTATTAATGAAACACATTATGATACAAGATATCAAATATCAGCGAGGCTTTACACTGATTGAACTCATGATATCCCTAGTTTTAGGATTATTAATATCAGCTGCTATCATTCAAGTGTTTATTACCAGTCAACGCGTCGATCGTGTACAGAGTGCAGGCTCTGAGATTCAGGACTCAGCAGTATTTGGGATTCAATCTATTGAACAGCAATTAAGACTTGCCAATCTTGGTAATGATGGTGTGCCCATTAATGATAAAACGGCCATGGGCGGAGTAGTGCTTACGGCTAGCCAAGATGGCGCTGACTCTGTAAATATTTTAACAAAAAATCAGATAAAAGATGGTTTTTTAACCCGAAGCCATGACATGAGTAGTAATGGAAACAATAATCACAGATGGAATGGTTTGACTAACACTGACGTTCCTAGTGACCAACTTACGATTCAATATACCAACACTACAGGTCAAATATTATATGACTGTGAAGGTAAAAAAGTCGAATTAAATGAGCACGTTATTAGCCGTTACTTCTTAACAGAAGATGATGTTGAAACTAAGAAAGATAGTAAAAACCTTAATCTTAACTGTGATGCTGGGCGGATAGAAAAGAAAGGGAAAAAGAAAAAAGATATTGATGATAAATATGTTAATTTTGGTGATATTGG
>NZ_DAINDI010000064.1:13894-15179 GCF_036731945.1 Psychrobacter sp.
TTAATATTCGTTTAGGTGTCAAGCATTCAGCAGATAACAGTGGCAGTATAGGAAGTTATAAATATACTGAAATGAGTGTAAAAGATTACATGAACCTTACTACAGAGAAGCCTTTTATTACTAATGTCAAAATCGCGCTATTGACTCGAAGTAGCTCTAACAGTCCAGATGACAGTGCAAATGAATTCAGTGTATTTGGCACAACACAGACGCTAAAATCAGAAACCAATGCACCAAAATATTTACGCCGTGTTTATGAAACCAATACGCTATTACGCAATGCTAGAATCGTAAACGTGATTAATAGTGGTAGTTAAGTACGAATGATAATCTCTCTCTTGCAAGTATGAATAAAGGTGAAAATCTGCCATGAATATCAGTCATTCTAATACTTATCCCTCATTAGCTTCTAGTCAGCGCGGAGCAGTATTGATTGTAGTCCTACTATTTTTGGTACTAATTATGCTCATTGGAGTCATAGCGGTACGCAATAGTAGTACTGATCTAAAGCTGGCAACCAGCGATCAAATAAACACTTTGCTTTTGCAGTCTGCGGACAGTGTCAATAATAAGATTGAAATGTCGGTTAATGGTTCTCCAGCCAGTGAGCAATATAAGCAAATTATGGGTATTACAGGGATATTTGGCTACTATATCTTAGAAGATAATAACGACGATATTATCGATTTTTGTTATCGCCCGCGCTCTTCTTTTTTTAATATTGATGATGCGGTTATTCGTCGTAACACAGGTAAGTTGGTCGACAATACAACAGGTTATTGTGACCCTACCAAAGCTACTGACTATACCAGTAATCGCAATACGACAATGACGCAAGTTATGATAAAGAACGTTAGCGCTACTGCCAATAGTGGTAATTTTGAGCATATGAATCTCGGTACAGATTCCGATGAAAAAACTGCACAAATGTTTACTTTTGATATTTACTCAACTTCAGTACTACCAGCGTATGGAAAGGCGAAGGATGATAAAGTCAAAGAATGCTTTGCAAAAAATGCTTCAGACCAAACAGATGGCGTGATGAAGTGTATGAAAGACAATAATATTCCTAACAAGATGCTGGTAGAGCAAGTTGATTTGGCCAATATTCAAAGTAGTGAGCTATGTGACTACTTTGGTAATGGTGGCAAAACAGACAGCACTAACCCTTTATGTAGAGATATTTAAATGTATGTATATCATCACGTCTATTGTAGCCGTGCTCAGGAGATAACATTATGAAACTCAAACACCTCAATCGTTATCGCGCGCCCATAGTGACGGC
>NZ_DAINDI010000064.1:15189-17613 GCF_036731945.1 Psychrobacter sp.
CGAATCTGATGCTCAAAAACATATTAGCTCTTGGTGGCGCATCTCTAGCTTAAGTGCTGCTGTACTTGGCATGATGTGTATGAGCATGTCTCAAGCCGCTGTCAACCAAGATGGCAAAGTAAGCAGTATCGGTGACCTCAGTATTTATCAGCCAGCTTCTGCTGCGCGTACTAACTTGATGATGATGATCGATACCTCAGGATCGATGGGTATCAGCTCATTGGTTATTCCCAAAAATAATAAATATGGTAGCCCTGGTGATGTAGATCAACCGTTGTGTCGGCGGGTTGAAGTAGGTGAATATGATAAAAATAGGAATACTAATATCATTCACGAGTGGGCCTACAATCTTTTTGATAAAAATCCGGCTAGTGACACTTTTAATAAAACCTCTATTAAAAAGAGTGTCACTATCGGTTCTGAAACGATTAATTATTATGTGCGCGGCTGTGCGAAGGAGGTTGGGCAGGGAGCGAGTGCCAAAACGGTTACAGAACTAGATCGGCTATCACGATTAAAAGATGCACTGATACCATTGCTAGCAAGTGATCAAATCAGCAATAAAGTTTATATGGGTCTTGGGCACTTTTCATCCAAAGCTGAATATCAGGAAGGTGGTCAGAAAAAGAGCATCACCATTGGCACAGCAACCAACGTATTAGTTGATGGTCACTCTGGGCGTATATTAGTACCTTCGGCACCTCTGACTATTGAACAACGCAGAAAAATCATTAAAGCGTTGGCAGGCTTTAAATCGCTTGATACCACCACGAATGAGGACGGTACAGCAAACTCGGATCTTAAACTCTCTAGTAATAGATATCCAGACGTTACTAAATCCTCAAGTGGTACACCTACTGCTCATGCTTATGCAGAAGCGGGTGCTTATATGATGGGTACAGGAACTGGTGTGAATAGTAGTACTGTCAGAACTGTAGGTATTATTTATGATGGTTATATGGTTAAGCAAAAAGGTAATGATGACAAGCAGATCTATTTTGTCTGCGTTGAGCTAGGTCCAGATAAAACGTCAGCGATTGGAGCGGTCGTTGAGCAGTGCGTGAATAATTGGCCAGGACGCAGTGGTAACAATATAGCTCAAGGCACTGTCAATAATGGTATTTACTATCCTAATGGTTCTGGTGGATGGACGAGAATATCTAGTCAAGCTGATTTTAAAACGAAGATAAAAGATTTAACTGGTAAAAATGTTTCTATAGACAATCTTTGGGATACTTATGAAGCTCTACCTGTTGGATGGCGCTATGGTGGTTGGTTGAAGGTAGATCAAGAACCACTTGATATCGAACCTATCGTTGGCACTGTATGGGGGTATGGAGAGGGCATTAGAGGTTTAGTTTCTTATCGAACCAGTCCATTTTCTCTAAGCCCCGGTACAGAAAATGAAGTAGGTGGTCTGAGATATTCAGCAGCAGACACTAAAAATTCTAATGGTACCGCTTATATTAAAGGCAGTAGTAAAGAATCCTGTGACAGTAATGGTATCTACTTCTTAACTGATGGTGCGCCAAACTCGACCAAGCCTGATATGGCTCGTACGATTATGAACCATTCATTAACCAGCTCTTATGAAATTAGTGGTATACCAACTGGATTGGTGTCACCAAAATTGCAATCTAATCTGTTTGTCGGCGAAACAGGTGGCTGGGAGTATATTGGGGAGTATGCCAAAAAACTGCATGACAAAACTAAAAATCCATCTGGAGCAAGTATTAGAACAGCAGTAGCAGGATTTGGTTCATCATTTGCTGGCATCCCTAAAAAATCTGACGGTACTTATAATTGTGACGCAACAACTAATATAGATGCAAAAAATGCCTGTAAATGGGGCGGCCCTGACTATGGCAACGGCGGCTTCTTTTACGCTGAGACCTCACTTGATATTGCTAATAGTGTGCAGAAATTTATCACGGATTTAAATCAAACTATTAATACCACACCAGCTGGTACGATTACTGTCCCAGATGACCCTTATCAAACCAGTACGACGTTGCCCTATGCCTATCTGCCTATGTTAGAACCTAAAGTAGGAGATACGTTTAAAGTATGGCCAGGTACCCTTAAAAAATATGAAACTAAAAACGGTACATTGTATGGTCAGGGAAACAGACGACTATATAGTGATGCCGGTGGGACGCTAAATGATGCCGCAGCTGATCTATGGGCCCAGTCACCTATAAGTGCAGCAGGTAATTCTGCTGTGAATAGTGGGGGTTTTTATGCCCGCTTAGTAGCTCCAGACTTTAGTTCCCCTGCTAGTACACGCAATGTATTTTTCGAAAACTATAAAGGAATTAATGATACAAATATTCCTGAGGGTGTGGTAAAAATTGGCGTTGGTGATAATGGAACGCCGACCGGTTTTCCTCAGATAAATGATAGTGTGTATAGTTCTGGAGGCAA
>NZ_DAINDI010000065.1:0-4004 GCF_036731945.1 Psychrobacter sp.
TTGCGTACTAATTTTTGGACTACTATCAACCGTTTCACCAATACTTTTGGCAGGTTGGTCGTTAGTACCTTGCTTATCAGTACTTTGCTCCTCAGTTTTAGGCTGCTCAAGATTTTTCGGACGGCTGTCTTCTTGAGGCGCTTTTTCTGACTCAGCTTTATCGCTCACTTTGTCTGAATTTTGCTTTTCAGAAAGCTGTTTTTCAGTGCTTTGTTTTTCAGACTCTAGGCGTGCTGCTATAGCCGACTTGCTGTCATCTAAAGACAAGTGCACAACTTCTGGCGACTTGAGCTCCGTAGCCGCTTCATTGACCTGTAATACCACTTCATTAGGGTCTTGGTTGCGGCGGGTACCTGTCTGATTTTTGTCATTGCTATGACTGGTCTCTTTATTGCTTTGCTCGTTATTCGCACTTAACGTCTCACCGCGCTCAATTTTGCCGCGTGAGGAGCGCTGGCTATTTGATTTACGCTTGGCACGCTTTTGCTCATCTGTGGTATTAGCGTCTTTACTAGCAGCGTCATTGTGCTCTCTATTGCTATTGTCATGTCCATTACGACCGCTGTCTTGACGGTTGTTACGATTACGGTCGTTGGTGCGTCGACTATCATGCTGACGTTTATCTTGATTATCAGCCTGCTTGTCGTCAGTGCCGGTTGAGTGGCTGTCTTCTACGTTATTGCTAGCAGCATTACCATTGGACTCATCTGACTGCTCTTTTCTTTGACGCGTTTTAGAAGGTCTTGATTTACGCGGCTTACGTCTTCTTCTATCTTCAGCGTCGTTGTTATCATCGGTGTTGCTATTAGCGGCTTGCTGACGATTAGTATTCGGCTGTTGCTCAGTGCTTTGCTGATTGCTCGACGTTTGCGGCGCTGCTGCGGCTTGAGTGTTGGCGGCTAAGGCGCTGTTATCGATTTGTCCAAACGAGCCAAGGCTTTGAGCGCCAGTATTTACCAGTGCTTCAATGGCTTCGGCGGCATCACGGCTATTGACTTTAGGCGTCGTCGATGCTTGCGGCGCTTGGGCAAATAGGTTGGATAACCAAGCGACTGCTTGCGGTTGGGCAGCAGTCGCGTTATTGTTTTGTGAAGCTACTGGCGCCGCGGTAGTCGCAACAGTTGGCGCGTTTTGTGACTGAGTTTGTGATTGAGTTTGTGGTTGCGGCGCACGTGCTGGTGCAGCATTGCTGCCATTAGCATTAGCATTGCTACGATGGTCATTGCTATGACTGGTCGAGCTTTGCTGCTGACTGTTGGCACGAGGAGTCGATTGACTGTTTTTATTGCTGCCATTATCAGCTACTTGACGTGGCTGACGCGTCGGCTGCTGCTCAGGGCGCGCTGAATCAGCGGTCTGCCAATCGACGTTATAACCTAAGTCGCTGTGCTCTTGCTGCTGGGTATCAGTGATACGCTCATAGCTCGATGGTGCAAAACCATCACGATTAAAATGCAGCTTAAAGTTTGGCGATTCTAAATGCGCGTGCGGCAAAATCGTGATACGCGTACCGCTGTCTTGCTCCAAATAAACCAAGCTATCGCGTTTTTCGTTTAGCAAGAAAGCGGCGATGTCAGTTGGCACTTCAGCTTGTACTTCACCTTGACGTTCTTTTAGGGCGATTTGTTCAATCTGACGCATAATCGACAGTGATAACGAGCGCAAATCACGAATCATGCCATTGCCATGACAACGCGGGCAGATATAACCGGTCGACTCTTCTAATGATGGACGCAAGCGCTGACGGCTCATTTCCATTAGACCAAATTTAGAAATATCACCAAACTGTACACGCGCGCGGTCATATTTGGTCGCATCAACCAGACGTTTTTCTACTTCCTTTTGATGCTTATTGTCATTCATGTCAATGAAGTCAATAACAATCAAACCGCCCATATCGCGCAGACGTAGCTGGCGAGCTATCTCATCGGCTGCTTCTAGATTGGTATGATAAGCAGTTTCAGCAACATCTGAGCCTTTGGTTGATTTTGCTGAGTTGATATCGATAGAAACTAAGGCTTCAGTTTGGTCAATAACGATTGAGCCACCTGATGGCAAGCGAACTTCACGCTGATAAGCCGTTTCAATCTGCTTTTCGATATTAAAGCGCGAAAACATCGGCTCATAATCGGTATATTTGCGTAATTTTTCTGCTTGTTTTGGCATCACGGCATCGATAAAACCGGCCGCTTCAATATAAGCGTTTTCGTTATCAATCCAAATCTCGCTAATATCATCGCGTAGATAATCACGCACGGCACGGGTGACGACGCCCGCTTCTTGGTGTACCAAACGCGGAGACGGATATTTTTGATTTTGTTCTTGGATGGCTTGCCAGATATTGAGCAAGTGATTTAAATCGTGTTGCAAATCTTCTTGGGTTTTACCAATGCCAGCCGTACGAATGATGACACTCATGCCTTTCGGCAAATCAAGATTACCAAGCATGCGTTTCATATCTTCGCGCAATTTGCCCGAGATTTGACGCGAAATACCGCCGCCACGAGGATTGTTTGGCATCAACACCAAATAACGCCCTGCCAAAGAAACATACGTTGATAAAGCCGCACCTTTATTGCCGCGCTCTTCTTTTTCGACTTGGACGATAAGCTCATCGCCTTCTTTGATCAATTTTTTGATGTTTTCATCGCGTGGATTGCCGCTTAGATATTCAGCAGAGATTTCACGAATCGGCAAAAAGCCCTGACGCTGTGAGCCATATTCGACAAACACCGCTTCAAGCGATGGCTCGACGCGGGTGACGTGACCTTTATAAATGTTGGATTTTTTTTGCTCGCGGGTACGGTTTTCTAAATCGAAATCGTAAAGATGATTACCTTTACAAAGGGCAACGCGAATTTCTTCGTTTTGAGTAGCGTTGATTAAAATGCGTTTCATGTTTGAATCCTATGAGTACGCATAACAACGACAGGGCAGGCTTTCGGGCAAGGGAGCAAGTGCGGTTAAGGGTAAATTAACCTGAGTAGATGTTAATGAGCGGTAGAACGTAAAGCAGAAATAACGGCAAGCACATGAGCTTTTCGTCACTGCTGTTAACCTAAAATGCATTAGCCATTTATCCTGCTAATGTCGGTAACGTTCGTATAGACAAGGTAGGGTGTAAAGCTACTATCTATATCATATTATGAGTAGGCTTGGTCTAACGATTAAGGCACGCGCGGGTTTGTGGTCTTTTTGACAGCCATTTATCCAGATTTAATTCGCACACCTTGTAAGGGTGTCGATGGATAAGGACTGAGATTTAAGAGGTCACAATTACCAAAAAAGCATCGTGTTGTCACAATTAATCAATCAAGGTCTAGCAATCATATCGCTGTTAATAAAGAACTGTTTTATCGGTAAATGCTAGTGCATAAAACAGTACCGTGCAGCGGTTATCCTTTTAGGTAAAGCAATTGGTCATTCTTTATTTATCGTTCTTTTGGCTATCACGTCAAAAATATCTGGGGTAACTCAAAGCTAGGTGGCGCTGCTCTAATCATCAGCGGGGCGTACTTGGCAAACAGAATAAATGACCGGCTTATCGGCGCGGTGTCTCTTGTCTATCCTACTTCGCGTGCTCTGTTTGACCACCAATACTCAGGCAGCTATCGATAATCAATCAATGATGCTCGATTCTGGCTCTAAGCGACCCATACTTGCTCAACTGTGCGCTAAAGGACTGGCTGATAATTAGTTATGCGTGATAAATAATTATCAAAATAAGTCGTGGTTAGGCGGTAGTGAGTAAATGTTATGTTGTTATCGCGCGATAAAATGGTTATTAGCCAATTTATCGAAGCGATGTCGTTTAATATCAGCGTGTTTTATCTTGATAAAAAACTATATTACTAAAAAACGTTGTACTAAAAATTTTGGGTACTGATACATTCTATATATAGATGATTATCAGCGTTGTTCTTACAATTTATGGGGCATTATAGGGTATATCAAGGGATATAACACCCTTAAAATCAGATGAAACGCACAAGTTTGGCAACCTT
>NZ_DAINDI010000065.1:4014-4844 GCF_036731945.1 Psychrobacter sp.
ATTGTCTGTAACAACAAGGAATTATTGTCGCAGCCTCTGCTTAATTGGCGCTCAACATGCTAAACTATAGCAAATCTTTGTGTAAATACCTAACTAAAAATGACAAACTCAAAAATGCCAACCGAACAGCCTATCCACGAAGCGCCCGCTATCTTTAATAGTAAAACGCGCCCACAAAGTGCCGATGATGAAATCAGTAACTTTGAAAAGGTCAATTACCTTGAAGTCACGCGCCATCAGCACGACCAGCGCTTAGACAATTTTTTGCTCAATCGTCTAAAAGGTCTGCCAAAATCCCACATCTACAAGATGATTCGCTCAGACGAAGTGCGCGTTAATAATAAACGCTGTAAAGCGCATGACAGATTGCAACGTGAAGACGTCGTGCGTATTGCGCCTGTACAGCTGGCGACCCGCGATAAACCGATTATCAGCGCTGAGTTTGCCAATAGCTTATTGGCGCGGGTGGTCTACGAAGATGAGGGTCTAATCGTACTTAATAAGCCTGCTGGTATTGCTGTGCATGGCGGTAGTGGTTTAGATTTTGGCGTTATTGAAGCCATGCGTGAAGTAACGGGCAAAAAATATCTTGAGCTGATTCATCGTATTGATAAAGATACTTCAGGCTTGTTGATGATTTCTAAAAAGCGCTCAGCGTTAAAAGTGTTACAGCAGCATCTTGTCGATAGAACCATCCAAAAGCATTATCTTTGCCTAGCAAAAGGTCAACCTGCGCTCAATGAGCAGCGTATCGACGCGCCATTACTGCGCTATACACTGGCTAGCGGTGAGCGCCGCGTAAAAGTAGACGCGCAAGACCCACAAGCCAA
>NZ_DAINDI010000065.1:4854-8400 GCF_036731945.1 Psychrobacter sp.
GGCCGCTTTACGCTGAACGACCAGCCAGCGAGCCTGCTTGAAGCAAAGCCTTTGACCGGTCGCACCCATCAAATTCGCGTACATTTGGCGCATATCGGTCATGCTATTTTAGGTGATGATAAATACAATGCGCATGACAAATCGGGCGTGCATCGTTTGTGTTTACATGCTTGGCGTTTAGATATTCCTGGCTATGAAACCATTACTGCGCCATTGCCAGATGAGATGGCAGACTGGTTACCAGCAGATATTCAGCTGCCTGAATAAGTTTTAAAAATTTCATTTCAAAGACTGATAGTCAATGCAGTTTTGAAATGACTATTTAACACAATCGTCACAGTTGCTTATTTGCGCATACATACGCCAAATAAGTACCTGTGACGTTTTCATATTTGCCATTTGTTATTTTTAAAGGGTTAGACCATGACAGCATCTAGCGCTAATAAAACAGCGCCAACCAATAATTCTGAATTAGTAGCTGAGCATCATTTAGCTGGTAAGACGCTGATTATTTTTGATTGGGATGGCACCTTGATGGATTCGATTGGCCTAATCGTTGAGTCGATGCATATAGCAGGCGAGGCGCATGGCTTTACGACTACTAATCAGGCCGTCAAAGACATTATCGGGCTGAGCTTAATGCACGGTATCGAGATTTTATATCCGCAAGCAAGCGTTACGCAAAAGCTCGCCATTCAGCAAAGCTATGCAGAGTACTATATTCCGAACAGCCATCGCACGCCGTTTTTTGCGCCTATTGAAAATATGCTACTGACGTTAAAGCAGCAAGATAAGCAGCTTGCGGTCGCTACTGGTAAGAAAAGAAAAGGATTAGATCGAGTATTAGAGGCTTCTGCTAGCCATCACTATTTTACCATCACGCGCTGTGCTGATGAATCCGGCTCCAAACCTGATCCGCAAATGCTGCGCGATATTTTAGATTATACCAACCAGCCAATCTCGCAGGCAGTATTTATCGGTGACAGTATTTACGATATTCAAATGGCCAATCGCTTGGGTATGACCAGTATTGCGGTCAATTATGGCACAGCGTCAAGTAGCGAGCTTGCTGCCGAGCAGCCAACTTATCAAGTGGACACCCCGCAAGAATTAGTGACATTGTTATGTGCATAAATTATGTGCTTAACCAAAACCTCATTTAAGCTTAGTAAATAGAGTTATTGAAAAGTAAATTTCCATAAAAAAGGGTTTATCGTTATCAACGATAAACCCTTTTGAAATTTCTACTGAATAAACTGAGTAGTCTACTTAGCATCTTTTTACTTATCAGCGCTTTGGTCGCTAGTTTTTACTTTATTTTCTTGTTTTTCAATAACAGCTGCTTCAGCATTTTTATCCTCATTGGTCTGATATTGGTACCAATTACCCATGACGCCTGCCAGCTCATCAAGACCTTCTTTCCTTAGGGCAGAAAACAGCTGTATCGTGCAGTCCAAGCCCAACTGCTTAAGTCTTTTACGGGTATTAAGCAGCGCAGTTTTAGACGCGCCATATTTAAGCTTATCGGCTTTGGTGAGCAAAATATGCACGGGTAGCTCGCCATCTTTTGCCCAATGCAGCATTTGCTCATCAAAGAATTTAAGCGGATGACGGATATCGGTCATCAGTACCAAACCTGCTAGGCTTGAGCGCGATACCAGATATTCTTCAAGCTCAACTTGCCATTCCTTTTTCATCTCAAGGGGCACCGCCGCGTAACCATAACCCGGCAAATCAACCAAACGCGTATCGGTATCGCCGATACTAAAAAAGTTAATCATCTGCGTACGCCCAGGCGTTTTAGACGAACGTGCCAGTTGGCGCTGATTGGTTAGGGCGTTGATAGCGGACGACTTTCCCGCGTTCGAGCGACCAGCAAAAGCGACTTCGAGCCCAATGTCGGGCGGACAAAGACGAAAAGTCGGCGCGGACGTCATAAACTCAGTTTGCTGAATGCGCTGACGGGCTTTGGTATTAAAATCCGCATGTTCGGCGGCGACATCTTTAAACGGGGTACTCATAAATGACTCATTAATCTTAAAAAATTAGATACAGTAGTGAAAAGTTTGTGAATAAAGCAGAGCGCTGAGCGATGCCTAAAGTAGATGAATGGTAAAAATTGGTCGTCAATAATATAAGGGTTTTAGAATAACGCCTATTCTATACTATTACAGCGCTTAGTTATTGAAATAAAGGCAATTACCCTCATAATAATCACAACATAACCGTAAATAAAATCGTGTTTGATTGCAGGTTTTTATTTAAATAAACGTTGTTAACAAAGCTAAACCATATTTATATATATTAATACGACATATATTGTTACAATCTTTAGTCAGATAAAGTGAATGATCATTGCACGATAAACGCTTAATAAAATCATGGATTAAGCGAACGAAGAAGATATGAGGTGTCTTATGTTCTCAATCACCGACATTTTTGCCAAAAGCTATCGTTTCTTAGCTGCCAGTAGTGCTGCTTTAATCATTGTTACGGCAACGATCAGTAGTGCAGGCGCCGCTGATATTGCTACATCCTATAATAACTCATGTGCCGCCTGTCACGATAGTGGCGCACTTAATGCGATTAAAAAAGGCGATAGTGTCAAATGGCAACAGCTTATCAAACAAAAAGGTATGCCAGCGCTGGTTAAGTCTGTCAAAAATGGCATGATTCAAATGCCAGCGGGCGGTTTATGCCAAAATTGTAGCGATGACGATTACCGTAAGCTTATCGAGTATATGAGTAAGTAGCCAAGCAGAAAGTAGCCTTAAACGGTTAAATAAAGGCAAAGATAAACGATATGGGGCGCAAGGTTAATAAACCTATTGCGCTTTTTGTTTTTTTATTAAGCATATAAATGTCGAACCGCCATAAAAAATAACCAATGCTACGATTAAGTAGGCAAATAGTAAAAAGTCTTGCTATAATAATCCAAAATAAACCCTGATATTAGTAAGTACTTTCGGGCTGCTTGTGATAAAGACCGCGTAATACATAGCGTAGCTGATCAGATGCTATCTTTGTAGTGGGTGCGGCTTTTGATAATGCAATCACTCTAAATAATGCTTACGTCGAGTTAGTAGGATTTGTATCAATGAAAAAGTTAATCGCTGCCGCCAGCTTATGTGTTGCAAGTTTCAGCGTACAAGCTGCTATTATTGTTCCTGAACATGACGTCAATGCAGGTAAGCAAATTGCAGAAACCGTTTGTGCGGCTTGTCATGGTGTTGATGGTGTCAGTCCTGTGCCAGCCCAGCCGAATCTTGGCGGTCAAAACGTAAAGTACTTATATAAGCAATTGGTCAATTTTAAATCAGGCTACCGTAAAAACGGTATCATGCAATCACAAGTTGCCAATTTGTCTCAGCAAGACTTAGCCAACGTCGCAGGTTATTATGCCAGCCAAAAACCTTGGGGCGTCGCATTCGGTAATCCTGCGACCACGCAAGAAGCGACTAAGCTGTTTTTAGGTGGTGATAAATCACGTGGCGTTATCGGTTGTGCAGGCTGTCATGGTCCAGATGCTGCGGGTAACGTTTGGGC
>NZ_DAINDI010000065.1:8438-17155 GCF_036731945.1 Psychrobacter sp.
TGCTACCCAGCTAAAGCTTTTCCGTGCTGCCGGACGCGTTGATGATATCGATAGCGATGAGCAAAAACGTGTTAACGATGCGGAAAAAGAAGGCGAGATGGGTATGATGCAGATGGTTGCGGCAAAACTGTCTGATCGCGATATTCGTATCTTGTCAGATTATGTGAGCGCGATTCACTAATCTGCTACCTAGGTAGCGGCTCGCACTTTGACGCGCTTAGTGAGATTATATAATAAGTGAAGCAATTTGCTGCCGCCGTTATGATTTAGCTCTTAAACCCCGATTTCGGGGTTTTTTTATAACTGTCAGTCCTTATATAATTCTCATAAGCTTTGCTAACCCTTATGAGAATTAAGCCGCTTTTATATGACGCTATCATAGAAAATATAGATATCTATCAGTGCTTTATAGCCTTAACTATTATTCACTTTGAATCGCTTGGATTTAGATTATGATGATTCGCTATGCTTCTTACTTTATCGCCGCGCTGCTACCGCTATTGTTATTTCGCTGGTTTGCACCCGCATCTATAGGCGAGATTGACTTTTGGTTGCTGTGGCTGTTGGCGATGCTACTGGTCTCTCTGCCCGTTGTGTATGCGGAAATTGCGTTGGCTTATCGTAGCGCTGAAGCACCGTTAGCAGGTATGCAAAAGCTTACGCGCGAAGCCGATGCCAGCACCTTTTGGCGCAGTTTTGGGTGGCTCGCGGCACTGGTTTCTATCCTCATTGCTGCGCTTGTCATATCGGGAGCAAGCACCGGCATTTTAGCCGCTTTGACGGAGCTCAATAGCGTACCTAATGTACCAAGCTTTGCCATTGCTGCAGGATTGATGGTCATCGCCGTTTTATTAAGCTTACTCGGCGTGGCGCCGTTACCAATTGGCTTGGGTTTAATGCTGGTTGGTCTATTATTGGGTGTGGCCAACGGCTTGCCAAATATCGCTTTTGCTATGACCGATGTCAGCTTAAGTGAATGGGCACGAGCAGTGGCTTTGGCGTTAGTGAGCGTCGGTGCGGGTACAGGTTTATACTGGTTTGGTCAAAACTTAGTGAGCAAGCAAGCGGTCACGGCGGTAGGGGCTGATAATCACAATGCGCAAAAAACCACTGGTAATAGTGCCGCGCCAGCATATCGCGCAACCAAGCTGGTGTTACCGATTTGGATATTACAGCTAGTCGTTGGTGTGGTCGCTTTATTTATCAGCGGCATGGCACTGCCACCAATCGGGCAGTTACTTTATTCGGTTGGGGTACTGTTTGTGGCCAGCTATTTATTACATTATAGCTCTCAGCAATTGGCGCACAGATTTGGTTTGCTAGTCAGCGTGGTATTAACGTTTGTGCTAGCGCTGCTGTTAGTCGTCGCCATACCGACCAATTGGCTAGTCGGTATCTTGGTGATTATCAGTAGTATCGCCGTGCTGTTATTGTCCGTCTTTGCTGGTTGGCAGATGAAAATCAGCCACTTGCGTAAGTCTTTAAACTTTGGCAATGAAGCCTTTTATAACTTATGGCGGGTGGCGATACGCCTAATTGTGCCGCTGGCATTATTGTTAGCATTAATCGGTTGGGTGATGCAGTGGTTAAGCTGATGACCGCTGTTAACCATAGTACAGCTGATAAAGATGAGGTTAACGTTAACCCAGCTCAGACTGAGCAGACTGATTTGATAACAGTATATCTGGCGTATGCAGAAGAGGCGGTGCGCCAGCATTATCAAACTGTTCAAGTCAGTCAGGGCACAACTTTGTATGAGGCCTTGGCTCAGGCAGGTTGGCTAAAACAGTTTGAAGAGCTAGCAAGCTGGTGCGAGCAGGTTGCCAATACGACAACGCCAACGGCTAAGCGTTGGCATGTGGGAGTATATGCGCAAAAGCAGCCGCTAAACTATAGATTGCAGCCGTCTGATCGGATAGAGGTTTATCGCAGCTTAAGCGCTGATCCTATGTCTCAGCGCAAAAATAAATCTCGCAGCTAGTCGTTAGAAATTTCTATCAGATTTATGATGCTGGTAGGCTATCGATACCTTCAATGCGGGTCACTATACCATTATCATCGAAATAAACAATCAAGTGCTGGCTGGCATTTTTGACATCGGCGATACCTTGGCGGCGACCTTCTGTTCCGGCTTTATAATCGTAAATATAGTCCCAGCGTTTTGGCGCGAGCGTGTCTCTGATTGCTGGGCTACCAAGAATATAAAGCACCTGATTTTGATTCATACCTACTTGCACTTTTTGCGCTTGCGCTTGGGTAATAGCAGTGCCTTGGGGCAAATCAATCTTATAAACACTCAGTAATGAGCAGCCAGACATAGCCACAGTGGCACTGAGCATAGTCGTCATGGCAATCTTACGTAATGCGTTTGCAGAGCTTAACGAACGAAAATTAAAGGTCTTTATCATGGTAAAATGACTCATAAAAAATGGGTTAGGCGCTGCTAAAAACCGATAATGGGGGTCTTGCAGGCAATCTTGCACAAATGATACGTCATTTACTTGCAATTGCCTACCACTTACGACATTATTTACCAAGCGCTATCTTGCTGCCTTTATTATTTATATTTTAAATTCAAACACTTGGCAGTGATTTTTCACAAAAAAATGCTCTGCATAATCGCTCATTTTTTATTGTTTTTATATTTTATCAGCACTTATTATTAACTATTGATGTTTATTTAACTCCTGTTTTTTGAATTCATTTGCTAAGACTTTCATAGTCAGAAGGGATATTATGGCTTCTTTTACCAATCAAGATTTACGTAAAGCGGGTTTAAAGGTAACGTTACCACGTATCAAAATTTTAGAGCTGCTTGAAAGTGCAGAGCTGCATCATATGAGTGCTGAAGAGGTATATAAAGCACTGATTGATCAAGGCGAAGATGTGGGGCTAGCAACCGTTTACCGCGTATTAACCCAGTTTGAGCAAGCCGGTATCGTTGAGCGCCACAACTTTGAAAACAATTTATCAGTGTTTGAGATTACTCAAGAAGAGCATCATGACCATTTGGTTTGTGATGTCTGCGGCAAAATCGTCGAGTTCCATAACAAAACCATTGAAGAAGAGCAGACCAAAGTAGCGGCAGAGCATGGCTTTAAGCTATCTGGTCATTCTTTGGTGCTGTACGGTATTTGTGATAATCAAGCTTGTAGAGACAACGCTAAGTAAGCGTTTTAGAAAACGATTATTTGATATTGATAATCTCTAAAAAACTGTTAATTTAATAACTATAAAAAGGCCCTCACATTTGATGAGGGCTTTTTTATGGGCAAATTTAACCAAATTGAGCTGGTTTAAGTAATATCTAACGATAAACTATCGGCGCCTTCATCTAAGTTGACGTTGCCACTTTTGCTGCTTAGTTTAATTTTTAAGCGTAAATCGTTAGGGGAGTCAGCGTGGAGAATGGCTTCTTTATAAGTAATTTCACCATTTTCATATAAATCAAACAGCGCTTGGTCAAAGGTTTGCATGCCGCTATCACGTGAGCGCGTCATCACATCTTTGATTTCGTGCACCTCACCTTTACGGATGTAGTCGCTGATCAGCTGTGAGTTTAATAAAATCTCAATAGCAGCGCGGCGTCCTTTACCATCAGGCGTTGGAATTAATTGCTGAGCGATAATAGCTTGCAAGTTTAAGGATAAATCCATAAACAACTGATTATGGCGACTGGTTTCAAAAAAGTGAATGATACGGTCAATCGCTTGGTTGGCGTTATTGGCGTGTAAAGTGGCAAAGACCAAATGCCCTGTTTCTGCGTATTGAATCGCGTAGCTCATGACTTCGCGGTTACGAATCTCACCAATCAAAATCACATCAGGCGCTTGGCGCAAGGTATTTTTAAGACCTGCTTCAAAAGAATGGGTGTCGATACCGACTTCGCGCTGGGTAATGATGCAACCGCGGTGCTTATGCACAAACTCAATCGGATCTTCGATAGTAATAATATGACCGTGTGAATTCTGGTTACGATGGCCAATCATCGCAGCAAGTGTGGTTGATTTACCCGTACCCGTCGCGCCAACCAACAAGATAATACCGCGCTTTTTCATGGCCAGCTCTTTTAGCGCTGGGGGCAGGCGCAGCTCTTCGACGGTAGGGATTTTATTTTCGATTTTCCGTAAAATCATCCCCGCCATGTCGCGCTGAATAAAGGCACTGACCCGAAAGCGCGCTTGCTGTGCCTGATCTGAAATCGCAAATTGGCACTCGTTGGTTTCGTCAAACTCTTTTTGCTGGCTTGGTGTCATCACTCCTTTAACCAATCTCATGGTTTGCTCAGCGGTTAACGGCGTTTTACCAACGGGCAAAATTTTGCCATTGATTTTCATGGACGGCGCGACATCAGCAGTAATAAAAAGGTCAGAGCCGTTTTTATTAATCATTAATTGTAAAAGCTTATCAATGTCCATAACGTACCTACATTTGGAATATATAGATTAAAATTGCTGCAATAAACTTTTAAAGCGGGCAATAACAACCGTTCAAAATAACTAAAGCTAAGGAAAAATGTCTGTCTATAACTTTAACAAAAATTTATGTTAAAAATTTTAAAGCAATGTAAACCCTTACTAAATAAAGGCTTCAGGCTGCTTGGCATAAGGGCGAGCGACATCTTTACTAATGGTACCTTTTGAAACCAAGTTTTTAAGCGTTTGATCAAGGGTAATCATGCCTTCACCTGCACCAGTTTGGATAGCAGAATACATCTGCGCGATTTTATTCTCACGTATCAAGTTACGAATCGCAGGCGTGCCTAGCATGATTTCATGGGCAGCAATACGTCCACCGGTTTGGCGACGTAGTAGCGTTTGTGAGATGACCGCTTGTAGCGATTCTGAAAGCATCGCCCGAATCATATCTTTTTCGGCTGCAGGAAAGACGTCAATGACGCGGTCAATGGTTTTGGCAGCAGAGCTGGTGTGCAAAGTACCAAAGACCAAATGCCCTGTTTCTGCGGCAGTCAATGCCAAGCGAATGGTCTCAAGGTCACGTAACTCACCAACGAGGATAACGTCTGGATCTTCACGTAGGGCAGAACGCAATGCTGGCTCGAAACCTAAGGTATCGCGGTGGACTTCGCGTTGGTTAATCAAGCTCTTTTTAGACTCGTGGACAAATTCAATCGGGTCTTCAATGGTTAAAATATGCTCTTTACGGGTTTCATTGATATAATCAATCATGGCAGCAAGCGTGGTAGATTTCCCTGAGCCCGTTGGACCCGTGACCAGTACCACACCGCGTTTAAAGTCGGATACCCGTTTGAATACTTCGCCCATACCCAAGTCTTCCATGGTGAGAACTTTAGAGGGAATGGTCCGAAAAACAGCGCCAGCGCCGCGGTTTTGGTTAAAAGCGTTAACACGAAAACGTGCTAGATTTGGAATCTCAAAAGAGAAGTCGGTCTCAAAGAACTCTTCAAAGTCAGCGCGTTGCTTATCATTCATGATGTCATAAATAAGCTGATGCACCACTTGATGCGTCATTTCAGGCATATTAATACGGGTCATCTCACCATCGACACGAATCATCGCTGGCATACCGGCTGAAATATGTAAATCCGACGCTTTGTGCTTAACGGTAAAGCGCAATAAGTCTTCGATGCTTAAATTATTCTGCTCAGCCATAATTGGATATTCCTATCAATAAATAAAAATGAGCCAAAAAGTGCGTAGAATGGATAACGAACTTTCATTCTAAAATGCCCTTTTAGTCAATCATCTTAAAATGAGGCAATCTTAATTGTTACGATTAGTAATCTTTTCGGTAGCATATGTTAGACCACGTAACAATATGATAACAAGACTGCTGCTATTTAACCATCTACTATATGCATAAAATGTAAAAATAGTCCGAATATTTGTTGTTTCGTTAATAGGACGTTAATACTAGCTTCCTCTCGGAGTATCCATTACTTAAATTCATATTTTCTTCTGTTGATAATTCTTAAATTAATTGCCTAATTCCTTCTGTGAGTTTTTTATGAACACTACCTCTACACCACAAACTAACGCTACGAGTTTAGCTGATAAAAAAAATAATGAAGATAATTTTGATGCGTCAAAATTGATTGCAAATTGGCAGCAAGTAAGCGAGCAGGTGGCGCACGCCTCTGTTCAAGCGACAAGGCAGAAAGACGAGGTCACTTTATTAGCAGTGTCTAAAACCAAACCTGCTGAGATGATTGCGACGTTAGCTCGTCAAGGGCAGCATGATTTTGGTGAAAACTACTTGCAAGAGGCTATTGAGAAAATACAAGCTTTACGACTACAGCCGGACTGTGAACCCGTCGTTTGGCATTATATTGGCAGTATTCAGCGTAATAAAACCCGTGATATTGCTGAGCATTTTGATTGGGTGCAAACGCTTGAGCGTGAGATTATCGCCAAACGTTTAAACGAACAACGCCCAGCTGAGCTGCCAGCGCTTAATGTGTTGATACAAATCAATATTGATAACGAAAGCAGTAAGTCAGGATGTTTGCCAGCTGAGCTGCCAGACTTGATAAGCGCGATTAGAGATTACGAGCGCTTGCAATTACGCGGGCTGATGATTATTCCAGCGAAAGCCAATACTGATGCTTTTGCTCGCACCAAGCAATTATTTGACAATATCAAGCGAGAATATCCGGAATTACAGCAGTGGGATACGCTGAGTATGGGCATGAGTGATGATATGAGCGCCGCGATTACCAATGGTTCTACGATGGTACGCGTCGGCACGGCGATATTTGGGGCGCGTACCTGATTTCTGTATTCTTATTTAACCCATTAATTGAGGGTCAAACTCTTTAAATTTATACGGTTATTTATCGTGAAATGCACTTTAAAATGCAGCTTTTACAAAACTTTTTCTTCAAGTTTGGTGACAAGTAGCTGGGTAATTTTCAGATTGTCAGTTGCGATAATCTCAAAACGATAGTTGGCGTATTCGATGGTATCGGTTTTCTTAGGGATTTTGCGCAGCATATACATCATAAAGCCGCTGATGGTTTCATAGTTTTGACTGCGCGGTAAATTAACGATATCGAGCGCTCGAACCACATCTTCAATGGGCGTCATACCATCGATAAGCCAAGAGTTATCGGTGCGCTGTACGATAGGCTGCTCCTCAACTGTGACCAGCTCGCCCATCACAATACTCATTACATCACGCAGGGTAATGACACCAACTACCAAGCCATATTCATTGACGATAACGGCAAAGTCAGCGCCGGTCGATTTAAACATCTCTAAGACTTCAAACAAAGACAAGGTATCGGGTACAAATAACGCCGGTTTTAACAGCGCTTTGTCAGTTAGGCTGACTTCTTGTTGATTGAGCACCAAAGCTAGAAAGCTGCGCGACTCTACATAGCCGATAATTTGCTCTAAATCGTCTTCCTCACAGACCAGAAACTTATTGTGTGGCTGGGCAATCATGACCTCAACCACTTCTTCGGTGCTGGTTTTGCTATCAAAATAGACGATATGCTCACGCGGATTCATGACCGAAGTAACGGTACGTTCTTGCATCTCAAAGATATTTTCAATCAAATGATGTTCTTGTTTTTTGATCACACCAGCTTCTGCGCCCGCATCCATCACCGCATAAATGTCTTCTGGCGTCATGTCATCTTGGCGCGTGGTTGAGATACCAAAAAATTCAAAAATCAGGTTTGCTGCGCCATCAAAGACCCAAATAACTGGCTTAAAAATAAATGTCAGCGCCATCATAGGGCGTACTAGCCGCACCGCAAAAACTTCTGCATTAGACATCGCCAAACGTCTGGGCATCAAATCGGCAAGTAGAGAAAATAAGCTGGTAATCACGACGAATGAGATAACCGATGACACCGCTTCATTCTTAACCAACAGCTGTAAATACGGGCTAATCGCCGACTCACCAACCGCACCTGCTGAAATGGCGACGGCATTCAGCACAACTTGCACCACCGTAATAAATCCGCCAGGATTTTCTTGCATATGCAGGACATCAAGGGCGCGGACTTCGCCTTCTTTTGCCATGATTTGTAGCTTAATCTTGCGACCAGCAGCGATAGCAATTTCTGCCCCAGAAACAAAGGCACTCAAAGCCAGTAATAATAAAAGAAAGATACTAGCGGTTAGCAAACTCATGACGGACTCGGATAACGATAGGTAGGGTAGTTAAATTGAAAGTAGTTGAAATATAGAAAAGTAGAGAACCGGGTTTAATTATTTATTCAAAGAGTTTTATATAAAGAAAACTTTATCAATAAAAACTAAAAAAGCTGGGTAAGTACCCAGCTTATTATAAAACATTCTGATTATATTATATCAAATTATATAGAAACGTAAAGTTATTCAACCTTTTAGCCTTTATCTAAAGGGTAGTGTATTCAGACTACAGAGACATCTAAAAGATTGGAATAGCAACTTTAGTCGTTGACGCTTAGCCTTTTATCGACCATTTATTGACTAAAGGAAAACGGCGTTCACGGCCAAAGGCTTTATGGCTGATTTTAGTCCCAATCGGCGCTTGAGCACGTTTGAATTCGCTATTATCAACCATTTTAATCACCTTAGCGACTAAATCGGCATCAAATCCTTTATCGACAATATCTTGATAGCCCATATCTTCGTCGATATACGACATCAAAATTCCATCTAGCACGTCATAGTCTGGCAAGCTGTCTTGGTCTTCTTGATCAGGACGTAGCTCAGCCGATGGCGGACGTATGATGACGCGCT
>NZ_DAINDI010000066.1:0-8013 GCF_036731945.1 Psychrobacter sp.
AGGGTCGGGGTATGCTGTTGGTAATTGTGCTCTTGGACTTGCGCGTGAGTTTGCGGTTGAGTGGAAAGGGCTAAGGCGTCACCTGACTTTATATTGATTTGGGCATTGGTAGTGGCGCTGATGCCTTGACGTTTGGCGGTGTCTAATGGACTGATAACCCCCATTTTTAGACTGGCAGATATCCCGGCACTGTCTACTTTTAGCTGAGAGTAAGCTTGCTCTGTACGGTGGTCAGTCACCCATTCAGATAGGCCGTTACCCGTGTTGCGATAACCGCTTTCGACCGCTTGTTCATTGTCAGTGGAAAATAGGCTTGGGCGACTTGATGATAATAAGCTACCCGTATTGATCAGATGCTCGCCATCACCGATAGACTGCATGAGGGTTTGGTCGTCAGCCCTATGGGTGAAGTGACTGCCGTAATTAGCACCTGCTTGTGCTTCAAGGCGATTGATTGGTTGAGCGGAGCTATCTAATAAATAGCTTTTGGTCGGCGTCATATGATTACGGCTATCAATTTCATTTTGCATTTCAGTGATGCCCGTCATTGGTGGCAACGCGTGTTTACTATAGAGCTGACCGACCCACGGAGTATTAGCAGTGATTAATCTAAGTTGGGTTAGGTGAGTGCCAGCCTCTAAAGAAGAGGCGTGACGCTGATGATGGCGGCGACTACTTGTTAATCCTGTCACATGAGCGAGGCTATTACGTGCTAAATGTACGATATGAGTGGTGCGGTAATGCTGATTCAGTGCGCTATGCTCGGCTAATACAAAGGTGTCAGCGATATTTAAATCTGTAGCATGGCTGAGAGCATGATAGACGCTATACTGACTTTGATGGCTGTTTGCGATGATAGCCGCCTCATCTATGGCCTCGGTATCCGTCACTGGAGCAAAGGCGGCAGGACTATCGAAAGTCAGCGTATTGTCGTTGCCATTATTTTGCTTGGGGTTGTCATCGCCAAAAATAATCTCAGCCGTTTGAGTAGGGTGTGCAACCTTTGCGGCATTGAAGCGTTGCATGATGACAGAATCAGGCTGTACCGTAACATGCTCGCTGATTGCTAAGACAGGCGCATGAACACGATCGTGTAGTACTTGCTGATAGCGTAATGCGCCAATATTCTGACTGATGTTATCATTATCGCTTGGATATGCTGAGGTTATGATCAGCTTCGGCGGGCGGTGCTCAGAAGTTTGCTGATGACGCAGGTAAGCGGTTAAACCTTGACGCGAGAGCCGCTCACAAATATGTGACCAATCACTTATTTGCCATTGTGTCATACGCGCAGGTACCCAGCTTGCATCTTCATCCCTGTTACTGTCATCGATGACTTCTATGTCTAGCGCCGCTGTGCGCTGTGCGACCATCGTTTGGACAGAAGTTTCAGTATCTATATGACTGCTTAAATGTTGATGCAAACGATAAGTAATAGGCTGTGCGAGTAGGCGGTAATAGCCATAGCTGCCATCATGATCCAATTGACAAATAGCGGTTAGATATAGATGGCGATAGCCGCTGCCATTCGGCGTATCAAAGCATAAGGTTAAAGGACTACCAATTAAATCCGTACAAGAAGAGAAGGGCAAATGATGGCCTTCGTGAATGTAGACCTGTAGCACATAAGTGTCGATACCATGCTGTTGATGCTGATAACCGCTATTAGGATTTAAGCGCTCAATGATAGCTGCCTCATACTCGGCATTGAGCAATTCATCTTGCCATGTTTGATGAGCAACAATATCTTGTTTGGCACTGGCATAAGGAGCTTGGCTACTGCCTTCACTGGCATATAGCCTATCAAGATGCATGGGTAGCGCCGTATTGAGCAAACGTAGCATGGTTGTTGTCCCATTTTATTAAGCAATGTAAAGCGGTGCTATGAAGTATATAAATTGCCAGGTTTTATTATTCTGAGTGAGTTATCACTAATAATGGTTACTATCAAATAAAGGTTATTCAGCAAGGGTAAACTCGATACGACGATTACGCGTGCGTCCTTCTTCATTATCATTGCTAGCAATAGGGTCTAGATCCCCCTTGCCAGCAGTACTTAGGCGAGCAGCATCAATGTTGCGACCAATAAGATACTGTTTTACCGCTTCCGCACGCTGATTCGATAGTGTTAAATTACTAGCAGAATTACCGACATTGTCTGTATGTCCGGTGATAGTTACAGGTTTATCACCGACCCGCTGTAGTACCCCTGCCATATCATCTAGGATACCAAGCCCCATTGGGGTTAAGTTGGCACTTCCTGATTCAAACTCAACGATACGATTGCCTAAAGTCTCATCTATGAGCTGTTGTTCGCCTTGAGTGACAACCAGCTGATTCTCTAATTGATAAAGATCGGTCAAACGCGTATGAATGCGGTTTTGGATGGCTTGTTTTTGTTCAAGGCTGCTGACTTTGCCATGTAGGCTAATAGTCGTACCATGAATATCTATCCGACCTTGACGTATATTGGCGATGTCGCTGTCAATAATGGCAGTGGCTACTTGTTGCCAATTGGTCGGTATGTTGATATTTGAGCGCACTTCGATTTCATCTCTGACGGGTTTATCAGGGTACTGAGCCTTGAGCTTATCAAGAAGCTGCTGCTTATCTGAACTTGTGGCAACAACGCCTTTTATAACCACAGGTACATCTTGATCGTTATGTAGGCTATCTTGAGCAGCAAAGACCATCGCGCTCATAAATAAGGTAGTGATTGCTGCCAATAATAGGTTTTTTCTACTTCCTATTAGCCTAGAATTCTTGATTGAGAAACGAGTTAGCATGGCAGTACCCTTTTTTACTTCAATGTTTATCAGGTGTATAAATAGGAAAAAATAGACAATAAGCCTTATTGAGCTAAAAATATTTGCTTAAATAATTGTCTGGTGTCATACAAATAAAGATCGTCTTGCAACAATATTTTGTTGAATCGAGTCAAACCAATATCTTCATCGATATAACTTTGTGTCCAACCACTATCTCCAATTGAGACCCAATCAGCAGGTAGAGTGTTTTTATGCGTTAATAATTGAGCAAGTAGCTGACTGTCCGGTTTGCTAAAGCTCAATAGCAGCTGGTAATGCGCAGAGGTTCGATAAACATAGGTATTAAGCTGTAGTTGATGAGGCTGATAAAACCCATGAATCAAGTCATGCCAAAAGGTTGCCATATATATAGCAGTAGCCTTTTCAGCGGGTAGCGCCCAGCTTATAGATTTGTTTAACCCATGAAAGCCTTTAGCGTGAGTCGGTAAAAATAGTAAACCCGTGGCAATAATTTGTTGGACCAAATGTGCTTTATCGATACCTATTAAGTCTGCAATATCTTGCAGCGTGGTGGTATTGATGAAGTTATAGTAGTGGGTACTGGCATTTTGATCGACAACCAACGAGCAATCATTTAAATCTTCCATTACTTTGATAGTGTCGGTTTGAGATTTAGCGATTATTAAGGCGTCAGACACGTCATCCCATAAAGACAGAGACTTAATCGGTACATAATTCATCCAACTTTTGGGTTTATCGTGAGACATCAGGCCAAAGCCAATCAAAGGGTAGCTGCGTTGATTGCTATCGTGACTGGATATCAGGACACCAGTGACGATTTTATTGGCCGTCGTATCGATGTGACTGAAATATAGCGCTGTGTCTTCTTTTATAGCGCCATTTCTTAAAGGTTCTTTCTCTAGTGAGTGCTCAGTTAATGCAGCTTGCGTCGTTGAGATTCCTAATATTTCTGATTCTGTTAGTGCCTGACTGACCCAAGTATCAATATCGTTGGTTTCACTGATATGAGTGCGCGTACGAATAAAGTCACCACGTGCAGGCAGTTTGCCAAAATATACTAATGGTAATGATTCAGAAGTCATGGATTTTGCTCCTGCGGCTCAGAGCTGGCATTAGCATCGCTAGTAGCAGTGTTCAAATGAGACGCTTCACTGACATCGTCATTGCCTGTTGCAGAGTTAGCTACGCCATTCGCCGCCCGTTCACTAGCATCCGGATTTTGCGGTGCGGTGTTTGTGCGTGGCGAGCTACTCAAGGGTTGGTTTTGAGCGTTTGTATCACGCTCATTGGTATTATCGCTGTTAGGAGCTACTGCCGTTGTGGGCTTTGCGGTACGCGTAACCCCAAGCCCAATCACTTCGTTAGGCAGTTTCATACCCGTAAAAGGATTGCTTGAGCGACCTTGACTGGCGGTGCTGCTGTTGCCACTGATAATCCTAAAGCGGACGGAGACAGTGATACCATCACCTGACCATGCCATCTCAAAGATGTTATCGCCAAGCTCGGTGCGCCGCGCGCTATTGATAAGGCGCTCTACCCCAAAGCTACCAGCCTCTTCAAAGACAGTGTAGTCCTTGCCATCATAATCCTTGGCTCTAATACTGGCACCTGGCTGGCTACTAGGGTTTGGCCATACAAATGTCGTCCACGCTTGGGTGCCCATGCGATAACGCAACTGCTGACCATCGACGACAATGGTATATTCTGTTAAGCCGCTAACTGGTAATGGCATAATCTGAAAGGTGGTTTGATTCGAGGCACCATTAGCACCTGCGGCGCCTGCCGTACCACTGCCATTACCACCAGTATAATTGACGAAGTAGCGACCAAAGTCAGCCACAAACTTCGGACTGAGTCCCAAACCTGCACCATTCCAAATTTTGCTCGATATCTGATCACCGCGGCGAATGATAAAGGGCGACAAGGTTTCATTGACGAATTTTGCTACATAGCCATCCTCACCAAAGAACTGCCCAATCTCAGCAGGCGTGGCTTCTAAATTGGCATTGGCAGTAAACGGATATTTATTGCCCAAATTGTCAAGAAAGGGCTTATAGACCTGTGCTTGCCAAACTTTGTTAATTTCATCTTTGGTAGGCTTTAAAAGCATATTAAATGAGCGCGTAAGGGACTCACTTAATAATGGGCGTACCAACTGCTTCATCTCAGAGTTGGCTTGACTGAGTATTTGTTCATCTAATATCTGTAAAGATTTGGTAAGCTCTGAGCCTTCAGGACTTAAAGTCTGTGAGGCAAACAACAAGGCATCGGGACCAATATCATCACTACGAGCGATATTATTAAAGCGGGTTCTAATATGACCCAAACTTGCCAAGTAGTTATCCAACAAAGACAGGTTTTGATTGTCTTCTCTTGGCGTGACCAAATTGTGAATAGCGGAAAACTCTTGCGCAATCAAGCCTGAACTTGCGGGTATCACAGTAGCATTAGGGCTTGATTGGTTATTATCTATCATGGCTTCTGCCTGACGAAGCTCCGCTGGGCTTTGACGAAGAATGGTTTGCTTAAACCAAGTTACGAACGAGCGCCGAGATTGCGCGCCATCAGCCGAAGACGAGCTTGTAGATTTATTATCCCATTGGGTCTGGCGATCAACGGTTTCAAATAGAGTCTTTAAAGGGGATTCTGTGGCATTAGACAGCTGATTTAATAGTACCGCATGATCGTCAAAGCCTTTACTGTCACGAATATAGACTTGTGATAAAAACCGCTTCCATTCGCTGATATATTCTTGCTTATAGCGACTGACCAAATATTGGCGTATTTGTTCAGGACTACCGGTCAAGGTCAAGTCGTTTTGGCTACTGGTTGCCAATACCCAATCGTCAGCCACCATTTTGTTAGTCGCCGCTTTATCAATTTCATCACTGATAAAAGATTCCCATGCTTGCTTGGTAAAGGTGCCAGAAATCACATAGCTACCTAATAATGCTTCGTTATCTGTATTTTGAGTAATCTGTGCCACCGTCACTGCCGGAAAGCGTGCTGATGAGCGCATTTTTATCTCGGAATAAACACGCTCACGTGCAGGCTGGCCCTTACTGACTTTAGATAAGTTGATGCGGGTTTTATCAATCAATCCTAAGTCGTTTTGAATCAAAGGAAAGCTTGGGTCGTTAATATGAGCCAAGCTAAAACTCAAAATTCGCTCGGCTTGTCGAATCATTTTATCGCGCGGCATATCTGCGCGATTGGCCTCAAGCCAAGTACGCCAAAAGCGCGTCATCTGATCGCTCAAATGGCTGGTTTCTAAATGCTCGTGATTGCTTAGCATCAAATACGCTTTGAGCGCATTGTAAGCATCTTCAACATCGGTAGGATCTGATTGGATATAGGTATTAGTATTGCCAGCTGCAGACTCACTTTCTTGCGCCTCTGGCTCTTTAACGACTAGTTGTGCCGTATTAGCATTGACCTCAGTAAGGAATTTTTCTATATTTTGTTTGGTAGGTGCTAAGACAATGATGCCAATACCGTTATAGTATTCTGATAACAGTTTTTCTTTGAGCTTGTCGCCTTGATATAAGCCAAAACTTAACGAGAGAGGGCGATTTTCTTCGTACGCCTCAAGCTGCTCTATGCGACTTTGTAAAATACTGAGTGATTCTAGTTGTGATTGCAAATCACCGTTTGAATTTTTTTGGATTTGAGCGACTTGTTGTAAATCTGCTCCTACCCGTTCAGTCAGCTGTTTATTATTGGCATATGACCACGTCCATAGCCCAGCCGCCGCGCAGAGCACCACGACAGATGCTAAGGTTGCCAAGGCGCGATGGCTACGTTTATCACGGTTCTTGTGCTGCTTAACCAAATGCTTGTCTTTTAAAATAACCTTGGAAAAAAGATCGTTTAAAAAATAAGGTTTATCAGTGCTAGTTTGCTGAGAATTAAGAGGAACGGCTGGTGGCTGCAAATCAAAATTTTGTACCATTTGTAGCGTCATCTGACTGCTAACTTGGCCTTCTTGGAGCGCACTGGTGAAATAAAAGCCACGCAATATCGGCTTAAATTGAAAAGGATTGTCTTCAAACAGAGCGTGCATGAGGGTACGTATCATAGGACGCAATGACTGAAATTCCATTGGAAATGTCATTAAACTGGGTGAGACAGTACGCTGATGGCGTAACGACAGTTTGGTGGTGCTTAAATCTTTTAGACCATTGACCAATACGCCAAAATGCTCTTCAAAAACATCTGTAATATTGATGTTGTCGGGGTCTTCTGGATAAGGAATGGTCGCCCCCCATACTTGCCCGCGATCTTCTTGCTCATAATCATGAAAGAAATCACGAAATCCTGATACCAAATCCATCTTGGTAAATACCACATAAACAGGGGCATAAACTTCTAGTTGTTCGGTCAAATCCTGCACACGGCTACGTAAGTTTTTGGCCAAATCCAGTGCATAGCTAGGCTCATTTTTGGTCAATTCTGCAATACTAACGGCGATAATAATGCCATTAATAGGGGCCTTGGGACGGTTCTTTTTCAGTAGGTTTAAGAATGACAGCCATTCTGAACGATCGTCTTCATAAGCAGAATAACGCCCTGCGGTATCGAGCAGAATCCCTTCAGTAGAAAAAAACCAATCGCAATTACGCGTACCACCCACACCTTTGACTGATAGCTTGTTGGTTTGCTCCATAAATGGAAACTTTAACCCAGAGTGTAGTACCGCTGAGCTTTTACCGGCTGCTGGATTACCGATGACCATATACCAGGGCAGCTCATACAATGCTGCTTTACCAGTTTGATCGCCGATTTTTGATTTACGAATGGTTTTAATGGCGTCTTGCATTTGCTGACGTAATGCTTGTACCTCTTGCGCGTTCTCATCTTTAGCAATGGCGTCTTTATTATATTCGTCGCCATTGTCTTCTACCAAATTTGCCAAGTCTGCCGAGGCAAGTTTGCGTTTTTTCCAAAAATAGTAACCTAAGGTGGACAGTAGGGCACAAGTGACGGTAACAGCAAGAATAATGACGAAGGTTTTTAGTGGCACATAATCGTAAAGTAAAACCAAAGCGACGATAACCCCTAAGACTAATAATACTCTTGGGTGGTAAATAAGATGAAAAAATCTTGCAAACATACTTGCTACCTAATGTAATCTTAAAATAGTAGGGAGTTATCAGATCAGAGTGAACGGCGACTATAATGTCAAATAATGAATAAAAACATACTTAAGCGGCATCCGAAAAAT
>NZ_DAINDI010000066.1:8023-12298 GCF_036731945.1 Psychrobacter sp.
CATACAATTACTCTTATGTTTGGTAATTAAAAACGATAAGTCTGACTCTTGTTTATCGAGTTCATCTTGAGAAACCAGTAAAGATAAGCTTACATATGTCTTTAACCATAGGTTTGATGGCATATAATGCCCTAAATGATGTTCGTTTACCAGTACGTCTTTTTCTATTAATGAGTCGATAAATGTCATAAACGCAGATAGGTTGTAAGCCTGCTCTAATGGATTAATGTCCGTTAGAGCGTTTATATTTTTTTTAGAGGTTATGGCTTCAATGGTTGATCCATCAGCAATAGGTTCAAGATTTTGTCTTTCTATGCTTTGCATTTTAGGTTTGTCAACGGGGGCTATAGTCGACGTGCCATTTAGTAATAAGTGCTTTATATTTTGTAGGTTTTTTGCGTAGTGCTGGCGAATATCTCTTTCAAGAGGAGTCGCCTGCAAAGAATCGGAGTCAGCATCTGTAGTATTGTCTAGCAAATTGAGAGTATCGTTAGGGACCTTAGTCAGTAAGATAGAGCAGTTATTTTCTAAATTAAGAGCTTCTTGAGCAGCTTTATTAGAAAAGAATAACAAGGTTCCTGCTTCAGTTGGTATCGTATTATCGAGCGCAGTTTCATATAGTGACGACTCTACCCAAGCCTCATTAATTTGAGAGTCTACTGTGATAAGCATACAAGCTACAGGAGTAGTGGCTTTGGCAAGCGTTATAAGATGCTCATCGATAAAGTCAAGCGGCTGATAGGAGTCATCATCAGCAAGTACAATGCTGACCTCGAATGACGAATCTGCTATCCCATAATCAGCCAGTTGTTGTTTGATAAAACGTATCAGAAAATCAGCATCAGCAAGGTTTGGTATACACAAATAAATAGATAATTTTGGCAGAGCTTGGGGAGGCAAGTCCTTACGTGATTCTTCATCGTCCATATCACTACTGTGATTACTGCTATTAGCGCCCAAAAGGTAATGCGGCTGCCAATCAGGATGGATATGAATGGCTGAATTTGGCTCGTCTTTATCTTGTTCAAGATAAGAGAAATGTTGAGCGAGTAGGGAGAGTAATTCATCACTCAGTCGTAGCTGCTCATCAATTAAAGCGCACAAACGCAAGGTCAGAGTATCTGTAGATTGCGCCCGATCTTCCTCATCGTCGTCGTTATATGTTTCGTCATAAATCTCATAATTGTCTGCTTCGATTTCAAAATCATCGTTAGCAAAATCATTCTTGTTTTGAGAAAGATATAACGGGTTTTGCTCAGTTATCACTCTCTCTATTGGCTTGATTAGAATCGGTAAACCATCAAAATCAGATAAATCTTCACTCAATACCGTGAGGTCGTTTTTATTATCTATTATCTCAGACCAGCTATTCCCTTCCGGTAAGCTGATGCTAGCTTTGACAAACAATCGGTAGGTTTCTAAAAACGATAGTTCTGCCTTTTCGTTGGTAATAAGCTCGGTTTTATTTTCTTTACTGTCAGACTTATCTCTAAACCATCTTAATGTTAATATGAAACCAAACAAAGATATCGGGATAATGATAAACCAAAGTAATAATCTAAGCGCAGTAAGTTGTACTGCATTATCTTTAAAATACATCCAAGTCAATAGTAAGTAAGCAATAAAAATAAAGGTTAAAGCATATAATGCATAGCTTAATCGTTTCTTAGAATGCACTTCAATACCTCTGATAGAACAAATTTATGACAGGCAGTTTATGGTATTTTCTTTATTATGGCTACTAAATATACCTACTTTAGTTTGTCATGTATTTTAGACTATATTTATCAACCGTTTATTGGTTATTTATTAAATAATATAACTAAGTTCGGTATTTTAAGAAAAAATTTTGTTTTGTCTATATAATAGCGGGCAGTTTTAATGGTAATAAGTAGGCGATAGAAGGATTTAGAAAGGTACTTGCTGCTTACTACGTATCTTGAGAGTCTGACGGAATAACGTATTTAGCCTTATGATTTATTTGATAACCACGATATTTACGCTTACTTCTATTGTAGTGATAGTCATGCTATTTGATCGTCAACTATACGGTCGTTTTTATCAAAAGGCTGGTCATACTTTTCAGTACTTATGGGTATTAAAGGACAAAGTTTTTTTGCTCAAGTCACGAGTAAGGCCAAGTATTAAGCTTACGGCTGAGCCTAGTAACTCGAAGATTAGCCTTGTTACTTTTAAAAACTTGAATGCGCAATCTTTGAATATAAGTGCTATGGCAATACCTGCCTTTAGTTTATTGATTGTCTTAGCAACGACAGTGCTTTGTTATTTTCTAGTGACGCATAATTCTCTTGAGGTTTATCGCACTCAAAGTGATACGCCAAATAACACCAACGCCCAAATCAATCAATTACTAATCGGGGAGCAGTTGCGCCCACCGCCGCCGCCACCAGTAGAATTGTTTGCTGAGCTTGAAGCGGAGATAGCCAGTTATCAAGCTACTCAAATGGAAGCCGGTTATTGGCCTGAAGCCGAGACTGATGCATTATCAATCACAAGACCGCTTATGTTGCCTGAGCCTGACCTCTCTGATTTAAGTGTTCAAGACCATACTACTGGCTACTCAGGCGATATATTGGCCTCACATATCACAAACGGTCATATTAATATCAAAAATGCTGACCGTAATTGGAATAAAATGAATTCTGAATTTGTTCAGCGAATGTTGACTGTATATAAGGTGATGAGTGAGCAATATGGTTATGATATGGTGTTACTAGAAGGATATCGTAGCCCTGGGCGACAAGCAAAGCTATTGAAACAAGGGACGCACGTGACGAAGGCAGGCTCGTATAAAAGCTATCATCAGTTTGGTCTAGCAGGTGACAGTGCTTTTATTAGAAACGGCAAGATTGTCATTAGTGAAAAAGATCCATGGGCGATGCAGGGCTATAAGTTATATGGTAAAGTGGCAAAATCAGCAGGGCTGGTATGGGGTGGTGACTGGCGTATGATGGATTTAGGGCATGTTGAGCTCCGTAAGCCTGGGGTGCTTGGTCGCCCACAAATGGCTGAGATTTTAACCAATCAATAAATAGTTAGTAATGATGATCAAAAATTTATATATGAGCAATTGTATGGAAAAAACTTCAATAAAAGTAATAATGTGTTGTCTGCTAAGTATAGGGTTGGTTGGTTGCGGTAGTGATAGAGTGAGTCAATCAAACCAAACATTAAAATCCAATCAATCAACTTCATTGGTAGACAATTATCAATCTGCTAACCAGCTTTATCAGGAAGGTATAAGTAAGAAAAATGTCGATGTTAATGTAAATACCAATGATAACGCTTATACAGATCTAGAAAAACTGAAAGCCCAACTTGAGCAGCAACAGCAACAACTTAGTGCGATGAATGCGGAACAGCAAGCGCTACAAACTCAGTTAAAACGGCAAACTATTAGCTTACAAATACTTCCAAGCACTGATGCAAATGCGGGTCGTCAAAAGCAAGGCACCGCCAGTATTGCTCATATTGCATTTTTAGAAGATGAAAGTCAGTTTTCAGAACTGGTAGAGATGGCGACTAAAGAGGTAAACATCATTCCTGGGCGTCAAACAGCGCTGAAGCTCAGTGTTCCGCAAGAGGCACGCTTTATTGCGATTAAAGTGGGGCTAAGGTATACCAAGAAGCGCTCACAGCTATTGATTCCTCTAAGTAGTGTCGACTTTGAAAAGCCGTTAACCCTGAATGTAGGCGCATGTGACGTGAATATCAAAGAAGGTATCAACTCAGAACTGGCACCTATTCTTGCTAGTAAACTTAAATATTATCAACAGCCATTGGTTGGTTGCGCGTAGGAGATGGTCTTGAGTAAAAACAGAGTATTATGGGGCGAGGGTTTATTTCTAAGACCTCAGCATTTTCAGATTCAAGACACTTATCATAACTCGCAGCGCGCGCTCAGTATGATGCTCGTGCATCCTTACGCTTATGGTATCGCTGATGTGCAAATAGATAGCCAGCTGCTAGAAAGTCATATCTTAAGCTTCGAAACAATCTATGCCGTTTTACCCGATGGAACGATATATCAAGCGCCGCGTACAGATGCACTGCCTAAAGCGGTGAGGTTGGACAGCCAAGATAACGGCGATGAGGTTTATGTGTTTTTGAGCCTAGAGATTGTGCAGAATAATGGTAGCAATATACAGACAGAGCATAGCGATAATCCCGTCCGTTATATAAGAGAGGGTATCGAAGCCCAAGATTTATATACTCAGGGTGCAGAAGCAATGATTGATATTCTAAAGCTATCAC
>NZ_DAINDI010000066.1:12308-14776 GCF_036731945.1 Psychrobacter sp.
AGTGTGCAATTGAACCATACAGCGCAAGTACCGAGTCAAGATACGCTTTCTATCTTGGTTGCTAAGCTGACGCGCAGTACGCAAGGTATCTATCAGTTAGATGAAGACTATATGGTGCCAAGCGTCCATATTATGAGCAATTCTGCGCTACTCAATCAGCTCTATCGTTTGATGACGATGATTAATACCAAATCAAGCTCGCTCTATGATCACCATCGCCAGTCTAATAATGATTTGTTAGAATTTCGCTCATCGGATATTGCTTCTTTTTGGCTATTACATACCTTAAATACCGCTTATTCACAATTGAGTCATTTATATAATAATGCGAAATTACACCCAGAACGATTGTATGAAGCGCTCCTCAATGTTGCCAGTCAGTTGGCGACTTTTAGCTCATTATATAAGGTGGGCGACTTACCACAATATCACCATAATAATATCAATGATTCTTTTACCAGTATCATTGGCATCATCCGTGAGCTTCTTAATACCGTTATTGCCAGTAATTTTATCTCCATCCCTTTACGTCAGACCAAACACTCATATTATATGGGCGATTTGAGCAGTGACAAAATCACGCGTAACTCGCAGCTATATTTATCTGTCAGCTCATCGCTACCGATGCATGAGTTAATAGATTTGGTGCCAAGACGCTTTAAAATTGCGACACCAGATGCCGTAGAGAAGCGCGTGCTATCTGCACTACCAGGTTCACCGATTTCACATGTCTCGCAAGTGCCAAGTGCTATTCCTGTCAGACCGGGCTTTAGTTATTTCACCATTGAGCCAGTAGGCGAGCTGTATGACGAGATGATTAGAGCTGAATCCATCTGTATTTATGTACCAAATGGTTTTGATGATTTGAAAATTGAGCTGATGGCTATCGTACAGTAATTTTTTTAGCATTTTTAAAATGGTTTTTAAGTGGCTTTTTTTAAATGAGTTTTTTAAGCGGATTTTTAAAATAATACGGATTAGGAACAATCATGCTCGGAAATAATTCAATTGGTTCCGCACCTTCTTTACTAGACTCAGGTGAGGTTGCTTCAAAAGTTTCAACCGCAGGGCTTGATAGACGTATCAACAGTCAATCGCTGGTTGATATTATGTATGACGGCTTTTATTTGGTTTTTTTATTACGCAATCATTATTTCAGTAACGAGCCTCGTCATTTTCGTCAAAAAATCTATGATTTTTTAGATAAGTTTGAGATGAACGCTCGTAAAAAAGGCTTTCTATCAGAAGATATCCATGAAGCAAAATACGCTTATTGTGCGTTGATTGATGAAACCATCATGACGTCTCAAGAGTCAGACTTCCAGACTCTAAAAGATGCGTGGGAGCTTAACCCTTTGCAGTTAGATTTGTTTGGTTCACAAATCGCCGGTAATGAGTTCTTTGAGCGCTTAGATGGGTTGCGCGAACAAGGAGAGCAGCGTTTAGCGGCATTAGAAGTTTATCACTACGCGATGTTGCTAGGATTTCAAGGAAAGTATCGCCTCGAGGCCCCTGAAAAGATTCGCTACCTTATCTCACGCTTGGGCGATGAAATCGAGCATTTACGTGGTAATAAAAACGAATTTTCACCGTTCTGGGCAATTCCTGATCAAATTAGGCATAAGCTCACCAGTGAAACGCCGCTTTGGGTGATTCTTGCAGTGATGGCAGTGCTGTTAAGTGTGATATTTGCAACCATGTGGCAGTTTACCAACAGCTTTACAAATAGCCAGTTGTCAGCATACGACCATGTTATTCAAGAAAATAAAGAGCAGGCTCATATCTCAATCTTCTTACCCTAGTGCTTGTCTTCATTCAGATGATTATTTAGATAACTATTGATTAATGTGAAGGTGTGCCCTCATTATTAGCAATCGTTATCTTTAAATAATATGTCACTTACAAAGAAACGGCCATAAAAAAACCCCCATCAAAGTGATGAGGGTCTTGGCAAATGCCATAATCGAATCAAAAATGATTCAAAGGATTTACAACTAAAATATGGCTCTCCAACCTGGGCTCGAACCAGGGACACACGGATTAACAGTCCGTTGCTCTACCAACTGAGCTATTGGAGAATAAGCGGTAAGGGTTTTATGACCTACTGCGAGCTTAGAAAGTCTCTAATGAGTTCTTGCTAAGTGGGGCGTATTCTAGCAAAGATAAAAAATACGTCAAGCTTTTTTTTGCAGATTTTAGAAAGATTGCGTTTTTACTTGGTAGATAGAAGCATTTGCAAGCCTTTCAGTCAAAATTTAATTCCAAAACAATGAGAAAAACTATAGGCATCTAAATAAAAAATATCTCCTACACTCGCTCTAACGGTCTTTATTTGCGATTTAGCAACACCTGCTGTATAACAGATATTTAAAATAGATAGGTTTTACGATAACAGCAAGGAATATTATGTCGCAATACAATACCAGCTCTACGGCCAAAAGCGCGCCTCTCAATCATGAATTGTATAT
>NZ_DAINDI010000066.1:14786-17014 GCF_036731945.1 Psychrobacter sp.
GTCCATGGAGGTGATTTGCTCAAGATGCTTGACCAAGTCGCTTATGCTTGCGCCAGTCGCTACAGTGGTAGCTATGTCGTGACGCTATCGGTCGATCAAGTGATGTTCCGCGAGCCTATCTACGTGGGCGAGTTGGTCACTTTTGCTGCTAGTATCAATTATGTCGGTAGAACATCTATGGAAGTGGGCATACGGGTTGAAGCGGAGGACGTTCGCGCCCGTACGATTCGTCATACCAATAGCTGCTATTTTACTATGGTGGCGATTGATGATAACGGTAAACCGACGCCTGTACCTGCGCTTGAGATTAAAAACGCCATGCAACAGTGTCGTTTTGACGCAGGCTTGGCGCGTAAAGAGCTACGCATGCAAAGCTCGCATCGCCCGAGCTGCGACATCAATCAAATGATTGGCGAAAGTCTGGGCGCTGATAAGATGACAGATAAAAGCGGCAAGGACAATGACATGATTGGCGAGCTTGCTCAGCATAGCAATACCAAATAAGGCGCATTTTATCTAGCAAAATCATCAATACTAAAACAAAGTCTCACGAAAACCTTACTGACCAGTAGCGGCTATTTGGTTAAATTTAATGATAAATAAGGCAGTTAAAAATAGTTAGTGCTCATGGCTTAACTTTTTTGATGGCTGTTTTAGTTCATTATATTAACCATTCATTGAGCCTCATATGAGTTCAAAAAAAACTGTATCATCAAACATTCCTTCCAAAGATCAGCCAGCACCGCAAGCCGTTCGTACCCGCGGTGCTGGCAGTGCGCGTTCTATTGCCAATTTTACCAAAGATACTAGCAATTCTAAAGACGGTATCAATCCTAAGCTCAATTTTACTAACGTCACGAGCCCCGAAAACATTCAGGAGGACAAGAAGCAGGAAGACGAGAAATCCTCGTCGCTGGTTACTGTGCTAATTGCCGTAGGAGCGAATATTATTATTGCCATTGCCAAAACGGTGGCGGCATTTATGACTGGTTCCGCTTCTATGATTGCTGAATCAGCGCACTCGTGGGCAGATGCAGGTAATGGCACTCTACTCATCGTGGCGGAGAAAAAAGCGGTCAAACCTGCCGATAACAGTCACCCGTTAGGCTATGGTAAAGAGTCGTATGTGTGGTCGATGATTGCCGCTTTTGGCGTTTTTATGGCAGGCTCGATTGTTTCTATCTATACCGGTATCACCGAGTGGAATGCGCCTGAAACAGAAACCAATTACACCATTGGCTTTATTATTTTGGCAGTGGCCTTTGTGCTTGAAGGTTTTTCTCTAGTGCAGGCGTATTTACAAAGTAAAAAGCATGGTCAGGCTATCAATGTCAGTGCGTTAGGTTATGTGGTGAATACTTCAAACCCAACGTTGCGCGGGGTGTTTTTTGAGGATTTGGCCGCGGTCATTGGCTTGGTGGTCGCAGCGGCAGCCATGGGTATGCATGCCTATACGGGTGAGCCGTTCTGGGATGCTCTTGGTTCTATTATTGTTGGCATATTATTGGGTATGGTTGCCATCTTTTTAATCAATCGCAATCGTGATTTTTTGGTTGGCTATAAAGTCTCAGAAAAAACCCACTGCTATGTCTTAACGGAGCTATTAAATCAGTGGGTCGGCCCCAAAAAAATATTTATGGTGGCAGCGGTTGATATCGCTGGTAATCAACAAGAACAGCAAATCGCGCAAAAATTTGAAGATATTGAAAACCAATTCCGTGCCAATCCATTATTTCAAGAAGCGATTTTGACATTATCTGTTCCCAATGCTGAGGTTTTACGCCTGCCAGATGATCAGTGTGCTTAATAAGATTTGCCATATAATAAATAATCTTCACCTATAATAATAAGAGTCCTATATGAAAAATTACCTAAAATCTTCCAAAAAAAATACCAGTCGGCGTCCTACTACTATCAATCCATTACTTACTTTGGTGGTGACAACGCTGCTATCAACACCTATCGTCAATGCCAATGCAGAATTGATTGTCCACAGTGAGCCTAATACCGTTCGTAAGGACACCAATGATATTGCCAAGCAGCAAATGAACAAGCAAGCACCATCTGATGTGTCTATCATTAAACTGATGCAAGTGATGCATATTGACGAGCAGATTCAGTCTATCGTCAATGGTCAACAAGCGGCCATCGATGCCATTAATACGCAAACCAAAAACCAGAATCAAAGCAGTAATCAGCGCGCCAGTGACCAACCGTTAAATAAGCGC
>NZ_DAINDI010000067.1:0-8105 GCF_036731945.1 Psychrobacter sp.
GCGCTCGCAGCAAATTCACATCGGTATCTTTTGCCAAAATGTTTTGATCATCAAGGGTGATTTCTCCTTTAGCCTGCATACTCGGATACAAGTCGTACATACGGTTAAAGGTACGTAGCAGCGTTGATTTGCCGCAGCCTGATGGGCCAATAAAAGCGGTAACCTTTTTTTCTGCAATATCAATATTGATATTTTTTAACGCTTGAAAATCGCCATAATAAAAATCCAAATCGCGAACGGTAATCTTGGCAGGTGGCATGTCGTCTGGCATATCTGCCATCGTTTGCTTGATAAAACGGCCAATATCTGGCTGTTGATATTGACCATTATTAGCCAGCACATCATCCAATAAACGGCGCGTGCTGTTGGTATCGGTATCGGTCATTAGCTTAGTGGCCTTTCTTTCTAGTACATCCGTCATAATGGTCTCCATTTTTTTAAAGTATTGTTTAATAAGTTATTTTTTAATAGCAGCCATGCGACTACATGACCATGCGACCACATGACCATGCGACCACGTGATTTGGACGCTATAACCTATCTGCTATGATGTTTGTCACCGATAAAGCGCGCGGCGATATTTAAGAATAATACTGTCGCAGTAATGAGCAGCGCCGCCGCCCAAGCCAGTGCATGCCAGTTGTCATAAGGGCTCATGGCAAATTGATAAATTGTATTGGGTAAATTAGCCATTGGCTCACTCATATCGGTACTAAAGTACTGGTTGTTTAGCGCGGTGAATAGTAAGGGCGCGGTCTCACCGGTAATACGCGCAAAAGCGAGCAGCACACCAGTAGTCAGACCGGCTTTGGCAGCCTTCAGGGTCACGGTGCTGACCAGCTTCCATTTTGGCGTACCTAGTGCATAAGCCGCTTCGCGCAGCGTGTTAGGCACTAGGTTTAGCATATTTTCCGTCGTCCGCACGACAATAGGAATCACAATCAGCGCCAATGCCAACGCACCCGCCCAACCTGAGAAGCTCTGTCCTTTGACCATCAAGGCATAAATAAACAAACCAATCACGATGGAGGGCGCAGACAATAAAATATCATTTAAAAATCGGGTGACTTTACCGAGCAGACTGCCCTGTGAAAATTCCGCTAAATAAATACCCGCCATCATGCCGATTGGCGCACCAATCGCCAAACCCGAAAAAGCCAACATCACTGAGCCAACAATGGCGTTACGTAGACCGCCTTCACTCATCGGTGGCGGGGTATCTGCCATAAAGACAGGCATCTCGATGAGACCTTGAAAGCCTTCAATAAACAGCGTCATCAAAATCCAAATCAGCCAAAACAAACCAAATACAAGCGCTGATAAGGCAAAACCAAGTCCCAATCTATTGATAAAACGGCGTTTGTTATAAAGACGCTTGTTATAGCGATCCTCAAAGCGTACAGAAGGCTGGCTTGATTGGGTCGTTTGAGTAGTGACTGGTGCGAAAGTCATGAAGTGTTTGTCCTTCTTAGGTCAAATAATGGCTGCAAATAGCGTGTTTTAGTTTGTTTAGGCTTGTTTTGTTGGCTATTTAAAATAGGGTGTTTAATTACCTGCTTTTTGGTCAATACGCATGAGCATCAGCTTGGATATTGATAAAACGATAAAGGTAATGACAAACAGGATTAATCCTAAATGTAGTAATGAGGCTAAATGCAGCTCACTTGACGCTTCGGCAAATTCATTGGCAAGCGCTGAAGTAATGGTCACCCCAGACGTAAATATGCTTGGGCTGATATTAAAGGCATTACCAATCAAGAAGGTCACGGCCATCGTCTCGCCAAGCGCTCGCCCAAGTCCCAAAATCACGCCACCAACCACACCTGCTTTGGTATAAGGTAAGATGATTTTAAACATCACCTCCCACGTGGTGGCGCCCATGCCGTACGCCGACTCTTTTAGCAGGTCTGGCACCACAGAGAAAACATCGCGCATGGTGGCGGCGATGAAGGGAATAATCATAATTGCCAGTATTAACGAGGCGGTAAATAGTCCCAGTCCCATCGGCGCACCGGTAAAAACCTTGCCAATAATAGGTAGGGGGCCAATATGTTCAATAAACCAAGGCTGAATGTGATCACCAAAAAACGGTGCAAAGACAAACAAGCCCCACATGCCATAGATGATAGAAGGGATACCTGCCAGCAGCTCGATGGCAATACCCAAGGGCTTTTTCAAAAAATTGGGACAAAGTTCCGTTAAAAAGATAGCAATCCCAAAGCTGATTGGCACGGCAATACAGATAGCGATAAGAGAGGTGACCACCGTTCCGTAAATGGGTGCAAGCGCACCGTATTGATCGTTTACGGTATCCCAGTTATTGCTGGTATAAAATCCCAAGCCAAACTTAGTGATACTTGGCCACGCACCGACAATCAATGACAGCATGATGCCGCCAAGCGACAACAGTACCAAGATTGCAAATGCTTTGGTGGCGTTGACAAAAACCGCATCATAGCGTTTTTGTTTTGCCAGTTGGGATTTTAGGTTTGCCATAAAAGCCTCAATAATCTAATAAGCTTGCTTGATGAGTGGGAGTATTAATTGCTTTGAGTTGCGGTATAAACAGGCTTACCTTCGCGGTCTACCACCTCGTTCCATTTCGCTTTAAATAACGCCACGGCCGTATCAGAAAAAGGCACGTAATCAAGACTCATTGCATCATCATCGCCTTGAGCATAAGCCCAGTCAAAGAAGCTAAGGACACCCGCCACTTGCTTAGCATTTTGCGGTTGTTTATGGACTAAGATAAAGGTCGCAGCGGCGATAGGCCATGCTTGATCAGTCTCAGAGTTAGTGATGACTTTATAAAAGCCTTCTTGCTTTGACCAATCAATATCCCCAGCGGCGGCGAATGTTTGCGCAGAGGGCTGTACGACATTGCCAGCGGCGTTTTTTAGCGCTACGTGTGACATGCCGTTTTGCTTAGCATAGGCGTATTCGACATAGCCGATAGAGTTTTTCATACGCGTCACATAGCTTGAAACGCCTTCGTTACCTTTACCGCCAGCACCGGTTGCCGAGGTTGGCCATTTCACGGTTTTATCGACGCCAACGCTGTCTTTCCAGTCGTTTGAGACTTTGGCTAAATAATCAGTAAAGTTAAAGGTTGTGCCCGAACCATCTGAGCGGAATACCGTGGTAATAGCGGCGTCAGGAAGGGTTAAATCAGGGTTCATAGCTTTGATGGCAGGGTCATTCCATTTGCTGATTTTGCCAAGATAAATGTCAGCGAGCATTTTTCCATCGAGCTTTAATTGACCAGGCGCAACGCCATCGATATTGACGATAGGTACCACGCCGCCAATAACGGTCGGGAATTGAATCAGACCAGCTTCCTCTAATTCAGCGGGCGTCATCGGCGCATCGGACGCGCCAAAATCCACTGTTTTTGCGACGATTTGTTTGATACCGCCCGATGAACCAATCGACTGATAGTTCACTTGACCGCCAGTTGCTTTATGATAGGCATCTGACCATTTAGCATAGATAGGCTGCGGGAAAGAGGCGCCCGCGCCGGTGATATTCATTGATACATTGTCATCTGACTTAGCGGTTGACGACGTAACGTCTGCGGTAGGGGCAGTGGTTGATTGCGCTGAAGCAGCTGGTTCATTGCTTTCATTGCTATTGGAGTTTTTATTACAAGCAGCTAAGGTCAAGGTACTCGCGACAGCTAAAGCTATTAATGAATAACGCATTATTTCTCCTAAAAAGTAATGATATTAAGTAAACATAGTTGAGTATTGGATATTTATAAATAACAGAGCTGATTTCGATGTTTTATAAATGGTGCTTTATTCATACTGCTTTGTTCATAACGCTTTATTAAAAATGATTTACTGCAAAGACGCTTGGTGGTCGATGAGCCCATTGTGCCGCGCAAATATGACAGTTTGATGAAATAAGACATTTTTATGAAAAAAGTCATTTAATTAAAATAGACGTGTGATAAAGGGTAGAAATGCTTCTAATGACGGCTGATATCTTGTACAAAAATCGTTATGATGTGGGCTGACGTTGTTGTAAAAGTGGATTTCAAACTCAGTGTCATCAAACTGTCATAATTAAGCCGTTTAATGGGCAGGCATTGGCAGCCAATGTTGGTATCTAATATTGTTTTATTTATTTCTAGGTTTTTGTCTTTTAACTTTGACTTTCAACTTTGTCATTTAATAATAAGGCTATGGTATGCGCAGTGAGCAGATTTTGATTGTAGAAGATGAACCTGCAATTCGTGAGATGGTGGTAATGACGCTAGAGATGGCGGGCTTTGAGAGTTTAGAAGCGGCTGACATCGCAGAGGCGCATCAGCAAGTGGTCGATCACAGACCCGCGCTGATTTTGCTCGATTGGATGTTACCAGGCAATAAAAGTGGTATTGATTTTTGCCGTATGCTAAAAAGTGATGAAATGCTGGGCGAGATACCCGTAATTATGCTGACCGCCAAAAGTGAGGAAGATAGTAAGGTTCATGGTCTTGATGCGGGCGCTGATGACTATATGACCAAACCCTTTTCAACGCGTGAATTAATCTCCAGAATCAAAGCGGTGTTACGGCGTAGTCGTGCGCTTAGTAGTGATAAGCCAATCGAAATAGGTAAGCTTAGCCTCGATCCCAAAAGTCAACGCATCACCGCTGACAATCAAGTCATCGATATCGGGCCGACAGAATATCGATTGCTGGCATTTTTTATGAGTCATCCGGAGCGTGCTTATACGCGCACCCAACTGCTAGATCAGGTCTGGGGCGGCAATGTCTATATCGAAGACCGCACGATTGATGTACACATCCGGCGTTTACGTAAATTACTCCAACCTTATGATTGCAGTACCTTAATTCAAACGGTTCGCGGTACTGGCTATCGGTTTTCTAGTTTGGTTCAATAAAGATAAGAGGTCTGCATGACAATGCTTGAAAAAAACGCCCAACCAGAAAACGCCAAGTCAGATACAGTGCAACAAAGTAAAAAACAACAGGACCATCAAATTTTGCAGCAAAATTCTACCGATCAGCTGAAAAAAATCAGAAGTGCCTTACGCGCATTGCGAGATGCGGTTATCTTGCTCAATGGTGACGATGGTTTGGAGTGGTGGAATCAGGCCGCCGAGGATTTATTATTACTACAGTCAGCGGACCATGGCAAAAGTATTTTTGACTTTATTAACGTTCCCGAGTTTCATCAGTACTATCAGAATAAGATCACGCCCAATGATGGCGTACACATGAAGTCATGGCGTGACCCTAACCGTTATCTTAAATGTGAGCTCACGCCTTTTGGCGATGAAAAGCTACTAATTATTTATGATGTGACCCGCTTACAACACTTAGAGCAAATGCGCCGCGACTTTGTGGCCAATGTCTCGCATGAGTTACGAACGCCACTGACTGTGCTGATGGGTTACCTGGAGAATTTCTCCGATCAAGAAGAAATGCCGCGGCAATGGCGACGCGGGTTTGAGCTAATGACGCAGCAGACCGCGCGTATGAATAGGGTGGTCAATGACTTATTATTGCTATCACGAATTGAAATCGAAGAGACGCATGAGCTGCATTATATTGATATGACCAAGCTGCTCACTCATGTCTATGATGATGCGCAGGCGTATAACCAAGAATACGGGCATACGCTGCACCTGCAAATAGATACCTATGATGGTCTCTACGGCTCGGAGATGTATTTAAACAGTGCGTTATCCAATTTGGTTATCAATGCCATTAAATATACGCCAAAAGGCGGCAACATCGTCATCAGTTGGGCAAAAACCACAGACGGCTGTCGCTTTGCGGTTACCGATAATGGTATTGGTATTGCGGCCGAGCATGTCGCGCGATTGACCGAGCGTTTTTACCGAGTAGACAGTGGGCGCAGTCGGGCGACAGGTGGTACGGGATTAGGGCTAGCAATAGTCAAGCATGTGTTATATCAATACGACACGACTCTGCAAATCGCATCGACAGAAGGCAAAGGCTCCACTTTTAGCGCCGTATTTCCTACTGCTCATATTCGTTCAGCTGCTATAGATTGAGTTTCTTACCTTTAAATTGCTTGCCTTTAAGCTTTTAGCCTTGAGCTTTTAGATTTATTGTCGTTTAGCTTCCTCGGTCAATTCAACATAGCGATTATGATAATTTAACAATACCTTTTAATAATGCCTTGTTTTAGTCAGCTTCTAAATTTTAATAACCATTTCTGTAGCAACTCTACTGACCGATAAGTGGGTTTTTTCATGCCGCCGTTTTGCTACTAAAAAGCTATCCATTCTACTGCGCACGCGATACTTACAGCTGCACCAAAAACAAGCAAAAAAATGTCATATCTGGTTACGATTATTTAAAAACAGTTTTAGGGAATGGCAAAAAAAAGGCGTATAAGTATTAACGTCATTTTTCTCATGGAATCATGCTATGCATCCAGCCCTACCGTATCGGCTGTTGAATAGATTCACTATTGTTATCAGCGCCATTGGCATCGGAATTGCTTTAATTGATAGTGGTTTTAACCTCACGACATGGCTACAGCATATTTTTCATATTTCTTACTTAATCATTATTCTATTGGGTTTTTTAGCCACGGTATGGCGTTATCTGCGCTCAAAGTCGCGATTGTCTATTAACAAAGGCGCGGTCAATAAAGTTGCAGTTTTTGATTTGCTGACCAGCGGTGCTATTTTTATGCTGTTGGCGGTGCATTTTTTTGAGCTGGCGCGCTCAGGGCTGTCGATGCCAGTTGATGGTTTTGTGGCGATTAAGGTTGCGGTTTTTGTTACCTTTATCCGTGAGATATCGGACAATAACTTTAGCCTTAATCGGGCATTTTTAAACCCTGGTCAGTTTTTTATTCTAAGTTTTTTATCGGTAATATTGGTCGGTGCTGCACTATTGATGATGCCGAATGCCACTACTGAGCCGATATCCTTTGTCGATGCGCTATTTACGGCTACCAGTGCGGTCTGTGTGACAGGGCTGATTGTGGTGGATACGGCAACTCGTTTTACCACGTTTGGGCAGCTGATTATCATCGGGCTGATTCAAATCGGCGGTCTGGGGATTTTGACTTTTGTGACTTACTTTAGCTACTTTTTTAAAGGTGGGGTCAGTTATGAGACGCAGCTGAGTATCAGTGAGATGAACGTCTCACGGCGCATCGGCGATATGGTCACCACCATTAAGTCCATTTTGTATGTGACTTTTGGCGTTGAAGCATTGGCTGCTATTTTGATTTTTATAAGTATTTATGATTTGCCAGGGATGAGCTTTGCCCAAAGAGTATATTTCTCGGTATTTCATGCTATCTCTGCTTTTTGTAATGCAGGATTTTCGACCTTTAGCGCCGGCTTATACGATGAGTCGCTACGATTTAATTATCCGCTACAGCTTATTATTAGTACCACGTTCTTATTTGGTGGCATGGGTTTTATCATTGTCGTCAATCTACTGCGCTATCTGCGTCACCGTGCGCAGCGGGCGTTTTTTCATAATGACCCACGATTTGGCTATCAGCCGTGGCTGCTGAGTATCAATAGCCGTATTACGCTAATTACCTCCGGCGCTTTATTGTTAATTGGTTTGGTTGGGGTCATGCTATTTGAATACCACGGCATCCTTGCTGAGCATCAGAGTTTTTACGCTAAGCTAATCACAGGGCTATTTACGGCCGCCACACCGCGGACGGCAGGCTTTAATATTGCCGATATGGATGCACTGGCGTTTCCGACTATTATGCTGACGATTTTTTTGATGTGGATTGGGGCGTCACCAAACTCAACCGGCGGCGGTATCAAAACCAGCACCTTTGCCATCGCCGTATTAAATACTTTGAGCTTAGCCCGTGGTCAGACCAAGGTTGAAGTGTTTCAACGCGAAATTGCTGACATCTCTATTCGCCGGGCGTTTTCTATTATGTGGCTGTCGTTATTTGTCATTGGTATGGGTGTCACCCTTATCAGTTACGATCAGCCCGAGCTTGATTTGATTAAAGTGATTTTTGAATGCTTTTCTGCTTATAGTACGGTTGGTTTGAGCTTAAATTTAACCGCTGAGCTATCGACCTTTAACAAGCTTGTTGTCTCGGTGATTATGTTTGTCGGGCGGGTGGGAATGT
>NZ_DAINDI010000067.1:8122-10399 GCF_036731945.1 Psychrobacter sp.
GCCTTACTTAAAAATAGATATCAGCGTAATTATCGTTATCCAGCTGAAGAGATTACTATCAATTAATTTAATTTTAATTAAAAAATAATTTATAAATCATTAAGTATTAACTAAATACGTTGCAATGACTGCTGTTATGCAGTTGCGAGCGGCAAGGAGTATTATGAAATACATCATCGCAGGTTTGGGCAGTTTTGGGTCTTCATTAGCGATGGCACTGACGAGCCAAGGTCATGAAGTCATCGCCATTGATAGCAGTATGCAAAAGGTTGAAGCCTATAAAGAAGCCATCACTCATACTATCTGCATGGATGCCACCGACGAATATACGGTCAATGGCTTACCTATTATGGATACCGATATAGTGGTGGTGGCGGTTGGCGAAGACGAAGGCGCCAATATTATGGCAACGGCGCTGTTTAAAACCCTCAAAGCCAAGCGCTTAATCAGCCGTAGTATCAACCCATTGCATGAAAAAGTACTGCAAGCGATTGGCGTCGATGATATTTTTCATCCTGAAAAAGAATCGGCGATGCGCTGGGCAAAACGCCTATCGCTGCGTTATTACGTTGACTCGTTTAGCCTAACGGAGCACTTTAGTATTGTCGAGATTGCTATTCCTACTCCTTTGATTGGCAAACAAATAGCGACATTACAGCTAGAAAATAGGTTTAATATTAAGCTATTGAGCACCATGCGCTATGAGCATTACGAAGACAGCTTTGGACGTCAGCAGCGCAAACCTAGCATTCAGGGACTGGCGACAGCAGAGCAAGTCCTGCAAGAAAATGATGTATTGGTGGTTTATGGTGCCAACAAACATATCAATACTTTTTTACGTAGTGTCGGGGTTAAAGTACACTAACCGCTAGGGATAACGTTATGAATAAAAGCTGCATATCCGTGCTATGTTTTGCCAGTCTTATGCTGTTTAGTGGCTGCGATGAGTCGAAACAAAACCCAAATGTCATGTTTTCAGAGAAGCACCAAGACCCCATTCAAGAGCTTGAGAAGCGGTCTAAAAAAGTCGATCACAGCCAGTTTGGCTATAAACAAACCTTCTATGTGCCAATTTACTCAGATATTTATACTGATAGGGATAATCGTAAGGTTTTACTATCTGCGACCTTAAGCGTGCGTAATACCACCTTAAAAAAATCACTCTATATTAATAAAATAGATTATTACAGTACCGATGGCGACCTTGTAAAGTCGTATTTAAAAGAGCCTATCGAGCTGCCCGCTATGGCGACGTTAAATTATATCGTCGAAAAAGAAGAGGATAAAGGGGGCTCTGGGGCAAAATTTATCATTGAAGTCGAAGGGATAGATGAAACCGTCAAGCCCGTCATCGAGGCCGTGATGATTGGTAATTTTAGCAATAAAGGCTTTGCTTTTAGTACGCAGGGTACACCGGTTTTGTAGTGAAGGATTCATGATGGTGTAATTAGAAAGAAAGTATTTTTCTATTTATTAACTCCATCAAAAACTCAATAAAAAAATAGTGATATGCCCCATAATTTGTTAATAAAAAAGCCACTTTCATTCAATGGAAGTGGCTCTTTTTATCTGGTTTATTAAAAGTGAGATTTAGTTCGGATAGTCGCCAATTGATCCTGTGGCAGGAATCGTTACCCAAGTGCCTTCATTTAAGTGATTAGAGCGATTAGCAGGCTGAGTATAGAAATTCAATGGTGCTTCAGGCAACTTTAATAGAGCCACAGAAGTATGAGCTGTTTCTGTGACAGGTAAGCCATATAGCGCAAACATTGCTTTTAAATCGTAGCCCATAATTTTAGAGCTAAGTACATAAAGCATATCTGGACGACTTAAGTTTTTCTGAGTAAACGCACCCAGACCCAGTTTATTCTTTTCAGCTTGACTGGCTTTGGATAAATCAATTTGATTATATAGGCGCTGTGAGATATTCAATAAACGCATAAATTCAAATACACCTTGAGAATCTGGGCGTGATTTACCTTGACGTAGTTTGGTATAGTTATGTGCTAATTGTAAATGAAATGCTTGTTTGGCATTATCATTGCCTTGCCATAAGCGTTTTTCCATATTGGCCCGTAATGCTTCACCGGTTAAATTGGTGTTACGACTGTCTTTAATGTTGTTGTACAGCAATGGATGATTAAAGTTATTACCGTTATTGTCTAGCCCGTAAATCTCATATTTACGCAGCATGCTTAAACCGGCCAAAATATTGTTATCACATTCAGTACCACAGCCAATGTTACTACCATTTTCTGTTGATTTAAACGTCATACT
>NZ_DAINDI010000067.1:10409-12343 GCF_036731945.1 Psychrobacter sp.
ACTCAACACACCTTGCACGGTATTGTGTCCAAGTTCGTGTACCCAGCCCCAGCCTATGTCAAGACCAGTTGAACCATCAGAGGGATTGCCTGAACACAAAAAGCCGCATGCTGCTAGCCAACCAACAAAATGCTGAACATTTGGTGCACGATGAACATTACTGATACAGTCCCAACCTAAAGAATCACAGTATTGTTGGGTACTGATATCTAATGGCATATTGTTATAACCGTTGGCAATATGGTTGCTATCATAAATGACAGTTTTGATTCTGTCGATATAAACGTCTGGCGTCAAATTACCTATGGCTTTAAGGGCATAATTATTGGTTTGTTGTATTTCACCGCCGACAAATTTAAAGGTATTCCAGCCAAAAGTTTTACTTTGCAGAATCTGAGTGGCCTGATTTTTTTCAGATTGAGACATATCTTGAGTAAAATCATAATGTGCATATTTTGCACTGCCTTTGATTTTTAAGGTAACGGTACTACCTGGCTTGGCGTTATTATAATTCAGCATCAATGGTCCACCGAATGGGCTGATAAAATGATTATCAGCTGCTGCATTTAGTTTTACGCCATAACTATTTGGACGCAGTGGGCGTTTGTAGCCACTGTCATCAAATGGATTGCCCCAAGTGCGAATATGACTGGTCTGTATAGCGAGGTTTGCACCTTGAGCATCCACGATCTGTATATCTATCGCTTTTGCAGGAATACTGGCACGACCAATGGCTGTCACGCCACTGCTTTGTGGAATGGTGACAGTAATGGTTTCCCAATCTGCATTGACTGGCATCTGTTGTGCTGCCGCAGGCATATAGTCACCAGCGCCCTGTTTAGCGGCAGTGGTATAATTACGTTTGTAGTCGAGCCAAGCATCCGAAGCATAGGTCTGCATAAAGGTCAGAGGATCACCGTTTTTATTTAAACCTGTATAATCCACAGAAGGACGCCACAAATCAGCTATCAGCACTAAAGTTTTTAAAATACTATTTTTGTTTTCTTCACTAAATGCTGACAGCCCTTGACTATTTAATCTCTGTAAGGCATTTGAATGAGTAAGGATGCTTTGGATCATTGGGTTTTTAGCATTCAGTTCACCCAAAGCAATAGATTTTGGATCGATGAAATATTGTAAAGTATTTATGGTGCTATCAATCTGATTAGTTTTTTCCCAGCGCTGTTCAGTGCTTGTAGGATTTGCCATTAATAATTTATTTTTATCTCTAAACCAATTCATATTGGCTTGAATACCTGTCGCGTTCAGAATTTTTTGCGTATTAGGTTTCACATCCCAATTGTAAGTTTGTAAATAAATAGACTTGCCTGCTTTTAAATATTTTTCAATCAGTTCTTGTTCAAACTTTTCGCCATCAATGTTTTGTCCTAAAATAATGAGATCCACATCTTGCCAACAAGTATTTTCAGGATTTAATACGTTACAGGTTGGATAATTGACTGTTGCACCTAATTGTTTTTCAAGGTAGTTCTTGGCAGGAGCCTCCGATGTACCTTTAATGACCACATTTAACGTTTTATTCACGGCTTGATGTGCATCACCAGTGATAAGCCAACGTAAGCTATTATTCATCACTTCCTTAAATTGTATAAAATCAGCCTTATCATTGATGATTTGTCCAAACATTTCTTGACCATATGCCAAAACACGTCCTTCTCCAACTTTGGTTATCACACCTAATCCACAACCTTTACCTGCTTGCAAATGAAGTGCACTATCGCAAACACCATCTGCTAATGCAAAAGGTAGACTAGAGCTTAAATCTGTTGGATAGAGATTAAGAGATGCATTGGGTGCAAATTGTAAATAAGGTTGTATGGTTTGATTATTGGTATCTTTGTACAAATCAGCTAATAGTTTCTTTTGCCAATTTCGCTGTTGCTGTGCAATATTGAGCGCTGATTTTAATAGGT
>NZ_DAINDI010000067.1:12447-16675 GCF_036731945.1 Psychrobacter sp.
ATCGATAAAGAGAGGGTTAATAAGCTATCTCTTAGTGCTACAGTATTCAAAGCCAAAATATTTCTCCAATAAAAAGTAAAAAAAGTCATACAAAGCAGCAAAGTATTATAAGGAAAATTAGGATAAATGCCTATTAAATGTTGGCTTTTTTCTTTAACGGGAGTAGTTTTTGGGTTGTAAGTTAAGAATAAATAACTAGAAGATGGTTAAATAGAAGGTTGTTAGCTCTTTAAGATAATATCAACTCGCTTTAACTTCCTAGAATAAGCCTTGGACATTAACAAAGGTTTAATAGATTAATCTTTAATTAGATCATACTGTCAATGTAGAAAATATAAATTTGGGAGAGTTACCGTGTTAAGTATCATCCAAGAGTCGTCTTTGCCAACGATTAAAACGGTACTACTTACCACTGTATTGCTCGGTACGGCACAACTGCTGGCAGGTTGTGATTCGCAGCCTGCAAATTCAAATGAAAAAGATAATGATAATGTCGCAGCGCAAACGGATAATATAGATAAAAATATGGCTGAGAAAGATAATGCGTCTATCAATTATAGTTCTATAAGTTCTGCTAATGCGGATAAAGCACAGAATAACGAAGCAGAAAAGTTATCCAATGATAAAACTATCAATCCATCGGGCTACCAAAAGCTAAGCTTTGGGCAGGCTATTAGCCCTGAGTTACTGAGTGAGCTAGGACTGACCAAAGAAAAAACTGACAACGAGCAGTGCTATTACGTCAGTAATCCAGCACTAAACTATATAGATAAAGAGTACGGTAAACGTGCTTCCGTGCTATATCAGATCATCGATGAAAAAGCTGCTTTGATTGCTATTCAGGATCCAAACATAGCGTTTTATATAGACATTCATGTTGGCGATGCAGTAGCAGAGGTGATGCAAGCGCATGATAATAAGCTGACTTATGAAGTCGATAAATACGCGGTTGATGGTGAATATTATAACTTGATTGCTAACGTCAATTTTAAAGTGATAAAAGAACCCGAGCTTGGAGAGTCCTTAAAAACTGAAAATATCAAGCTTGATAGTAAAGAAGATAAATTGCCCTTACAAATTAAATATTATATTAAGGGCGGTCAAACGCTTAACGAGCATAAAATAAAGGCGAGTGATTGGACGGCAGATAAGAAAAGTCTGTTAAAAGGTGAGGTAGAGAGTATTGATATTGGGATACCAGAAGCGATCTATTTGGTCGAAGGCTGTTCTTAACAATTAACCATAGACAGCAAAAGCCTTGTCTACTAAAAATAAATAGCAGACAGTTTTTTTTTAACTTTATAGCTTAACTATAGTAAAAGTATCCTAAAAACGCGACGGTATTGCTGATATCAATTTTTTGTAGCCTCTGTCTGCGCAGGCACAGCAAGCAAGAAAAATGGATATCAGCAGTGCGTGATGTAACGATATTACTTTTCACTCACTATAATAGAAACTGAAAAGTGATTACTCAATAATGGAGGTATACTTTTGCTTTTATCCTTTTGTATTAAGAAGCCGGCTGAATATCTAGTTTAAACTCCCACGAGGTCGCCGTTGTCGCTGTGCTATCAGGATAGTTGATTTTATCCAAACGCATGCGCGCATAGCTATTGCCTTCGGCAGATCTGATGAGTGCGCCTTGTGCGCTATCAAGCGGCTTGGCGTTTAGCTGATGGGTCATGCCATTGTAAGTGTACCAGCCAAAGTCCAGATTTGGGAAGTTGCCAGTATAAGCAGGATTGAGATCCGAGCCCTTGCTATCGATCACCCAGCTTCTAGCGCTCAGCGGTTTATCGTATACAGCGGTATTGGTAAGGTTAGATAAGGTAGCTTCTCTACCATCGGTAATGAACTGACTGGTAATGGGTTTACCTTGCGCATCATAATAGCCAGCTGGCGTAGCAGCGAGGTAGCCACCAACTTTGCCTTTATTGGTACCACTTGCAGAATCCCCGCCATTCAAAATTACATCATTACGCTTAAAGCCAATCTGCCAAGTGCTATTTTTATCGGTGCTACTTTGGCCTGTTTTTAGATCAAAATACACCCAGTTATCATTGCTGGTGGCGTTGATAGTTGTTGTATGTACCTTGTTCGGTAGCGCCGTATCAATCCAGCGAATAGTTGGGTAGCCAGATTTCCCAGCATCATTATAATAGTTGGTAATTTGCATGGCATAGATAGGCTGCTGGACGCTGCTGTCTGTCATGGTGCTGCTATTGTCTGTGGTGACAAGATAGACGCGGTTGTTGGGATATAGCTGATGATTGCCTTGCAAGTTGTATTCAAACCAAGGCTTGGCAGTAAACACCCCGCCGCTGCGATCTTCATTATAGTGCAGGATGATGTCACGGCCTGTATCAGGGTCAAGGGTGGCATTGGTATAACGGCTCAGATCAGACCAGTCGATCAAGCCGAAAACCCCGCCCAAACCTGCGCCAGAATCACCACTATTTGACCAAAGCTTGACCGAACGCGCTTGGTTTTCAAACTTAATATCCCACGTATCTCCATCACACGAGCTCTCAGCTTTGGCATCAAAGTCATAACAAGTAGCGGTATCGGGCGCTAGATTGGTGACTTGCCACGTGGCCGTTTCACTAAAGCTCGCTGTGCTCACAGGTGGCTTGTCATCGCTATTACCGCCATTTCCGGTATTGTTATTACTCGAGTCATCACTGCCGCCACCGCAGCCGGTTATGCTGATGGCTAGCAGGCTGCTGCTAAAAAGTAAGGCCAATTTGGTCGGTTTGGTGCTCTCTGCTGGGGTAGTTTTGGTCATGTCAGGCTCCTTGATGGTTATTGTTTTGGCTAAAGTTAAAAACAGCGCTTAGACAGAGTTTTTTTAAAGAATGGCTTTAAAAGAGTTGCTTTAAGATAAGTATGGGCAAAGGCTTACCAGTGGTAGCTGGCACCCAGTAACCACTCACGATTGTCGATCGGGCGATAGTCACTGGCATCGGTGACATCTCGCTGCACATCAAAGATATTATTAACCGCCGCGTATATGCTCAGATTTGCCGTCATGTCATAGTTGAGCTTGCTATCGAGCGTCCACCAAGACGGTGAGTACGTCTGCGCGCTGGTGCTGACGAGCTGTTTGGATTCGTAGTTAAGGCGCGGGATTAGCTGTAGCTTGTCGTTGATTTGATAATCAAGCGCTAGCATGGCTTTGTGGTTGGGCTTATAGGTCAGCTCGGTATCGGTGACATTATTGTGGGTTTTGAGGTAAGCATAACTGGCTTGCAGTTTGGCGCGCTCGTCCACTTGCCAGTCGATACCAATATCGCCGCCATAGGTTTTGGCGCTATCGACGTTCATATATTTGTAAACGGCGATATTGCCATCAAAGGTCGCGTTGTCCTCGTCGGTTTGGATCAGATCATCAACGTCATTATAAAAGCCATTGACTGTCACATTTAACCTATCGCTCAGCTGACCTTGATAGCCGATTTGGTAACTGGTTGAGGTCTCCGGCTGCAAGTTGGGATTGCCCAGTACTTTATAGCCCAAATTGCTATGATCAAAGACGTAGTAGCGTTCTTTTAGATTTGGCACGCGATAACCGCCGCCGATACTACCGCGCAAGATGTGCTCGCGACCGCTTGTATCTAAATGGTTGTATTTGAGCGATACCTTTGGCGCGATATGATCACCAAAGTCTTCATCGTTTTGATAGCGAATACCGCTCAACACTTCCCAGTTATCACCAATCAACCAATCGTCTTGTAGGTATAGCTCACCGACATCGCGGCTGACTTCATCGCTGATCAACTCGCTGACTTGGTTTTTGGTTTGGCTAAGCGTGTCTTGTTGGACTTGACCGCCGACTTGGATAAGATGGCTGTGTGTATCGGATAGTACCAACGCCGGTAGATCGAGCTGCGCTTGCGCCAATGTCGTACTGATGTCGGTATCACGGGCGCTGGTGATGGTCTGCTGGGTTTTGGTATTAGACTCGCTTTGATAGTCCTCATGCAGCGCTTGAGCGGACAGTCGATACGTCTTGCTGCGATCATCCTTATGCGGCGTGATATCAGCGCGCGCACCAACACTAAAGCGCTGCTTAGTAATGTGCTCATCTCGCTGCTGTGCCAAATAGCGCGGCGCCACATAATAATTAAAACGGCTAACATCGTCTTCTTTATAGTGACTGGCCTCTAGCCAATACTGAGTGTTTTTGACCACTCGGCTATCGTCGCTACTATTGCTATTGTTTGACATG
>NZ_DAINDI010000068.1:0-4277 GCF_036731945.1 Psychrobacter sp.
CTGATGGAGCTGATGATGCGTGACAATTTAAGCGGCGCCGAAAGTCGCGAGCTGGTCGGCAAAGCGATAAAAATGATTTCTGACTGGAAAAACGATTTGATTGAACCGGATAAGGCGATGGAAACCTTAGACGATCCAGAAGATATGATTTTTGCCACGCTTTATGCCTTATACGAGCGTAACTTGCGGGCTTATAATGCCGTTGATTTTGATGATTTGATTGTACTGCCGACCAAAATCTTACGTGAAAATGCTGAGCTGCGCGATAAATGGCAAAACCGTATTCGTTATTTATTGGTCGATGAGTATCAAGATACCAATACCGCCCAGTATGAGATGATTAAATATCTGGTCGGGCCGCAAGGGCGTTTTACCGTCGTAGGTGATGACGACCAATCTATCTATGCATGGCGCGGTGCCAAGCCTGAAAATATGGCATTGCTCAAAGAAGACTTCCCCAAATTAAAAATCGTCATGCTTGAGCAAAACTACCGCTCGACCACGCGTATTTTGACCTCTGCCAACGCCGTTATTACCAATAACGAGCATTTATTTGAAAAGAAACTGTGGTCAGATAAAGGGCAAGGCGAAAAAATTCGTATCATTAACTGCCGTAATGACGATGATGAATCTGAGCGCGTCGCAAAGGAAATCGTCACCCATAAACTGCGCTTTGGTAATGAGTGGGAGCAATATGCCGTTCTTTATCGTAGTAACTTTCAGGCGCGGATGCTTGAGGCGCAATTGCGTCAATTGCAAGTGCCGTATAAATTATCAGGCGGTCAGTCGTTTTTTGCCCGTAGTGAAATCAAAGACATCATGGGTTATCTGCGTCTGATTTTAAACCCAGAAGACGACAGCGCGTTTTTACGTATTATCAATACGCCCAAGCGCGGGATGGGACCTGCTACCCTTGAAAAGCTTGGTCTGTTTTCGCAAGAGCATAGCATTTCGCTACTCGCCTCTTGCACCCACGCTGGACTTGCTCACGTCTTGCCGTCAAAAGCCTATGGTACCTTAAAAGAGTTTGGCGATTTTATCGAGCATTATACCCGTGAGCTCGATCAGCACCCTGATCCCGTGCCTATCGTCCGTCAAATGATTGATGAAACCGGCTATATCGACTTTGTACGTAGCGATGCCAAAACGTCGCAACAAGAAAAAAATCGTATCGATAATATCGACATGCTTTATACCAGTATTCAGTCATTGATTAATCGCGCTGAAGAAGACGAAGACCGTACGATTGATACCATCATTCGTAAGCTGGTCTTGCTTGATATGCTCGAGCAGCAGCAAGAAGAAGAAAATACCAACAAGGTTAACCTGATGACCTTACATGCAGCAAAAGGCTTGGAGTTTGATTTTGTGTATATCATGGGACTTGAGGAAGAAATGCTACCACACCGCAACTCTATCCTTAGTGAAACCATTGAGGAAGAAAGGCGTTTAATGTACGTGGGTATTACCCGCGCTCGCCGTGAGCTGACGTTGACGCTTGCGACCCAGCGCCGTGCAGGCGGGCAAATGCGCGTCACCTCTGAATCGCGCTTTTTAGATGAGCTACCAGAAGATCATATCGACTGGCCAGCGAAGGCAAAAAAGAAAAAAGCCAGCAAAGACCCTGAAAAAGTCGCTGATGAATACTTGGCCAATATTCGTGCTTTACTAGGTAATCGTTAAGTTTAGAACTTAAGCGTTACCATGTTTACCGCGCTTGAAATAAGCGGTAAGCATAATTTTGTATTTATACTTTTTTAAAAATTTGGAAATTTTATGCCGACCTCGACGCCGAATCCTGAACGACCATTGACCCGACAGGCTGACTATAATCCGGCAGAAGCAAGCGGCGAATACAAATTGCTCTACTTGCAAGAGCTGGTGGCGGAAAAGGCGTACGCGGCGATTACTGAGTTTTTAGAAAAGCAATCAGAGTACGAGATTGCCAGCTTACTCGAATCCTTCCCTAGCCAAAATCGCTTACTGATTTGGGCGCAAGTGCCAGAAGATATCAAAGGTGAAGTGCTGGCTGAGCTCGAGTTTGATACCCGCCAGCCGCTGCTAGAAAACGTTTCTTCAAAAGAGATATCGCTGTTTACCCAAGACCTTGATGCGCAGGACATTTCTGAGATTTTAGACACCGTCACCGAAAGTGTGCGTACTTCAGTGATGGCAACCTTGGATGAAGACATCCGAGTGCAGGTCAATAAGCTCGACACCTATGAAGACTGGGAAGTCGGCAGTTATATGGATCCTGACCTTATTCAGATTCGGGATGACATCACCCTTGCAGAAGTACAAAACTGGCTGCGAGAAAATGCCGATTTGCTTGATGATGAAAGCCAAGAGCTGTTGGTCGTCGACCAAAGCCAGCAGCTGCTTGGCTTATTAAGTTTGGCTGATTTGATTAAACACCAGCAAAGCACCTTAGTCGCTGATTTGATTCATAGTGCCATCACTGTCAATGATCGCTTACATATTCAAGATGCGGCGTCGATTTTCCGTTCAGAGGACATTCGCTTTGCCCCAGTGATTAACAGCCACGGCGAGTTGGTGGGTCAATTAAACGGCGAAGATATCATGGAAATTATCCAAGATGACGTCGATAGCACCATGAAAAACCTGGCCGGTGTTAGCCAAGATGAAGAGCTATTTGCGCCCATTTTAACCAGTGCCAAAAGCCGAAGTATTTGGCTTGGTATTAATTTATGTACCGCGCTATTGGCGGCCGCAGTGATTGGGCAGTTTGAAGCGGTGTTAGCAAAGGTTGTGGCGCTGGCGATACTCATGCCCGTGGTTGCCAGTATGGGCGGCATTGCAGGCTCGCAAACGTTGACGGTGGTCATTCGCGGGATGGCAATGGGTCAAATCGGTGGCTCTAATCGCCTATGGTTATTAAATAAAGAGCTGTGGGTTGGCGCAATAAACGGTATCATATGGGCGATAATCATGGCGATTATTGCCCAATTGTGGTTTCATGACATTAAAATCAGTGCCGTCATCGGGCTTGCTATCGCGATTAATATGACCGCTGCCAACGTTTCAGGCATTAGTATTCCGCTGCTGCTCAAACGTATGAATATCGACCCTGCCCTATCCGCCTCGGTTATTTTAACCACCGTAACCGATATCGTCGGCTTTATGTCGTTTTTGGGTTTGGCGAGCGTACTTATTCTTTAGTCGACCGCCCATGAAAATCTGAAAACTAAAAGTTAAAAATCAGCAGCTATTTCTATTGATAGTTGTTGTTAAGCATTTAAGACCTAACAGTTAAAAATGTGATTCATTCTGTTTATACAACCATTACATCGTTAAGTGAGTGCGTTATGCAAGCTGTACAAGTTAAAGTTTTAAACCCTAAAATTATTGAAGATAAAGCGTTCTCGCTACCGGCGCGCGCTACCGATGGCAGTGCTGGTATTGACTTACGTGCTTGCATTGATGAACCTTTGACCATTAAAGCTGGGGCGACGCATTTAATAGGCACTGGCCTCGCCGTTTATATCCAAGACCCCAATTTTGCGGGCATGATTTTACCGCGCTCAGGTCTCGGTCATAAGCATGGTATCGTCTTGGGTAATTTGGTCGGCTTGATTGATGCCGATTATCAAGGTGAGCTGATGGTTAGTATTTGGAATCGCAGTAATGAAGATTTTGTCTTAAACCCAGCAGAACGTATGGCGCAATATGTGGTTGTACCAGTTGCTCGCCCTGAGTTTGAAGTGGTGGCAGAATTTAGCGATACCAGCGCTCGCGGTGCAGGTGGTTTTGGACATTCTGGTCGTCAGTAGCATTGAATATAAGCATTAAACATTAAGCATCATTGGATTTTCATTTAGCATCAATCGCAGCAATAACAATAATCAGCGATTTTTCATTCACCACTACCCCATTTATCACGACTATAAGGAGAGTAAGCGATGCCGTCTTTTGCTGCGCAGCACTCCTTATTTCGTGCTTATGATATTCGTGGGTCGCGCCAGCATTTTACCGATGATTTTATTCATGCTTTGGGAAATGCTTTTGCGTATCTTTATCAGACTCAGCAAAGCATCCATCACGAAAATATTGATGAAAGCAATAGCCAAACTGCTAACGAAAAAACCATTGTCGTCATTGGTTATGATGTCCGCGATAGTAGCGATACCATTGCGCAGGTATTTGCTGATATTTTATCTCAGCATGGTCTACAAGTCATCCAACTAGGACTTGTTACCACGCCGATGATGATTTTTTGGGCGGAGCAATATCAAGGGCATGGTATTATTGTCACTGCC
>NZ_DAINDI010000068.1:4308-16317 GCF_036731945.1 Psychrobacter sp.
AAATATTTTAGGGGTTAAGTGGTTAATCAGTCATATCTCTCCTAGTAGCGCCGATATTCAAACGTTATATCAACAGCTAGTTAGTTATAATTCGCAAAATTCATTTCTAAAAACCAATGCCAAACCTGTGCATTATAAACAGCAGCATTTACCTGTTAATCAAATCGCCAACGCTTATACCGATGCTATCAAACAAGTTTTTAAGCAAATCTATCAGCCTCTTAATCAAACTGTAGAAGATAGTCAACTACCCTCCTTCAAACTTAATTTGGTGGTGGTGATTGATTGTATGCACGGCGCCACTAGTCACATCGCTAAGCCTTTATTTGACCATTTTTGCCAAAGCGTCATCATGTTAAATGACGCCCCAAACGGCGATTTCCCTACTGGCAATCCAGATCCGTCTGAGCCGCAGCGTCTTAAACAATTGCAGCAAAATGTCCTTATCCATCAGGCAGATATCGGTATTGCCTTTGATGGTGATGGCGATCGATTAATGGTGGTTGATAATCGCGGTAAGGTCGTTACACCTGATCACCTGCTTTATCTATTGGCAAAAATAGCCGTTATTGAGCGCCCTCAGTCGTTAGTATCTTCGCTACCAAGTGCGCAAGTGCTCTTTGATATTAAATGCTGTCATCATTTGCCAAAGCTCATTACTGAAATTGGCGCCACGCCTGTGATTAGTAAAACAGGTAGCAGCCTCATGCGCCAGCAAATGCAGCAACCTAATGGGCAAATAATCTTTGCTGGCGAATTATCTGGACATTTTATTTTTAATGATGGCCGCTTTATACTCTATGATGATGCCATGTATGCGGCGTTACGATTGCTGCATTGGTTGGCAAAACCTCAACGCACTCAGTCAACTCGTACAACCAATCTAGCCGATATTATTAAAGGTTTACCCGTTATCGTCAGTACCGCTGACCATTATTTACCGCTACCAGCGTCCATGATGAGCGACTGCTCAATCGTACAGCAACTGGCAAGATTTTGTCAGTATTTACAGCAATTGGTTCATGCAACATCAGCTGCGTTTAGCCACTATCTCGACCCGCAAACTATCGTTGCTGGTGAACCCTCACTTTGTACTTGCTCTACTAAAAGCCAATCTATGACTTTAGAGCAGGCGCAAACGTTATTGCCAGCGGGTACAAAACTCAGCTGCATCGACGGAGTACGTTTAGATTTTGCGCACGGATTTGGCGTGTTGCGCCAATCAAATACCAGTCAAAACCTGACCGTGCGCTTTGCTGGTGACAGCATCAACGATCTTATCGATGTGCAAACTAGATTCGCTGCTTTATGCCGCCCCTTTGACGCGCAGTTAGCTGCGCAAATTTTGGCTATTGCTGCTGAATAGCTGTTATCTCACTGATGTTAATCATTTATTTTAGCAAAGAATGCTAAAGAGAAATAAAAACCCTCAATCAACCGCTTAACCTTGTCTTTTAGGAGCTTGTCATGACGCTTAATTTGGATGAAGCCAAAATTACCGCAGAAGTATTAACCACGGCGCTGCCTTATATTCAACGCTTTGTTGATAAGCTCATCGTCAAATACGGCGGCAATGCCATGACCGATCCTGCGCTTGAAAGCTCGTTTGCCCGTGATATCGTGTTATTAAAAACCGTCGGTATGCATCCTGTGGTCGTACACGGCGGTGGTCCACAAGTGGATAATTTGTTAAAAGAGCTCGGTCGTCAATCAGATCGTATCGACGGCATGCGCGTGACCGACAAAAATACCATGGATGTCGTTGAGATGGTACTCGGCGGTAGCGTCAATAAATCTATTGTGAGCCTCATCAATAAGCACGGTGGCCGGGCGATTGGTCTAACGGGTAAAGACGCCAATTTAATCCAAGCCAAAAAACTAATAATGGAAAAAATTGGCGCAGATGGCGTGGCGGTTCCCGTTGATTTAGGCTTCGTCGGTGATGTGGTCAGCGTCAATAAAGACGTGATTAATATGCTGATTGCCTCTGATTTTATCCCTGTCATCGCGCCGCTTGGGGTTGATTCTGAGGGCAACACTTATAACATCAACGCCGATTTGGTCGCCGGTAAAGTCGCAGAATTTTTGCAAGCAGAAAAGCTTATGCTATTAACCAATATCAAAGGCGTCTTGGGACGTGACGGCGAAGTGGTCACTGGCTTGACACCAAAAAAAGTCGATAGTTTAATCGAAGATGGTACGATTTCAGGCGGTATGATTCCTAAAATCCAGTGCGCGCTTGATGCGGTACGTAGCGGCGTAAAAAGCGCAGTTATCGTCGATGGCCGCGTCCCGCATGCCACGCTACTCGAGATTTTTACCAACGAAGGCGTCGGCACCTTGATTAGCCGTGACTTAGATTCATCAATGAGCTAGCGAGCTTAGTAATTTTCCATATAAAAAAGCCCAAACTTAACATTTAAGTTCGGGCTTTTGCACTTGGTAAAAAGCTTTCTTTACTAAAAAATTTTATCAAACTCAGCTTCATTAAAACCACATAATAGTATCGGCTGACCATTATTTTTATCTGCCAGCAGACCCTCAACTATTGGACGCTTAATCATACTGGTATTTTCTACAAGCAAATCAATGGCGTTACCCACATCGCTATCGGCCGCTTGTTTTTGCTCGTCGGTCAGCTTACGCCAAGTCGTGCCGCGTTTATTCAATACTTTATCAATGCCAAGCTCGTTTACCCAACGCTGTACGCTGTCTTTATCAATCCCTTGTTTTTTATAATCGTGAAAGTTGTAGTTAACGCCCAGCTCATCAAGTTTGTTAAAGGCTTTTTTCATGGTGCTACAAGATTTGATACCGTAAATAGTGAGGGTCATAGAAACTCCAAATCAATGATCATTATTTTGTTTATTATACCTAACTGACATCAGCATTTGGTTTATGACGACGAAAACAGTCATAAGCGTATTCACTTTGCAGATTTATCGCCTTTACGGTAAGCAAACACCCCATCATATCGTCGCAATTTTTGCCAAATTACGCTATGCTATGGCATTATAAAATTTTACCCAATTTATCTGTAACAACCTATTCCGAGCCAACTATGAGCAACGCCGTGACAGCAGAAACTGCTAATACTACCCATACCAATAATACTTCTATCGATAACACCCAGTATCATCCGCAACTGATTGAAGCGGCGCAGCAAGCCAAATGGGCAACTGACAAGCGTTTTGAAGTCAGTAACGAGCCAAGCGACAAGCCAAGTCGCTATATGCTGTCGATGTTCCCTTACCCAAGCGGTAAGCTGCATATGGGTCACGTGCGTAACTATACCATCTCTGATGTACTGAGCCGTTACTACCGCCTAAAAGGCTATGAAGTCATGCAGCCAATGGGTTGGGATGGTTTTGGTCTGCCAGCAGAAAACGCGGCGATTGCCAATCAAACGCCGCCTGCCAAATGGACATTTGCCAATATTGACAGCATGCGCGCACAGCTTAAACTGCTTGGTTTATCGATTGATTGGTCACGCGAATTTGCCACTTGTAGCCCTGAATATTATCAGTGGGAGCAGTGGTTGTTTTTGCAATTATACAAAAAAGGCTTGGTTTATAAAAAGCTTGCCACCGTTAACTGGGATCCGGTCGACAATACCGTCTTAGCCAATGAGCAAGTCATCGATGGTAAAGGCTGGCGTAGTGGCGCACCAGTCGAAAAGCGCGATATCCCGATGTATTACTTTAACATCACCGACTATGCTGATGAGCTGCTTGATGATTTAGACCAACTAGAAGGCCACTGGCCATCTGAAGTACTGACCATGCAGCGCAATTGGATTGGTCGTAGTGCTGGTATGGAAGTTCATTTTCCTTATGAGCTTGCAGGAGAAACCAATACCCTAGATGTGTTCACGACCCGCCCTGATACCTTGATGGGTGTGACCTATGTCGCCGTTGCCGCTGAGCATCCATTGGCACAATATGCTGCTGAACAAGATGAGGCGATTGCCCAATTTAATGCGCTGTGTAAAAAAGGCTCAGTTGCTGAAGCTGATTTGGCCAAAGCAGAAAAAATCGGTATGGATACCGGGCTGACCGTCACTCATCCGCTCACTGGCGAAGAAGTGCCCGTATGGGTTGCCAACTATGTACTGATGAGCTATGGCTCAGGTGCGGTGATGGCGGTTCCTGCCCATGACGAGCGCGATTACGAGTTTGCGACTAAATACAATTTGCCTATTAAACAAGTGATTGACATTCCTGCTGGCTTTTTAGATCAAGTAGAAGCCGATGCCAAAGCCAATAATACGCAAAGCAACCGCGCTTATACCGAGCGCAATACCTTAGTCAATTCAGGCGAATTTGACGGCATGGACTTCGAGCAAGCGTTTGAAGCCATGCTAGCGAAGCTTGAGCCACAACAGCTTGCCAAGAAAAAAATCCAATACCGCCTACGCGATTGGGGTGTTTCTCGCCAGCGCTATTGGGGCTGCCCTATCCCAATGGTCAACTGTGAGCATTGCGGTACGGTGCCGGTTGAAGAGCAAGATTTGCCAGTTGTGCTACCAACGGACGTCGTCCCTGATGGTCGCGGTAATCCGTTAAAAAACATCCCAGAATTTGTCAATACCACTTGTCCTAAATGTGGCAATCCTGCTGAGCGCGAAACCGATACCTTTGATACCTTTGTCGAATCAAGCTGGTACTACGCGCGCTTTGCCAGTCCGCACGATACAACCAACATGGTCAACAAATCTGCTGCCAATAAATGGTTGCCAGTTGACCAATATATCGGCGGTGTCGAGCATGCGGTTATGCACTTGCTTTATGCGCGATTCTTCCATAAGCTCATGCGCGATGAAAACTTGGTATCAGGCGATGAGCCATTTGCCAATTTGATGACCCAAGGTATGGTACTTGCTGGTACTTTCTACCGCGTCAACGCCGATGGCAGTACCACTTATTACTTTACCGAAGACATCGATATCGACTATAACGAACGCGGTCAGCCGATTAAAGCGACTTTGAAATCTGACGGTCAGCCAGTGACGATTGGTAAAATTGAGAAAATGTCGAAGTCAAAAAACAACGGCGTTGACCCACAACTTACCATTGATAAATATGGCGCGGATACCGTACGTTTATATACGCTATTTACGGCGCCTGCCGACCAAACCCTTGAATGGTCAGACGACGCGCTAAAAGGTCCTTATAACTTTGTCAAAAAAGTTTGGCGCATTGCGACTGAGCATATGCAAGCGCTTGCTGATGCCAATTTAAGCCTTGATACGCTAAATAATGAAGCACTTAATACGGATAACTTAAGCAAAGAAACCAAAGCCCTACGCCGTAAAACCCATGAAACCATTGGCAAAATTGACAGTGATTTGGGTAAACGCTTGGCACTTAATACGCCAGTTTCTAGCTTAATGGAGCTTGCCAATGAACTTGCTAACTTTAAAGCAAACGGCGAGCAAGACCTGCAAGTACAGCATGAAGCCTTGATTGATTTATTAATTATCCTATCGGTATACGCGCCGCACATTGGTGAGCATTTGCTTGAGCAATTAGGTATGGATACCGTCACCCTAAGCTATCCAGAAGTCGATACAAGCGCACTAGTGCAAGATATGATTACCATGGTGGTGCAGGTGAACGGTAAAATGCGAGGCAAAATGGATGTCGCCCCTAATAGCGATCCTGAGCAGCTAAAAGCGCAAGCAAAAGCGCTTGAAGGCGTGGCAAAATTCCTTACTGGTGAGATCAAAAAAGAAATCGTCGTACCGAATAAACTGGTTAATATCGTGGTGGCAGGTTAGACCTTTTAAGGGTTAGATTTTTAAACGCTGTGACTTCAATCATGGCGTTTTCAAACTCTCTTTCTTGGGTCTTCTTATCAAAATAAGGATAGCGATTATGTCGTATCAGCACCGAGCTTTGCAGGTACAGCAAGCAAAATCAAACGGACAAAGCACCATGACTTATAAATCAAGCGCGCAAAAGCTGGCAACAGCGCTACTGACCGCCTTGCCAATATTTGCAGTTTTGGGTGCAGGCGCTAGTCTTAGTGGTTGCGGCTTTCAGCTACGCGGCTATGATGCGCCGATGTTGTTTGACGTCAACAAAACTGCGGTAATTATCGAAGACGATCGTACCTCATTTCCATTAAAACTGCCCCTCGTCAGTCGCTTAAAAGCGTTAGGGGTCGAGGTTATTGATAATATGACCCTGGCAGATGTGGCTAACAATAACCAAAAAGCGGGCGCTGAACCTATCGCGGCAATTACCGTGAACAATGTCCGCTTTAAGCGTTACGAGTTAGTTGGCGTCTTAACAGAGATTCGCTTGGTAATGTCAGCTGATGTTAGCTATCAAAGCATCGAGAATGGCAAACCTGTGACACTGACCAACCCTATCCAGGTTGAGCGTAGCTACCAGTATAACGAAGCATCGGTAAGTACCGATGATCAGCAAGGCGATCAAATTCGTGATTGGCTTTACGATAGTTTAGCGCGCCGAATTACTGACCAATATGTGGCAATTGCGCTGCCTAAAGTTACGCCTAATAGCACCAAATCAGCTATGCAAAATAGTAAAGGCTCAGTATCTACTGCCGTGATAGTACCAAAATCTTAATGTTAGTTTTTTATTTTTAAAATTAATTTTTAAAAATATCCTTATTAAAACTGCCTATATTTAAACGCTTTGATCTAAATACTTTTCTGTTTAAAGCGTTTTTTTAATAAAGACAGCTTTACTCATCTATTCATAACCTTGTGTCATTCTCTCTATGCAAGATACCTTTATACAAGCTTATCCAAAACTACTACAACCATCCGTTGCAGTAGCGGGCTTGTGGCTGGCGCACGGTGATGAGCCTTTACTCAGTCAATGGCTTATCGATGCGCTGCGTCCACATTGGCGCGCACAGAACTATGCTATTAAGCGTATCGAGCTGGTGTCGGTAAAGAGCTGGCAAGAAGTGTTGTCAGAGCTTGGTAGTCAGTCTTTATTCGATGATGCAAGCGCGCTTATCGTAACAGGCAACCATAAACCTGATAAAGCCGTTATTACTGAGCTTGAACGTTTTGCTGTCGATGCACAGACAGGGGCGCATAGTCATAGCCTGTTATGGCTCACACCAAAGCAAGACAAACGCGCACAGACCAGTAAATGGTTTGCACCGTTTGCGCAATATGGTCATGTTATCGATTGCAATTTATATAATGAGCAGCAGCGTCAGGAGTTATTGCAGATACAAGCCCAGCAGTTTGGCTTAACCTTATCGCAAGAAGCGTGGCAGTTATTGATGTCACATACCGAGCATCATCTGCTCAGTGCCTATCAAACCTTATGGCGGCTATCGTATTTATTTGCGCCGCAATTGATGGCAGAGGTTGATAGCAGCACCAACTATAATACTAATACTGCAAAACCCTCTAATGCGTCTATGACAAATGTGGCATTAGATATTAATGACTTACAAGCGGCATTGGTCAGCGACGCGCAGTTTAGCGTGTTCGATTTATCCGATGCCATGCTTGCTGGCAATAGCGCCCAAGTTGCCAAAATTATCTTTCAACTTAAAGCGACTGACGAGCCAACCACCTTGGTTTTATGGGCGATTAGTAAAGACATGCGCCAGATTATGCAACTAATGGATGGACAAGACCCGCAAGCGCTTGGCATTTGGCGTAGTAAGCAAGGCTTATATCAGCAAGCATGCCGCCGCCACTCAAAAGCTCAAACGGCCACTTGGCCAGCGTTGCTTTATAAGTGTGACCAAGCGATTAAGGGTTTGGTGCGCCAACCAGCGTGGGAGTTATTATTGCAAGCAGCGCTTGAGCTATCAGGGCAACGTCTGTTTAAAGCACATTAAACTATCAAGCTAGCTAAAAAACGTCTTCCCGTCCCGCGTCATCATCTAAAGCATTTATTATTAAACAACTCATCAGTTTTTCTTATTTAACCCTCTATGTAGGGTTATTTTTTTGTTTAAAATTTAATAATTATTACCGTTATAACTCTTCCTCTTAACGTTTCGCAAACTAATTGCCATTCCCTTTTAGGCGCCAAGCCTCTACTATAGCTACACTTGATTTAACTGTGATTGGATTGTTGTCATGCGCAAAATGAGCAAAAAGTCTGCTATAAAATGGGGCGTCATTGCCCTTGTCATCGTAGCTTTAGGGGCTTTAGCCTACAAAACCTTTAAACCAAAAGACACCACACCCAACTATCTAACGGCGACCGCTGAGATTGGCGATATCGAAAATAACGTCATGGCATCGGGTAAAGTAAAGGCGTTAAATACCGTCGATGTGGGGGCGCAGGTATCTGGTGAAGTAACGCGGCTGTTCGTTGACGTCGGCGATGAAGTCAAAAAAGGCGATTTAATTGCGCAGATTGATCAGGTGACACAAAAGAATAATCTAAGTAATGAGCAAGCGAGCCTTGAGCAAAGTGAAGCGGCGCTACAAAGCGCCCGTGCCGAGTCGCTAAGCCGTCAAGCAAGTCTAAAAAGCGCGCAAGCGGATCTTGCCAGCCGTCAAGCTGAATTAAAGCAAGCACAAGCAGATTTCTCACGCTTGCAAGGCTTACTGGCTATCGATGCCATATCGCAGCAAGATTACGATACACAAGCAACCAAAGTTGCTACTGCCCAAGCTGCTGTTGCCAATGCCCGCGCTGCTATCGATACTGCAAAAGCGGCAATTGCGACTACCGAGGCCAATATCAATAGCCAACAAGCGGCATTACGTAAATCTCAAACCAACGTCAGCACTGCGCAGGAAGATTTAAGCTATACCACCATCCGTGCGCCGATGTCAGGAACAGTGGTATCGGTGACTACCGAGCAAGGGACGACGGTCAATGCCAATCAAACCGCGCCAACCATCGTGACTTTAGCGGATTTATCGACCGTGCGTATCAATGCGCAAATCTCTGAAGCCGACGTCATTAATGTCAAAGCAGGCTTACCCGTTTATTTTAATATCATCGGCAATCCCGACCAAAAATACGACGCAACCCTCAAAGCGATTGAACCAGCTCCTGAGAAAATCAGCGACACCAGCTCGACCGATGCCGCTATCTACTACGTCGGCTATATTGAAGTCCCTAATACCGAGCGCCGCTTTCGTATTGATATGACTGCACAAGTCTATATCGTCATCAATCAAGCAAAAAATGCGCTACTTATACCCTCTGCTGCCCTACAGCCTGCCGGTAAATCTCGCAATTCTGGCAATGTTAAAAAAGGGGCAGCTACTGCTAATACTGCCGCAAGTGGTGATAATAACTCTCGCCCAGATAATGACTCTGGTGCAACTACGGCGATGGTACGTGTCCTTAAAGCCGATGGCGAAGTCGTTGAGCAAACGGTCAAAGTCGGTATCAATAACCGGGTTAACGCGGAAATATTAAGCGGTCTAAAAGAAGGTGATGAAGTCATATTAAGCGAAGAAGGTGCTGATAAAGACAAAGGCGGTAAAGGTAGCAGAGGCGGTCGACCCTTCTAGTATTTAAAGTTTGCTAAAAATATTTAAATAAATCGGCGCCAGCAGTACATCAACTTTGGCTTTGATAACGACTTAAGATTTGAAATAAGCAGGATAGCAAATGAGTAATCAAGACCCGACTCTTAATGCAACTGATCAGCCTTTGATGGAAGTCAAAGGCTTGATTAGAGAATTTCCAGCTGGCGAGCAGACCATTCGCGTCTTACATGATATCAATTTGACCATCAATCAAGGTGAGATGGTCGCTATCATTGGCCAATCGGGCTCAGGCAAATCCACCTTGATGAATATCTTGGGCTGCTTAGATCAAGCGACGGCGGGCGACTACAAAATATTTGGTCAATCGGTCAGCCGCTTAGATGCCGATGAGCTGGCAAAACTACGCCGTGAGCACTTTGGTTTTATTTTTCAGCGCTATCATCTATTGGGTGATATCAACGCCCGCGACAACGTTTCTGTACCGGCAGTCTATGGGGGAATGGATGGGCAAGCACGCAGCGAACGTGCCGAAAAGCTATTGTCAGATTTAGGACTCGGCGACAAGGTTAATAATCGTCCAAGCCAACTATCAGGCGGTCAGCAGCAGCGTGTCTCTATCGCAAGGGCGCTGATGAATGGCGGCGATATCATCTTAGCCGATGAGCCAACGGGTGCGCTTGATAGTAAATCGGGCGAAGATGTCGTCCAAATCCTCAAAGATTTAAATGCGCAAGGTCATACCATCATCATGGTCACCCACGACCCTAGCCTTGCCGCTCAAGCTGAGCGTGTCATTGAAATCAAAGACGGCTATATCATCGCTGATTATAAAAATGACGATTATCAACACGCAGAACCACAGCCAGCCGCTGTCATAGATAAGCATCGTAAAAGCGCCTTTAGCAGCTTTATCGACCGCTTATTTGAAGCTTTTAAAATGTCTTTGCTAGCCATGCGCGCCCATAAAATGCGCACCTTATTAACGATGCTAGGAATTATTATTGGTATTGCTTCCGTGGTATCAGTCGTCGGTCTTGGTAAGGGCTCACAAGAGCAGATATTGTCCAATATCAGCTCTTTAGGTACTAATACTATCACCGTCACCGATGGCTACCCCTACGGCGACCCTAGACGGCAGTACAACGATGACAATCTAACGCCGCAAGACGCCCAAGCGGTCGCTGACCAACCTTATGTGGTCAGTGTCAGCCCGCAGCTCAATAGCAATATGAACGTCCGCTATCGTAATATCCAAGAAGCCGCCAGTATCAGCGGCGTTGGTAAAGACTATCTCGATGTCAGCGGTGAAAAGCTAGCTCTAGGTCAAGGTTTCGATGAACAAAGTATCCTGCGTCGTACCCAAGATATTATTATCGATGATAATGCCAATAAAACCTTTTTCCCCGACAATGCCAATCCGATTGGCGAAGTTTTACTCATAGGCAGCGTTCCTGGGCGCGTTATTGGCGTCTTAGAGCCAAACGATGGCGGCTTTCGTCGTAGCGTTGATTCGCCTACGCTCTATATGCCCTACACCACCATGATGTCGCGGCTGATAGGCAGCGCTTATATTGAAAGCTTTGTCGCGCTGATTGATAACAATATCTCCTCCGCTGCCGCTGAAGCTGCCATCTCTGAGCTTATGATAGGTCGGCATGGCACCGATGATTTTCGCATCCGTAACTCCGATTCGATTCGCCAAACCATTGAAGCGACCACCGCAACAATGACCTTGCTGATATCCTCTATCGCTATTATCTCGCTAATCGTCGGCGGTATTGGCGTCATGAATATCATGCTGGTATCAGTGACCGAGCGCACCAATGAGATTGGCGTACGGATGGCCGTTGGTGCCCGTCAAAGCGATATCATGCAGCAGTTTTTAATTGAAGCCGTTTTGGTCTGTATTTTAGGCGGACTATTGGGGATTGGATTGGCATTTGCCATCGGTGAAATCATAAATCGTGTTGGCGGTGACAGCTTCCAAGTCATCTACTCGCCAACGTCTATTATTGCCGCCTTTATTTGCTCGACGCTAATTGGCGTTGTTTTCGGCTTCTTGCCCGCTCGTAACGCCGCTAAATTAGATCCAGTAGAAGCACTGTCTAGAGATTAGAATAATTTTATGACCAATTATTAAAGATCAATATTAAAAATTAAGGGCAAAAATAGCGCTCGAAACGTAATTTTTATAAAATTCTAAGGTGTCTAAAAGACAGTTAACGCTTAAATTTAAAAAAATAGGATTAATTTACACGGATTTGCACTTTTTTTAACATTCGGGGTTGTAATTGTCATAATTATATATATAATGTGCTCTCACGTTTAGAGATACAAATAATCTAAACGGGTAAACAAGCTTATTGCCTCTTTTGATATTGATTCTTTGATATGAAAGAAATTAAGCTTAAGACATTTTTTAGATGTCTGGTTTTAATAAATTTCCCTTTAAGGAGATTTATCTTGTAGAGCTAAAAAAGCAGTGCTTTTTTTTTACACTCTTCAGGGCCGATAGCTCAGTTGGTAGAGCAGTTGACTTTTAATCAATT
>NZ_DAINDI010000069.1:0-2460 GCF_036731945.1 Psychrobacter sp.
TTTCCCAGCAGTTAATACTTTGTTTAAAGGCTTGCTTGATCAGCCAAACTTTAAAGACCTAGATTTTAGCTCACTCCGTATCTCGCAGGCAGGCGGTATGGCAGCGACTGAACAAACGGCTGCACGCTGGTTAGAAGTTACTGGCTGTCCGATGGTTGAAGGTTGGGGTATGACCGAAGGCGTGGCAGCGGGTACGGCTAACGTCATCACAGATCGCAAATTTAACGGTACGATTGGTATTCCTGTCCCAAGTGTCGATATCATCGTGGTTGATGATAATGGCGAGACTGTTGGTTATAATCAAGCGGGTGAGATGTGTATCAAAGGGCCAAACATTACCTCAGGTTACTTTAATAAAGACAGCACCAACGACTTTACCAAAGAAGGCTATTTCCGTACTGGCGATATTATCAGCATGGATGAAAAAGGTTATATCACCTTACTCGACCGTAAAAAAGACATGATTTTGGTCTCAGGCTTTAACGTCTTCCCAAATGAAATCGAGTCAGTCATGCTTGATTGTAAAGGCATTATTGATTGTGCGGTCATCGGTATCCCTGATGAGCATCAAGGCGAAGCGGTGAAAATCTATATTGTCCCTGCCGATAACAATGTCACTAAAAGTGATATTAAAGAGTTCGCTATCGACAACTTGACTGGCTATAAATGCCCGCGTCATATCGAGTTTGTCAGCGAGCTACCAAAGAGTAATGTCGGCAAGATACTACGTCAAAAATTGCGTGAAAAACACATGTCAGATAATCCGCAAACCTTGTAGTCGTTAAGACTCTCAGTAGTTAAGACTTATAAGTTTCAAAAAATAAAAGCCCACTATATACAATGTAGCGGGCTTTTTGTTACGTTAATTTTTCTTGACTAATTTTGACATTAATAACAACACAACCGCTATCAGCTGACTCTATTGACCACTTGTAATGGCAAATGCTTCATCGCTTGACCGACAATCGACCATGGCAGACTTGGCACGCAAGCTTCGTCTACTTCTGCCTCAATCGCAGCAACGATCGCTTTGGTGCCTGTTTCTGCATCTACTTCAAACGGTAAAGGTTTGGCATTTTCATTGATTTCGGTGCGCACATAGCCTGGATAAATAGTCGACACCTTAATCGGCAATTTGGTCAATAGCATATCGGCACGGATACCTTCTGCAAGATGCGCTAAACCCGCTTTACTTGCGCCGTAAGCGGTTAAATGCTTAGGCAGGCCGCGCATCGCTGACATACTAGATATCACCACCAGATGACCGCTATTTTGAGCTCGGAAAATATTCATCGCCGCTTCACATTGGGCAAGCGCTGAGATGAAGTTAATCTCGACGGTTTTGCGATTGGTATCAAAGCGCCCTTTGCCAATCCGGCGGCTATCACCGACGCCTGCATTGACCACCACGCGATCGATATGACCAAAATCCGCTGCGAACGCATCAAACACCTCGAATATCGCATCGTAATCACTGACGTCCAAGACACGGTATTCAATACGAATATCAGGATACTGCGCCAATAGCTCGGTTTTTAAACTTTCTAAACGATCAGTACGGCGGGCGCAAATAGCAAGATTATAACCAAGTTTTGCAAAGAGTCTTGCCATACCCTCGCCCAATCCAGAGCTTGCACCAGTGATTAAAATCGTTTTACCGCGGCCAACCTGCTGCTTATTTAAACCTTTCAGATAACGCGCCGGCTGAATGGCACTAAATAACTGATTTTTATGGTGGTTAGCGCTACTGGTCACTAAGTTTATTAATTTATTTTTCATAAACCATCCTATTAGTATTCATATAAATGACGTCGACTGTCTATCATAACGTAAATCTACAGAGTAAGTTTAGCAGTTATAGCCTAACGCAACATAGAATTAAAATAATTTAAAGATAGTCATGAAAGCTCATGCAAAAAAGTGCCTACCTATTCACAGTAACCGCTTTATGATGTTTTTAAGTAGCTTCTTAATTATGGCTTTAAGATTTTATCTACTACTTTTTTAGCGCCAAGTCACAAAGCGTTTGCCTTCAGCAAATAAATGACTATATTCGTTCAAAGACAACAGGCGACTCCGTTCATTTTTAAGCGTCAGCGATGTCACGCCAGTGTTGACCAAACTTTTATTGATCTGATACGCCGTCGAGCTACCTTGTTGTAATAACTGCGCAGTAATCGCAGCGATGATACCACCTGAGGTAAACACCAACACCGTACTATCAACGCCTAATTGCAAATTGGCAACTTGTTGACGAACCTGCTCAAGCGCTTGCTTGGCACGCTCATTAAACTGTAGCCAGCTTTCGATATAATCGCTGTCGTTTTCGCCCGCATGCCAACGCTGCATCGCGTCGTCAAACAACTCTGCCAGCCGTGTGACTGGCACCTCTGCTTTAGCAATCTCAGCAGCAATTCCCACACGGCTAGCAAAAGCAGGATTAGATTTTATCAGTACATC
>NZ_DAINDI010000069.1:2470-9564 GCF_036731945.1 Psychrobacter sp.
ACATCTTTATGATTAAACTCATCAAACTGCGGCAGCACATAGCTATCAGGCTCATCTAAATTGATGGCAGTTACGCTTGGTTTTTCGTTACTCTCGCCAAAAGATGACTGATAACTTTGCCAAAAATGGCGCGCAGAATCTTGCTGCCTAACCAAACTACCGCTAAAAATCGCATCGATTCGGCGCTGGGTCGTTGCATAATGCTGACCCAGCATTTGCGCCTGCATACTACCAAGCTCTGAGAGCTGGTCATAATCTTCTTGCCCAAATGACGCTTGACCATGACGTGCTAAAAGTATGGTTGTCATAAAACATTGCCTTATTAATCGTACTTTTCTAAGTTTTTTAGATTGAATCAACGGCTATAAATTTGTGCATTTACTATGCGTTTAAAGCGTTTATTCTTTAGCTTTAGAATTACTTTGTCCAAAATAGCTTTTTGGTAAAATGCCCTTGATAACTGTTTGAATCGGACTTGGTAGTTGCTCGACCTTCGACGCATCGACGCCCATATCTTGCAGGTGCGGTTGCACGTGGCTCGTAAATAACGCCTCGCCTTCATACTGAGCAATCAGCTTGAGACATTTAGCATGTAAGACATGGACGATAATCCAAAAGTTCTTAAAAGCTGGGTTGCTGGTTTGTTTATTATAATAACGATAATAAATCTGCTGCACGATACCGGCTAGGCGGAACAGCCCAAACACTTCATAAAAGGTCCAGTTGTCTATCTTAAGGCCCGTCTTTTTAAGATAATAGGCCACCACTTCATCACGGGTCATCATGCCTTTTAAATGCGTTGGCTGACGGCGAGATTGCTGCATGATGATGTTGTCATCTTCTTCAATCCAATACGCTAACGCGCTACCCAAATCCATCAAAGGGTCGCCTAAGGTAGCCATTTCCCAATCGAGCACACCGATGACCTTGGTCGGATCATCAGCCGCCAAAATCACATTATCAAAGCGCCAATCATTATGGATAACACAAGTTTTACTATCGGCAGGCGTGTGCTTGCCAAGCCATTGTCTTACCAAGGCAAAGCTTGGCACATTGGGCGTTTTGGCTTTGACATAACGCTTATCCCAGCCCGTCACTTGACGCTCACAATAACCTTCGCCGCGTCCAAGATTTACCAAATCAGGGTGCTTGGTATAATCGACTTCATGCAACTCAATCAAAGCGTCGATGACATTGGTACATAAATCGCGTGTTTGGGCTTCGTTTAAATCGACGCCTTTCGGCAAGTTAGCACGCGGAATGATACCTTCCATTCGCTCCATGACATAAAAATCTGCGCCAATAACGTCTTCGTCAGTGCAGAGCGCGACCATTTTTGGTACGTACGGATAAGCGTCTTTTAAAGCTTTTTGCACGGTATATTCGCGCACCATATCATGTGCCGATTTGGCCTTGGTGCCTTTTGGCGGACGGCGTAAAATCAAATCTTGGCTGTCACCTTCGCCTTCATATTGCAGCCGGTAAGTCCAGTTTGAAGCGCCACCTGAGAATTGGGTAACGGTCGGCTCGCCTTTTATATCAACGCCTTGCTCGCGTAGCCAGTTGCTGACCGCTTTAGCGTCAAGCTCTTCGCCCTCGCGCACTTCGCCGCCTTTATCTAGGACTTTATTAACGGTTTGATTGTCAGCATCAGTATGGTTGGCATGATGTTCAGTTGCCATAAGACATTCCTTATCGTGTGGTCGTTTATTTTTTACCAGTTATTTGTTGTTTATAAAAGCTTAAGAGTTAAAAATTCACTATCAAATCATTGATAGTGAATTTTTGGTCATATAATTTAAATGACAATATAGCCGACTTTTTAAGATTTAGCAGGTTTAGACGAGCGGCTAAATCCTTGACGTTTTAATTCTAACTTGGCAATCATGGTTTTATGCACTTCATCAGGACCATCGGCTAAACGTAGTGCGCGAGCTTGGGCAAAAAAAGCAGGCAACATCGTATCTTGACAAACACCCATGCCACCGTGAATTTGAATCGCCATATCAACCACCTCTTGCAAGACAGTCGGTGCAACGACTTTAATGGCAGAGATTTCAGTTAGGGCCGCTTTGGTCCCCTTCGCGTCCATTTTCTGCGCCGCGTATAGTGTCAATAAACGCGCTTGATCAATTTTGATACGTGCATCAGCAATACGCTCAAAGTTACCGCCTAATTGTAATAATGGCTTACCAAACGCGGTACGCTGCATACCGCGATGAATGGCTAACTCTAAAGACTTTTCGGCAGCACCAATACAGCGCATGCAATGGTGAATACGACCCGGCCCTAAGCGACCTTGTGCAATCTCAAAGCCCATACCTGGGCCACCGATAAAGTTATCAGATGGCACACGTACATTGTTAAAGCTAACTTCACCATGACCGTGCGGTGCATCGTAATCACCAAATACCTTTAACATACGCTCGATGTTAACGCCTGCCGTTTTTGCCGGCACCAATACCATCGAATGCTGATGGTGACGGTCTTTATTCTCATCAGGAGTATAAGCCATGACAATCAAAACATCGACCGAAGGGTCACCAAGACCCGATGACCACCACTTACTACCATTGATAACAATCTCATCGCCATCGACGACAGCAGTCGCTTGCATATTGGTTGCATCACTTGACGCCACATCAGGCTCAGTCATACAAAATACCGAACGCGTTTTACCTTCTAATATCGGCGTCAGCCACTTGTCTTGCTGCTCCTGTGAACCATAACGCCATAACAGCTCCATATTTCCGCTATCAGGGGCATTACAGTTAAAGACATAAGGCGCGAGCAAACTGCGACCGGTCAGCTCGGCAATTGGTGCATAATCAGTAACCGAAAGCCCCGCGCCAAGCTTATCATCGGGCAAAAACAGATTCCATAAACCTGCCTCACGTGCTTGTTTACGTAGGCTCTCGTACTTTTCTGGCCAATGCCATTTGGTCCAATCGCCGTCTGGATTTTGCGCATGACAGTCCGCCCAAAACTGTGCTTCTATTGGCTCGATGTGGGTTTCGATAAATTCTTTGACTTTGGTATGCATGGCTTGACCATGTTCGCTGGCGGTAAACATTAATGTGTCGGTAGACATAGTTGACATCCTTTTCTTTACTGATGATTAATGGCTCTTATAAAATTCACATCAAGATTCTATATATCAATACTTTATATATCGAGATTTCATAAAAAGATTAATGAGACTTTATAGTGTACGTGCGTATACTCTGTTTTATCTGTCCCATTTATAACACAGCATTTGGGATTAAACAGCAAAAAAGGCGCGACCCGCTAGGACACGCCTTTTACAAAATACAAACAATGCACGATTCAGTGTTGGAATGTTAAAACGCTAACTATCAAGCAACCTCATGATATTTAGACTTATTTTAAGATATTTAAGCGAGTGTCTAAATCAAAACGTGCCAATGCATCTGGTAACTTATCAATCGCCATGCTGAGTGTGGCTTCTGCGGCTTGTGACAAACCCAATTTTTCGGCAAGCGTTGGCTTTTGACGTGAATGCAGCGCATACACTTCATTATTTTCCATACGCTCTAAAATATAACTGTCAGAGGTTTGCAAGCTATCAATTAGGTTAAGTTTTAGCGCATCTTCCCCATACCAATGCTCACCAGTTGCAACTTTAGCGACATCCAGTGTTGGGCGATAGGTATTGACAAAATGCTTAAATAACTCATGCGTCTGCTCAAGCTCTTCTTGATATTTAGCGCGGTCTTCGGCGTCATTTTCACCAAATACAGTCACGGTACGTTTGTAATCACCCGCAGTAAACATCTCGTAATCGACATCATGGTTTTTGAGCCATTTATGGAAGTTTGGTAATTGCGAGACCACACCGATTGAGCCAATCACCGCAAAGGGCGCAGCGACGATATTGTCGGCGACGCAAGCCATCATATAACCGCCACTGGCCGCGACTTTGTCAACACAAACAGTAAGCTTTAGACCGGCGTCTTTTAAACGGGCCAATTGTGCCGCTGCCAAGCCATAACCATGAACCAAACCGCCTCCTGACTCTAAGCGTACGACGACTTCATCGCCTTTATTGGCAGTACTGATGAGCGTGCTGATTTCTTCGCGTAAATGTTTCACCGCCGTGGCTTTGATATCGCCATCAAAATCAAGTACAAAAACTTGCTGTTTCTCATCGCTATTATTCTTTTTGTTTTTACTCTTATTTTTTACTTTTAATGCTTGCTTGGCTTTTTTCGCCATGGTTTTTTTAAGTTGTTTAAGCGCCGCTTTACCTTGCGTCGCCTCCATCAGATCTTCACGACGTTGCTCTTGGCTTTTATTGAGATGAATAACTCTTAGCTCAACAGGATTTTTAGAAGGATGAAAAAGCATGAGCAGAATTCCTTGATAGTTGAAATAAATAATTTAATAGATAATTGAAGTGGTTTTAATACGGTTTAATAAGTTAGCTTGATATGCGCACAGTGACTAGTATTTTCAAGCAAAATGACAATATTTAACCCAAGACAAATACTACTGCATAAATACCACCACTACTGATACGTCCCTGCACTTCGTTTGAACACTACTGATTGGACGCCACAGGTTGTATAACAAAGGCAGATTAGGCATAATATGCGTTTACATCAAATTTTCTGCAGCCAACGTGATGACCATTTGTCTTATATCGCGTTATTCGTGCTTTTTTGGCTAAATGCTCAAAGGCACGGCGCTTATATTACACGCTAGCGGCTGCATTATTGTATTTCGAATTGGGCTGACAACTGGATAATTATATTATGACGCAAAGCACTATGACGCATAGCGAATACCGAGACGAATATTGCGGCGCTGTAACCGAAAGCTTACTTGAGCAAACCATTAGCATCGTAGGCTGGGTACATCGTCGTCGCGATCACGGTGGCGTGATTTTCTTAGACATGCGTGACCGCGCGGGTATCTTGCAGGTCGTCGTTGACCCTGACACCCCAGAAGCGTTCGCGACTGCTGATGCGGTACGTCCTGAATATGTTTTAAAAATTACCGGTCGCGTTCGCCGTCGTTACGAAGGCACTGAAAACGCTAATATGACCAGTGGTCAAATTGAGCTATTGGGCAAAGAGATTGAAGTATTGGCGAAATCTGAAACACCGCCTTTCCCATTAAATGATGAGAAAACCACGGTATCAGAAGATTTGCGTTTAAAATATCGCTACCTTGATATGCGTCGTCCGCAAATGCAAGAGCGCATGGTTTTTCGTGCTAAGGCTACTTCTGCGATTCGTCGCTACCTCGATGACCATGGTTTCTTAGACGTTGAAACCCCTATCTTGACTCGTGCCACACCAGAAGGCGCACGCGATTATCTGGTGCCTTCACGCACTCGCCCGGGTAACTTCTTTGCTTTACCGCAGTCACCACAGCTATTTAAACAGTTATTGATGGTGTCAGGATTTGATCGTTATTATCAAATCGCTAAGTGTTTCCGTGACGAAGACTTACGTGCTGACCGTCAGCCTGAATTTACCCAAGTCGATATTGAAACTTCTTTCTTAAATGAAGAAGAAATCATGAATATCAACGAAGGTCTGATTAAGCATCTATTTAAAACCATGCTGGATGTTGAATTTGAGCAATTTCCGCGTATGACTTATGCTGAAGCAATGCGCGACTATGCCTCAGACAAGCCTGACCTACGTATTCCATTAAAATTGGTCGACGTTGCTGATTTAATGAAAGACGTTGATTTTAAAGTCTTTGCCGGTCCTGCCAACGACCCTAAAGGCCGGGTTGCTGCCCTTCGAATTCCTGGCGGTGCTTCATTAAGCCGTAAGCAAATCGACGCTTATACCAAGTTTGTGAGCATTTATGGTGCACGTGGTTTGGCTTATATTAAAGTCAATGACGCCAGCAACATCAACAACGGCGTGGATAAAGAATCTGGTCTACAGTCGCCTATCATTAAAAACATGACTGATGACGTGTTGGCAAGCTTGATTGAGCGTACGGATGCAGAGAGTAATGATATTATCTTCTTCGGTGCTGATAAAGCCAGTATCGTCAACGATGCAATCGGCGCATTACGTCAAAAAATTGGTCTAGACTTAGAGATGCTGACCTGCGAATGGGCGCCTCTTTGGGTAACTGATTTCCCAATGTTTGAAGAGACGGATGATGGACGCTGGACGTCAATGCACCATCCGTTTACCAAGCCAAAAGGCTCTGTTGAAGAATTAAAAACCAACCCTGAATCAGCGCTTTCTATCGCTTATGATATGGTGTTAAACGGTACTGAAATCGGCGGCGGTAGCTTACGTATCAATACCCTTGAGATGCAAAAAGCGGTATTTGAAGCGCTAGGTATCGATGAGGCTGAGGCCGAAGAGAAATTTAGCTTCTTACTTGATGCTCTAAAATTCGGTGCGCCGCCGCATGGTGGCTTAGCCTTCGGTTTGGATCGCCTTATTATGCTGATGGTCGGCGCAAGCTCTATTCGTGACGTGATCGCCTTCCCTAAAACCAAAACGGCTGAAGACCCATTGACGCAAGCGCCTGCTCCGGTAGATAGCAAACAGCTACGTGAACTTGGTATCCGTGTACGCGAAAAGGTCCAGCCTGATACCAATAAACCTGCACAATAAATGGTTTAGTCATGCGCAGATACTGTTTATATTGCCCATTATGTGATTCATCACCATGTGAATGGTCATGAATCCATATCACCTCTTCAAATTCGTGCCACTGTCTGTTTTGCAGATGCTGGCACGTTTTGTTGCCTGGGTAATATTATGCCTACCAAATGCTAGTATTATGCGTACTGTGCGTATCAATATCGCATTAGTTGCGCCGTCGTTATCTGCTCATCAAAAACGCGCATTAACCAAAGACATTATTTATCATCAATGTTTAACCAGTATCGAATCTATTAAAAGCTGGGCGATGCCGCCAGAATGGAGCATTGCGCAAATTCGTGATGTGCATAATAAAGAGTATTTATTAGAAGGGCTTGCCAATCCTAATGGAATGCTGGCGATTGTCCCACATCTCGGTACGTGGGAGATGATGAACGCTTGGCTCAATCAGTTTGGCGCGCCAACGATTATGTACAAACCTGTTAA
>NZ_DAINDI010000069.1:9574-13429 GCF_036731945.1 Psychrobacter sp.
CCTGTTAAAGGTGAGCTTACCAACGATTTTGTTCTACAAGGTCGCTCGCGTCTTAATGCGACACTGGTTCCGACCGATGCTAGCGGTGTCAAAGCGGTTTTTAAAACCTTAAAACAAGGCGGTTTTAGTATTGTGTTGCCTGATCACGTTCCTGAACCTTCAGGCGGGGTAATTGTGCCCTTTTTTGGTATTGAAACTTTAACCAGCACATTGGCGTCTAAACTGGCAAGCAAAACCAAGTGTGCGTTGGTTGGTTTATCTTGTATTCGCCGCGACGATGGGCAAGGTTTTAATATTTATTGTTATAAATTAGACGATCCAGCGCTCTATGATCGTAATACCGAAACTGCTGCCTACGCGCTCAATATTGCCATGCAGCATATGATTGAAGCTCATTACAGTCATTATATGTGGGGTTATCGCCGTTTTAAACAAATCCCTTTATTAGACAACCCTTATAGAGCTGATGAAAAAGCTTTGGCTGATTTTATCAACGGTAATATCCAAAAACATGCCTTACATAATAATAAGCAAGTGTCCAATAATCCTGAAGTCTAATTCTAATAAGCAACATTCGTACAATCAGTTAAGTATCTAGAAATATCGTCAATGATAGCTATGCTAATATGAGCAAGCGGTTATTTATTAGGGTATTTTTTGGCAGGCTAATGACTGAACAACTCTTCATTGACTTTAATATGAGTATATTATGGCGACTGACGTAACCAGCCTTTCATCGACCGAGCAACTACAAACCGATCCTAGCACTGCCGAGCAGCGTTATATTATTTGTATGAAATGGGGCGATAAATATGGTCCTGAATACGTCAACCGTCTTTATAATATGGTTAGTCGGCATCTGACCTTAGATTTTCAAATGGTTTGCCTAACCGATGATAGTACTGGCATCGACCCTGCAGTTGCTTGTTATCCCATTCCAGAAATGGATTTACCAGCAGGCCCTGAACGTGGCTGGAAAAAGCTGACCACTTTTAAGCCTAATTTATATGACCTAAAAGGTATCGCCTTGTTTTTAGACATTGATATCGTGATTGTCGATAATATTGATGCTTTTTTCACTTATAAAGCTGAGTATGAAGACAGCGTCGTCATTATTCGTGACTGGAAAAAGCCTTGGCGCATGATTGGCAATAGCTCGGTTTATCGCTTTAACATCGGTATGGGTTCCTATCCTGATTTGCTCGCAAACTTTGAGCGCAACTTTGAAACCATTCGCACACAGGTTCGTCATGAGCAGGCTTATCTTTCTAACTATCTGCGTGAGCATCACCATTTAGAGTACTGGGATAAAAACTGGTGTGTCAGTTTTAAATATCAGTGTATGGCGCCTACTCCTTTGAATTTTGTACGTGCACCGACGTTACCTGAAGGTGCAAAAATCGTTATTTTTCATGGTGAGATTAATCCGCCAGACGCTATCAAAGGTGGCGGCGGTAAATGGTATCGTCATGTGAAGCCTAGCCCTTGGTTGCAAGAGTATTGGGTGTAACTAAGTCATAGAAACATCTGGAACCCAACATGGAATTACCTCCTAGCGCCACTTTTAATATTGACAATCAGAGTGTCTCTATTTCTGCTTTTGATGCAAGAGAAGACGAGCAAAACCTTCAACAGCAAGCAGTCAATATTATTGCTTCTGGGCCATCGATTGCAGATTTATCATTTGCGGACTTAGTAGATACGGCGACTATTTTTGTGAATGGCAGTATTAGCCTAATGGCTCAATACAATTTTACCAATGTCGTCGGTTATGTCATTAGTGATGCGCGCTTCGTCAAACATCAACCAGATATTTTAAACAAGTACTACACAGGCCAGCCTTTGTATGCAACTCTGGCAATGTTTGAGGCACTAGCAATCACACACCCAAGCATGATAAGCAAATACCATAATGCAATGCGCGTTATCTACCCTGCCGATAGACCTTGGAGCGTAAAAACAAATAAGTCTTGGTTTGGCCGGCTACTATTAAAACCACTCTCACATAATAAAAAGATACCGCTAGCATTATTGGCCAATCGACCTAACTTTGTTATAGATACGCAGCATCAGCCTGCGCCTATCGGCCTATCTTTAGATATGACGTATGGGTTTATAGAAGCAGGAACAGTAGCTTACGTCGCCGCCCAGTTGGCTTATTCACGTCATGCTGGCACGATTCACTTATATGGGATTGATTTATTGAATAATAACCAACCTCGATTTTATGAGAGTAAAGGCGATAGCGCGCCTTGTAAATTAGATAAGGCAATTACTGATCGGATTGTGCCGTCTTTTAACCTGCTAGGTAAGATTTATAAAGAAAATAACGTGCCTGTTGTAAATCATTCACCAGTCTCTCAGGGTCTATTTAGTGCACTAGATTAATTGCTATTTTTTAAATGAATTAGTAGATAAAAAGTTTTGGTCAGATACACGCTTCAATCAATATATAAACATTTACAAATAGGGTTTGTATTAAATGACAGCACCGAGTGGATGGCAAAGAAAAGCGATTTTACTGTTTAAAAGTGAAAAACGTTTAAATGCAGGAAAAATCGTCAAAACCTTTATGAATAAAAGCCTTGATGAAATGAAAGCCTCTCTAATCACAGAGGCTATGTGCGATGCTTCAGCTTTAACGCATAAACCGCGAACCAATGATTTAACTGCTCATTTGGAGAATTTAAAACATCAGTTTATCGGGCAGTCAGAACTTTGTTTTTATCATGTCACACTCGTAGTATTACTACGTCGCAATTATAAGCCCAAAGAAATTTTTTCTGAGTTTGAGCAGTTATGGAATACAGAGATGGACTATTTATTAGAGCATCTATCTTTACGCTGGATTGTTTCTGCTTGTGACACCTTCGTTGATCATTCAACCGATAGCATCAGGGCTGCTATTTTGATGAACATCACCACTCTTGTAACTACTTTAAGAATTTATGAAACCAAACAGTTTTTGCTACAACCTGCTAATTCTGAATCTTTACCCCTAATCGACGACAATATTGAGGCGTTTTATCGGAATGACATTCCTTTATACGACGGCTTGACTTATTTTCGTATTGGCTCTGATGATACTTTAAAAAACATGCGTAAGCGTTACGAGAGTTTTTATGGGGCCGATAAGCTAGCGACGACAATGCTATTATCCGTTTTTGACAAGCTTCAAAAAAACAACAGTGCTTTTTCTACTATGCGCTCATTACATAAGAGTAAAAACTCTGAGTGGTGGTTAGATTAAAATCAGTTACTAATACTACTGGATATATTTGAAATACTTATCTAATATAGCGCCAGAAAATCTCACCATCCGTGTTTTATTATTAAATTTACAGAGCTTTCCATGACTTTAGCTTCAACTCCATTATTCTTCGAAAAAATCAGTGCACCGGATAGCTTTATCGTATGTTGTTTTTATACCGATAGTTATCGCAGTCATGCTTTAAATCTAAAGCGATCGCTCGATAAATTTAACCTCAATTACTACTTTAAAGAAGTGGAAGATGCAGGTTACTGGGAAGCAAATACTCGTATCAAACCACACTTCATTTTAGAATGTCTAAAAAAATTCCCTAATAAAAATATTTTATATTTAGATGCCGACGCACTGGTCAAAAAACCTTTAGATTATTTTAATACTATCAATGCTGATGTTGCATTTTATAAGACTAAAGGTATGCCTGGCATGTCGCATGATTACTTAGCTAGTACTATGTTTTTTAGCAATACTGCCAATACCATAAATTTAGTAGAACAATGGATAACCGAACAAGTAGACGGCAAACAAACACAAGTAGACCAAGACAGTTTGGATGTCGCTATGGAGCAGCTTGGCGACACTTTAAC
>NZ_DAINDI010000069.1:13640-16152 GCF_036731945.1 Psychrobacter sp.
CCTATTAGCATTCTAACCTTTATGTATTTTCTAATAATAGAGCATAAAATATAATTAAAAAACAGCACAGTAGCAATAGAGAGTTAGAACCCTATTGCTACTGTGCTGTTTATTTTTTATTATACTGCACGTTTTTAGGAACATGATCATAAACGCCTTGTTAAAAAACATCGAAGACTACTTTGAGCTTGGGTTTTAATCTTCCACGTCGCTTCATTACAATATAGGTTTAACCATGAAAATCTTAATAACAGGTGGCGCTGGTTTTATAGGCTCTGCTGTCATACGCCACATCATAAACCATACTGAGCATCAGGTTTTAAATATTGATAAGCTAACTTATGCGGGAAATTTAGAGTCTTTGGCTGAGATTGAGAAAAACCCTCGATATTTTTTTGAATCGCTGGATATCTGTAACACTGCGGCTATAGAATCTGCATTTAATCGTTTTCAGCCGAACTTAGTCATGCATTTGGCGGCAGAGTCGCATGTGGATCGATCGATCGATGGACCTGCCAATTTCATTAGCACCAATATTGTTGGTACCTATAGTTTATTAGAAGTTGCGCGCAAATATTGGCACAGCCTTAACGAGGTAGATAAAGCACTCTTTAGATTTCACCATATCTCAACTGATGAAGTTTATGGCGATCTAGACAATACTAATGCTTTATTTACGGAATCAACACCCTACGCTCCAAGCTCACCATACTCCGCATCCAAAGCCAGCTCAGATCATCTGGTACGCGCTTGGCATCGTACTTATAGTTTACCCATTATCGTTACCAATTGCTCAAACAACTATGGACCCTATCACTTCCCTGAGAAACTAATTCCATTAGTTATCCTTAATGCTTTAGATGGTAAACCTCTACCTATTTACGGTAAAGGCAATCAAATACGAGATTGGTTATATGTAGAGGATCATGCTAAAGCACTTTATAAAGTAGTTACTCAAGGTGTTATTGGTGAAACCTATAACATAGGTGGTCATAATGAAAAACAAAATATTGAAGTCGTCACTACTATTTGTCGTATTCTAGATGAGCTACAACCTCGCCCCAGTGGACAGATTTATGAATCTCTAATTACATACGTGAAAGATCGTCCAGGACATGATTTACGCTATGCAATAAATGCCACGAAAATGCAAAGAGAGTTGAATTGGCTACCTGTCGAAACCTTTGAAACGGGAATACGCAAAACAGTTGAATGGTATTTGGAAAACCTTGAATGGTGCCGCAGAGTACAAGATGGCAGCTACCAACGTGAGAGATTAGGAGTAAAGAGTTTATGAATACCAAGGGCATCATTTTAGCGGGTGGTTCCGGCACACGTTTATACCCTATTACTAAAGGCGTATCTAAACAGCTATTACCTATTTATGACAAACCTATGGTGTATTATCCGCTATCAGTACTGATGCTAGCAGGTATTCAAGATATCTTAATTATTAGCACCCCTGATGACATCGATAGTTTTAAACGCTTACTTGGTGATGGTAAGCAGCTAGGTATTACTTTAAGCTATGCCATCCAGCTAAACCCTGATGGTTTAGCCCAAGCATTTATTATTGGCGAACAATTTATTGGTGATAGTAATGTTTGCTTAGTCTTAGGTGATAATATATTTTATGGTCCTGGTTTTTCGCCATTACTGCGTAAAGCTGTGAGCCAAAAAACAGGCGCTACCGTCTTTGGTTATCAAGTCAAAGATCCTGAACGGTTCGGTGTAGTCGAATTTGATGACGATAAACGTGCCCTTTCTATCGAGGAAAAACCCACCCAACCCAAATCTAACTATGCGGTCACAGGGTTATATTTTTACGATAATGACGTGGTCAGTATAGCCAAACAAGTCAGACCCTCCGAGCGCGGTGAGCTTGAAATTACTACTATTAACCAGTTATATATGCAACGGGGTGACTTGAAGGTTGAACTCTTAGGTCGTGGGTTCGCTTGGCTCGATACTGGCACTCATGAAAGTCTTTTGGCAGCTGGCATGTTTGTAGAAACTATTGAAAAACGCCAAGGTTATAAGATAGCCTGTTTAGAAGAAATTGCCTATATTCAAGGATGGCTGAGTAAACAAGACTTACAGGAAATCGGTACTGCTCTAAGCAAGAATAGCTACGGACAATACTTATTGGACTTAGTGAAGTAAACATGAGAAATACCATATTACATATCGCTAGTAGTGAAAAATTCATCCCACCATTCATTAATTTTATTAAAGCGAATTTTAATTTTGAGAATCATGATTTTTTATTAACCAAAGGTATGTCTCAACAAGATATTCTCCCTACGAACAATATAAAAATCTTATCAAAGAAAACTAGATTTGGTAAAACTAAGCATTATTTAAAAGTAATTTTTAAAATGCATCAAGCTGATAAAGTTATATTACACAGCTTAGCAGATCATAGTATTGTCAAGATTTTATTTTTTATGCCGTGGTTACTAAAACGCTGTTATTGGGTGATATGGGGTGGCGACTTATACACGTATCAACT
>NZ_DAINDI010000070.1:0-5019 GCF_036731945.1 Psychrobacter sp.
ATTGTTTTATGATCTTTGTCCAAGGCATAACAATTTTATTTTGAACTGACTATATATAGCCCCGATTATTAAATTTTAAATACAGACTGCTAATAAACTTAAAAAGCCAAGCAAAATGCTCAGCCTGTCCAAATCAAGTTTTTACAACATTAGATTTTAGAACTTATAAAGCAATCCTAGCGTCGTCGTGGCATCCGTACGCGAGTCAACCATCGGACTATCATATTGCTCATTTGGCAGATAGCTTAAGCTTTGATTGGCAAATCCTGCCCAGCGCTCATTAAAGTCATAATTAGCGCTGATATTGATATAAGGATTTAAGCTATTATTTGACTCATAAGCAGCGACGCCTGTCTTCGCTGCCTCTTGCGCACTAACGCCATAATAATAGTTATTGTAGTCGGCATCATGGTACTCAAAGCCAATGCTTGGATAGACGGTCAGCTTATCTTTAGTGATTTTGGCAAGATAGGTCAAGCGCGCCGTATTGCCGCCACTTTTATCTAAAACGTCAGTCGCGACTTGTAGACGAAAACCACCAACAGGCGTACGGCGCAGATAAGATAGACCGGCAGCGGCTGAGGCTTTACGCTCATCAAGACCTTGCAGCGCGCCAGTTGCATCGTCAGGGTCGAACTCACTGCCATCGAGCTGCGCATAAGCCGCTAGCTGATTGGTGCCATCATTGATGATATAAGCGCCAGCCTGCGCACCGCGTGCATAGATTCTGTTGTTATCATAAAACACACCCGGCAATACTTTTATGTCGGTGCTGTCTTCCAAATCATAAGCCGACTTGACTGCCATGACGTTGACGCCGACGCTTAAAATGGCATCTTTATCAGTTGGTAAGTTGTTTTTAAACAGGGCAGCATTAGAGATGCTGGCGACACTAAATAGGGCCGTGGCGGTCAATGCGCTAAGGACAGTGCGCGTCAACGGTTTCGATAGCGCTGATGATTTAAACATGGTTTGCTCTCATAAGTGGGTGGGATAAATGGTAAAAAAAGCATTGATAAATAGAATAATAAATAAGTCTGGCATTTTACTCAATGGCGGCGAGCACTTGTAGTATTTGCTGATGAATATCTTGCCACCACCATATAAAACCAATACTGATCAGCAGCATGACCAGCCACGGTAGCAATTGCCAAATAAGCGTCGATTTGGTCGCTGTTTGTTGTTCCTTAACTTTGCTGTGATTAAGGATTGCTTGATTGGCATAGCTATCTAAGGGTAAGTTTACAGCAGAGTCGTGATTAAAACTGCTGTTATTATCAAAATTGCCATCATTGTCAAAGCGAGGAGAATTGATATAAGTAGTATGATAAATGTCTTGCGCTGCGCTAGGCACATTCTGTAGCGTAGCAGCCAAGCGCTGACGGTAGGCAATGGCAAACGCCAATGCAATCACTAATCCTGTGACCGCGCCGCCAATATGACCAGCATTGTCAATCCCCGGTACGGCAAAGCCATATACCAAATTGATGCCCATAATAATGATCAGGCTTTTCAGATTGAGCACCATGCCGTTGACTGATATTTTAAACAGCGCGGCTATCAATAGCGCGGCACCGATACCCATGATACCGCCAGACGCGCCCGCCGATAGTCCGGGTTGTCCCGTACCATCTAAGATACCTTGCCACGTGACATAGTTGTTCAGTAAATTACCACCGATTGCCGCCAGTAAAAATAACGCCAGAAACTTCGCTGAGCCAAACATCGGCTCGGCAATCTGGCCAAAAAAATACATGGCAAAACCGTTAAACAATAAATGCATCAGACCGATATGCAAAAAGGCACTACTTGCCAAGCGCCATGGTTCATTGTCCATGGTATAAGGCAAAGCATTGGCGCCCCATTTAAGCAATGCTTCGGTCGATGGATTGTTAGCATCGACGCCGCTCAGCACCTGCATGAAAAATAAGCCGATAAAGCTTATTAATAGCAAAGTGGTGACGGGCGCGGTTTTTAATAATTGTTGAATGGTCATAAACGCAAACTATCAATAGTAAATGATGAGTAGAGTATAAAGGCTAGGGTTAGGGCGTGTCACCCATAACTGGGTTATAGTCGATTCAACCTCAAAACGATATAGGATTGCTAGAATAAATTTTTCGCAGCGTCTGGAGTGTAAAGCACACAACAAGTAAGGAAAATTTATTCTAGCAGCATGCTATTTTGAACATATCCTTTTTACATTGAACTGAATATATCAATAATTAATAAAGTTGGGTTTTTTAATAAGGACTGGCTTTTTAATAAGCATGAGTTTTAAGATTCTCATAAGTGCCTTTAACCAAAATGTCATCCGTCACTTGATTGATATCGGTATGACCACAAAACGCCATGCTAATATCGCATTCGTTATAAATAAGCTCTAGCGCACGGCACACACCATCTTCGCCATAAGCGCCAAGCCCATATAAAAACGCGCGACCGATCATTGTGCCATTGGCGCCTACAGCGAGTGCTTTGAGCACATCTTGACCGGAGCGAATGCCACTATCGAGCCAAATCTCGATATTGCTGTTTTCCGCTCGTACCGCTTGCACGATATCAGCGAGCGCGGCAATGGAAGATAGCGCCCCATCGAGCTGACGGCCGCCATGGTTTGAGACGACCAACGCATCGGCACCGCTACGAGCAGCCATGATGGCGTCTTCAGGTTCCATGATACCTTTGATAATGAGCTTGCCGCCCCACATATCTTTAATGCGTGCGACGTCATCCCAGCTTAGCGCTGGGTCAAACTGTTCAGCCGTCCATGCCGAGAGCGATGAGATATCCTCGACGTTTTTGGCGTGGCCAACGATATTACCAAAGCTATGCCGTTTGGTGCCGAGCATATTCATGCACCATTGCGGCTTGGTCATGAGGTTTAATATATTAGCAAGCGTAGGTTTTGGCGGCGCAGATAGACCGTTTTTGATGTCTTTATGGCGCTGTCCGAGCACTTGTAAATCCGCGGTTAAGATAAGCGCGGAACAATTGGCCGCTTTAGCGCGGCGAATCAGGTTTGCCATAAACTCTTGATCGCGCATCACATAGAGCTGAAACCAAAACGGCGCACTGGTCTTTTCTGCGACATCTTCGATAGAGCAGATACTCATGGTTGAAAGCGAGAAGGGCACGCCAAATTTCTCCGCTGCCCGTGCGGCGTGAATCTCACCATCGGCCCACATCATGCCAGTAAAGCCAGTTGGGGCGATAGCAACGGGCATTTTGACTTTTGAGCCTAGCATATCCGTGGCAAGCGAGCGCCCTTCCATATTGACCAGAACCCGTTGGCGCAATTTAATACGGTCAAAGTCGGTTTCATTGTTGCGATAAGTAGTCTCAGTCCATGAGCCTGAATCGACATAATCATAAAACATCCGTGGTACTTTACGCTCGGCAACACGGCGCAAATCCTCAATTTCCGTTATTTTTTTTAAATATTTCATAGGTTTCTCATTATTATGATTGTTTTATAATAGCGCTCTTATGCTGGTTGTTTTATAAAGACTGCTTTATGACGCTGCTAATAATTGCTGCAAATCCAACACTGAAAACGGATAATTCAAGCGTTTTGATGGCGTCAATATCACAGGAATCGTAGTAGCAAACTCCATCATCAGCACCTCATCAAAATCAGCAATATCAACATACTGATAGCGTATCGGCTGCACCGCTTGAAATTGGCTAAGCAGCTGCTCAGCGATGTCACAAAGATGACAGCCAGTCGTTCCGAGTAGCCACCATTTATCCTGATTTTCAGCCGTACCAAGATTGGGATTGGCGGCAATCATGCGTGCCCGTAACATTGCTACTGTATTATTAGCCATATTTACACTCTTATTTTTATATCTATTTATCGCCAAGCGTTAGTTTTAAATTTTTAAAGAAAAGTATTCGTAGCACTTGGCAGTATTTACATAATAAAGAAATAGGGTAAATAATGACAGCGATTGTGAGATTAGGTAAGATGACCTGCTATTTATGATTAACGCGTTAGGGTTAACAGTTTATTATGTTGACTATTTTTTAACTACTTGGATATCGCTCGCATGGCAAGTTTTGGCACATTTCTCAAGCGCTTATTACTGGCATTCATGTTGTTGGTGGTGGCTTTTCATATATTGGTCGCAGGTCTGCTACTGATTTGGAAGACCCAGCCGATTAATAATAGCATGTTTATGCTGACCCATCGTTTAACGGGTGGCACGGTCACGCAAACGTGGGCTGAGTATGACGCCATTGCCAAATCTGCCAAACAAGCAGCGATTGTCAGTGAAGATTCGACCTTTAGCCAGCATAATGGCTTTGATATGAAAGGCATTAAGGCGGCACAGAAAAAGAACGAAGAAACGGGCAAAATGTCAGCGGGCGGCTCAACGATTACCCAGCAATTGGCCAAAAACTTATTTCTTACCTCGCATCGCTCTTATACCCGTAAAGCTGAAGAAGCGATTATCACAGTAATGATAGAAACCTTTTGGGATAAGCAGCGCATTTTGACCGCTTATCTCAACGTCGCTGAGTTTGGTAACGGCATTTATGGTGTTGAAGCCGCCGCGCAGCATTATTTTGATAAGTCAGCGGGCAATCTAAACCGTGACGAATCGGCTTTACTCATCGCCATGCTGACCAATCCAAAATACTACGAAGGTCATCAAAGTGACAAACGCTTGCGCAACAAACAACGTATCATTAAAAAACGCATGAAAAATGCCGTCTTACCGCAATCCGCTTAGAAAACGATTGGCTTAGAATGTAATTAGCTTAAATTGTCGGTTGGCATTAAATAGCGTTAATAAAAATAAAAGATGACGGCATATCGATCACGTAAAGGAATAAAAAGGTGGCAGAGATGGTTAATAAGCAAAATAACGATCATGAAATTAACGATAGTATTGATGTTAGTACAAAAACGGATAAGGTCAGTACAAGCCTCGTCACAACAGAAGCAGAGCTAACGGCAAGCTCGAGCAAAGGGTTGAGTGAAATAGACTGGCAGCGTTTCGACGATGGCAG
>NZ_DAINDI010000070.1:5029-12806 GCF_036731945.1 Psychrobacter sp.
TCACCGAGCAGCTATATCAATCGCGATTTGTCTTTGTTGCAGTTTCATCTGCGAGTGCTGGCGCAGGCGGCCAGTCCGCGCCATCCTTTGTTAGAGCGCTTGTTTTTCCTCATTATCTTTTCTTCCAACATGGATGAGTTTTTTGAGATTCGCGTCGCCGGTATCATGCAAAAACTCAATATGGGTGATGTCTCAACCAGCGCTCATGGTATGCGCCCAAGCGAGGTGCTCAGAGAAATCTCTGCTGTCACTCATAAAGCCATCAGCGAGCAATACCGCATTTTAAATGAAGATATATTGCCAGCCCTGGCCCAAGAAGATATTCGCTACTTAAAACGTGATGAGCTAACTCCTGAGCAATCGGCGTGGATGAAGCAGTATTTTACCGAGCAAGTTTCACCAGTCTTGACGCCTATCAGTATTGACCCTGCACATCCGTTTCCACGCTTAGTGAATAAAAGCTTAAACTTTATCGCCACGTTAGAGGGCAAAGATGCCTTTGGTCGTGATATCAATCTTGCCATTGTACCAGCGCCGCGCAGCTTGCCGCGTGTCATTCGTTTGCCTGATGAGCTGACGGGTGGTAAAGAGCATCATGTGATGCTGTCGGCGGTGATTCATGAGCATATCGGTGAGCTGTTCCCGGGAATGAACGTCACTGGTTGTCATCAGTTTAGACTAACGCGCAATGCCGATTTGGATTTGGCAGAGGATGTCGATGATATTGCCAAGGCACTAGAGGGCGAACTTGAAAACCGCCGCTTTGGCGACAAGGTGCGTTTAGAGGTCACTACCGATTGCCCAGCGCCGATTAGCGATTATTTGCTCAATGAGTTTGAGCTACACGACAATCAACTTTACCGCGTCAATGGGCCTGTCAACTTAACGCGCTTGCTGTTTGATTTTAATATCCCAGCGCTACGCTATCAGCCTTTTACCCATGTCGTCCCCAAGCCGTTCCGCCGTGAAGTTGATAAGCTCGATAAAGCGACCAGTATGTTTGCCGCGATGCGTAAGAGCGATGTCTTGGTGCACCATCCGTTTCATGCGTTTTCACCGATTATCAATCTATTGTGGCAAGCAGCAAGTGATCCAAAAGTGCTCGCCATTAAGCAAACGCTATATCGTTCAGGCACCAATTCAGAAATCGTTAAAGCCTTAGCGGCGGCGGCGCGTAATGGTAAAGAGGTTTACGGTATCGTCGGTTACAAGACCCACGCCAAATTGATGCTTATCGTTCGCCGTGAAGACGATAAAATCCGCCGTTATGTGCATCTCGGTACGGGCAACTATCACGCGGCCAACGCCAAAGTTTATACCGATTATGGTTTATTTAGTGCCGACCCTGATATCTCAGAGGATGTGCACAAAATCTTCCAAGAGCTAACAGGCATGGGCAAACCTGCCAATCTAAAAAAACTCCTACATGCGCCGTTTACCTTGCATGAAAAGCTCATGAGTTTTATCGATGATGAAATTGCTCAAGCTAAAGCAGGCAAACGCGCTCATATTATCATCAAGGTCAATGCGCTGACCGAGCGCCGACTGATTGATAAACTCTATGATGCGTCGCAAGCAGGCGTTAAGATTGAGCTGATTTTGCGCTCCATGTGCTGCCTGCGCCCGCAAGTAAAAGATTTGTCCGAAAATATCACCGTCCGTTCTGTGATTGGCCGCTTTTTGGAGCATACGCGCATTTATTACTTTTATAATGCGGGCGATGAGCGCTTGTATTGCGGCAGCGCTGACTGGATGGACCGCAACTTATTCCACCGCGTTGAGGTGGCGTTCCCAATCGAAGACAAAAAGCTATTTAAGCAAATTTATCAAGATGGTTTAATCAACTATCTACAAGACAATACTCAAGCTTGGACGCTTGACGGTAATGGCGTTTGGCAGCAATTACAGCCAGCGGCAGATGAAACGCCGCATATCGCGCAAGAGCATTTATTAAAGGTCATTAACGGCGTTGGCGAGACAACTTAGACTATTTTTCAATAACCTTTTTCGATTCAATAAGCATTGAAAAGCCCAAATAAAAACCAAGCATCCGTATTTATCGGATCTTGGTTTTTTTATTTAACAGCGCTTATAAAGTTGCGGAATAAATTACTAAAAAAGTAGCGCACTGATGAAAAGCAAGTTACAAACTGTCGGCTAACCTCACATTTATTCACACATTGATACCGCAGTACACTGGTGAGCAGTCAAAAATTATTCTTATAATTAAGTCACACCTTGTCTCTGATAGACGGCAGTCTATATATCAATAATTTATAAAGAGCGAGCAAGGACAAGCTAATCATAGCTAGCACAATTTTATTATAAATAAATTATAAACAAGAGGAATTGCACCATGAGTAATACTAATAATGACACATCTGATGTAAAAAAAGCGGCAGAACAAGCAGATAGTCAACAAATCGAAAAAAACTTAGCAGATAACAAGCAAGTCGATAAACCAGAAAATCTAAGCGAAGCGCAAAAAACGCCTTTTATCGAAGATGATTTGCGTACTGATAAATAATAAAACTAATCTGTTGCTCTACAACAAACGCGAGGGACACGCCATGAAAGACTTTACCCAACCTAATGATGAAGAACCAGTACCAATTGATGATCCAGCGGCATTAAAACCAAAAAATCCTAAAGACAGTTACAAAGGTCGAAAGTACGAGCCGGATATTGACGGTCCAGAACAAGCTTCACAGGAAACCGATGAAGTATATGTAGACCCACGTAAGGAAGAAGATTTGCCACCCGGTGGCAAAAACGTCGCTGATTTAAACGCTTATGACTTGTCTCAAAAAAATAATGAGTAAATGTAAGAATGATAAGCGAATTTACCATAACGATAAAAATAATAATTTAAAAAACGATAAGGATATTATGATGCAAGCCAAAGATATGCCAACCAAAGAGCCTGAATTAACCAAAACTCGTATTCAGGAGACTGATATTCGAGAAACCGCTATTACAGAGAATGAGGTTCATTCATCTGTTGCTCATGATGAAATCGAAGACAATACCAGAGTCAATAAAGGTACCGATACCTTTAAAGAAGGTGTGATAGAAACAGAGCATGTAAACAAAAATGACAACCCTGCGCGTCAGCCAGATCGCCGCGATCAAGAAGGCAATGCCTTTGACGAGGGGGTTAATGAGCATACCACTAAGCCTGAAGCGGCAAAAAGCAACGATATAAACGATTTAAATCGCTACGCCAACGTCGATAATGCGCAAACACGCGTGCTAAATCCTGATGAAAAAGATTTCTAATAGTTAAGATTAAAAGTGCTTAGCGAGGCTAAGAGTGCTAGCAAATATAGATAGCTATTTTTTATATACTTATAATTATAAAGAGAAGGCTTATGACTATACAAAACGACAAGAACGTTAATGCTACGGACGTTAAGGATAGGGATGTTGATGTGAATCAGCAAAAGCTGAATCATCCAGAAGATAACCCTAATCTAAAAGATGCTGATGACAATAATGGTATCGTACCTGACGATGCCCTGCAAAAAGTCAATCCGGCAGAAGCAGAACGGTTGACGGATGACCACGATCCCCATCATGTGGTAAAAAATCACAAACAATATGATACTTCGATAACCGAAAGCGATAAATAATGGCTTTCAGAACAATAAAATATTGAATAAAATAAGAAACGGATAATTTATAGTGTCGTTTTAAGTAGTAAGATTTAAAAAGGTTTAACCCTTAGCAAGAATTTATACGCTAACGGTTAAACCTTTTTTATTTCAGGTGAAAATTAATAAGATGCTTAATTAACTAAGCAGGGTTACCACTATGAAAGCGTAGCTCGGTATCTGGACTTGATATCAGTTCTGCTTCAACTTCTTTAAAAAAGGCGACACGCTCGTCAATATTATCCTCAGCTAATGACTGCGCCAATGCCAAATAATCCTCAAAGTGGCGACTTTCTGATTTAAGTAAGTAGCGATAGTATTTCGCCAATCGTTCATCATTAATGACTTCCGCCAGCACCGCAAAACGCTCACAAGAGCGCGCCTCGATAAATGCCCCAATAATTAAGACGTCTACCATCGCCGCTGGCTCGTAGGTACGCTTATGCTTGAGCATGCCTTTGGCATAACGTCCAGCGCTCAGATACTTCCATGCTTGCCCGCGCTCATTCATGATGCCGAGCACTTGCTCATAATGCAGCATCTCCTCGCGTATCAATTGTGCCAATTTGCGCTGTAAGTCATAAGAAAACTCATAACGAAAAATTAAATTCATCGCCGTACCAGCCGCTTTTTTTTCGCAGTTGGCATGGTCTTGAATGATTAACGGTAAATCAGCAATGGCAGCATTGACCCAAGCTTGGGTGGTACGCGCGCCTAAGAATTCATAAATAGGCGATAGGTCTACTTTTAGTGGCGTTCTTAATTGCGCGATGTCGACACTGTCTTCTTGAGTACTGTCTTCTTGAGTACTGTCTTCTTGAGTACTGTCTTCATGATGATTTTCTTCGATTAAGGCTGCAAGGTTTTGGGTATTGATAGTCATAGTTTTATCGGATGTCATTAAGATTTATGGAGAAGTGGAATATTGAAAGTATTGATAAAATAGGTCTTTTAGCCGTGAATGTGTTGTATAGCGTCTAGGGTGATTTTTACTCTTATATATTGTCGCTACATAAATAACCATGAGGCATAGGTTGCTGTTGTAATGATTACTTCCCGTTTATGGAAGTAATTGTCTATATAGGTGCAAGCAAAGTATTTATGGTGCTTAAGGCTTATGTCCTATAGGGTATCATTTATAGACAGCCTAAGTATTTACTTGATGAATGGTCTTTCCTTGTTTATTTCATTATTTGATAGTAGGATGAGATTTTGCTTTTAGGATATTTTGTCTTACTATTATTGTCAGTGAATAAATAGCCAATCGATATTATATCAACTAACGATGCTAGCGCAAAAAGTAACGCTTAGCGCCCTAGCATTTGCTCAACACTGCTCTAAATAGTAGCAATATAGATAAGTAGCAATCCGGGATTAACACACTTCACGAACAGATAAGGATAACAATATGAGCCAGTCTTCTAACGCCAATCGTATTCAAAAGGGCATTCTTGCCATCGATAAGCAGATGTTCGATTTTATTGAAAACGAAGTGCTGCCGAAAGTCGGTGTTGATTCAGACAGCTATTGGTCAGGTTTTGAAAAGGTCATTAAAGAATTTACGCCGCGCAATAAAGCGCTGCTCGCGACCCGTGCCAAAATCCAACAACAAATTGACCAGTGGCATCTCGACAATCCTGCCAAAAATGGCGATATTGATTACCCAGCTTATAAAGCGTTTTTACAAGAAATCGGCTACTTACTACCAGAAGGCGATGATTTCAAAGTCAGCACCCAAAACGTCGATGACGAGATTGCCAATATCGCAGGCCCGCAGTTGGTGGTACCAGTCCGTAACGCGCGCTATGCATTGAACGCTACTAACGCTCGTTGGGGCAGCTTGTATGATGCCTTGTACGGCACAGATGTCATCAGCGATGAAAATGGTCAAGAAGCTAAAGGTGGCTATAACCCAACGCGCGGTGCCGCTGTCGTCGCCTATGCCAAAAAATTCTTAGATGAAAACTTTGCATTAGCATCAGGCTCATACACTGATGCCACTGGTTTTAAAGTTGTCGATGGCAAGCTTGAAGTTGTACAAGGCGACAGCAGCACTGAATTAAAAGATGCCGCTCAGTTTGCAGGTTTTGTCGGTGAGGCTGAAAACCCAACTGGTATTTTGTTAAAAAACAACAACCTACATGCTGAAATCCAAATCGATGGCAGCCACCCAGTGGGTAAAGACGATCCAGCTAACATCAAAGACGTATTACTTGAATCTGCTATCACGGCGATTCAAGATTGCGAAGACTCAATCGCTGCCGTTGATGCCGAAGAAAAAGTAGAAGTTTATCGCAACTGGTTTGGTTTGATGAATGGCGACTTGCAAGAAACCTTTGAAAAAGGTGGTAAAACTCGTACGCGTAAACAAAACCCAGACCGCGAATACACCACGCCAGATGGCGGCGCACTTATCCTACCAGGTCGCTCGCTACTCTTAATTCGTAACGTTGGTCACTTGATGCAAAACCCGGCTATCTTGGTTGATTTGGGTAACGGTCAAGAAGAGATCTTTGAAGGCTTAATGGACGGTCTGATTACTCCGCTATTGTCTTTAAATGATTTAAAAGGTAAAAACGAGCTATCAAACTCGCGCAAGGGCTCGATGTATATCGTTAAGCCAAAAATGCATAGCCCTGAAGAAGTCAAAATGGCGAACGATTTGTTTAACGCCGCTGAAGACTTATTAGGCTTAGAGCGTAATACCATTAAAATCGGTGTGATGGATGAAGAGCGCCGCATGACGGTTAACCTCAAAGAAGCAATTCGCCAAGCAAAAGAGCGCGTTATCTTTATCAATACGGGCTTTTTAGACCGTACGGGTGATGAGATGCATACCAGTATGAACGCTGGGCCCTTTGTCCGTAAAGGCGATATGAAATCGCAAGCATGGCAACCCGCTTATGAGCAGTGGAACGTTGATATCGGTTTAGAAACCGGTCTACAAGGCCACGCTCAAATTGGTAAAGGCATGTGGGCGAAGCCTGATGAGATGAAAGAGATGATGGAAAGCAAAATAGCGCACCCACAAGCGGGCGCTAGCACAGCTTGGGTTCCATCACCAACGGGCGCTACTTTGCACAGCATGCATTACCATGAAGTTAATGTTGCCGATGTACAAGACAGCCTAAAATCCCGTGAGCGTGCCAGCTTAGATGATATCTTGACCATTCCATTAGCTAAAGATACCAACTGGACAGAAGAAGAGAAGCAGCAAGAGCTTGATAATAACGCTCAAGGTATCCTAGGTTATGTCGTACGCTGGGTAAACCAAGGTGTTGGTTGCTCTAAAGTGCCAGATATCAATGATGTAGGTCTCATGGAAGACCGTGCAACCTTGCGTATCTCAAGTCAGCATATCGCCAACTGGTTGCATCACGGCGTGGTAAGCGAAGATCAAGTCATGGATACCATGAAGCGTATGGCAAAAGTCGTCGATGAGCAAAATGCGGGCGATAATGGCTATCAGCCAATGGCGAATAACTTCGATAATTCTTACGCGTTTAAAGCCGCCTGTGATTTGGTCTTTAAAGGTCGTGAGCAGCCAAGTGGTTACACTGAGCCATTATTGCATCAAGCGCGTTTAGACTTAAAAGCCAATACGCATTGCTAACTCCTTATTTATAAAAGCCACTTTAGGGCTACTTATCACTGTATAAGTAGCGCTTTAATAGCTGGCATGTGCGTGCTTATTTAAAACGATGTATAGTTCTACGTCGATTACTGATAAAAAGTTACCCCTATTTGCCAATGGCGAGTAGGGGTGTTTTTTTGTTTTTATCTAAATAGTCGTTAAACCTTAGGTTAAGCATGGGTTTTAGAATTTTTCGTCATGAAAGATTTAAAAATATGTTGCAAATTATGTCAAAGTTGTTATGCTTGTAATCGAAGTATGAGTTTGGTAACGGATGTTACGCAACAGAGCGATAAAGACCAGCATTTACATGGCAGTTACGATTCTAACACCAGTTATGTAAGTCATGGTTTTTTTCATCTTACGGTAATAGCACTTCGCCACACTTGTTTCTGACTAATCTCGGTAGCCAGTTACACATTATATCTTTGAGGATTTGTGACGATACCATATTGGGCATCGGCTAATAATAGCTCGCTCATTACTAAAA
>NZ_DAINDI010000070.1:12816-16057 GCF_036731945.1 Psychrobacter sp.
CCCATGAAAAAACTACTTTTAGCTACAGCAATCGCTGCCCTATCTGTATCTGCAGCCAATGCCGCACCAACTCTATACGGTAAAGCTTTTTTAGCTGCTGACTATGTTAACGCTGAATTCGATGGCCCTGCTGGCAATATGTATGATGAAGATACAGTAGAAATTAACTCTCATGCTTCACGTATCGGTCTTAAAGGTTCTGAAGCCATGACTGCTAACACTGATGTTATCTATCAGTTAGAGTACGGCACACGTATTGATGGTGATAGCAATGGTTTTACTAACCGTGATACATTCCTGGGTGTTGTCAACAAGCAATTTGGTGAATTCCGTGTTGGTAAAAACCAGTCAAGTCTAGCGCGTATCGATAACGTTGTTGTAAACCAAGGTTACTGGGATAACTTAGGCCAAACTCAAAACGAAAGTGAAGTGGTTTCAGCACTAAACATGGCGGATAGTAACCGTATCCCAAGCTCGATCATCTGGACTGCGCCTAAATATGACGGCCTACCTTTAGAGATCTCTGCAATGTATAGCTCTGATGATGCTAATGGTAATGATAACTCAGGTTTCGGTGTTGCAGCACTATTTGACCAAGGTACTGGCTTTACTGCTGGTCTAGCTTATGATAAAGACCAAAACATCGAAGGTGATATCATCCGTGGTACTGCTACTGTTGATCTAGCTAAATTCATGGCAGCTCCAATTAGATTAGGTGCGTTATATCAAGTAGCTGATTATGATTATGGTTCTTCTAAAGAAAAAGGTTTCGTCATCAGTGGTGAGATGCCTCTAACTAACTTTGCTCGTCCAGCGTCTGTCTATGCGCAGTACAACAACACCTCTAACTTAGATGGTTTAGATGATGCTGATTCAGATCAAATCGTTGTCGGTGGTAAATACTTCTATAAAGACAACATCATTGCTCATGCCTATGCTGGTATGAACAAAGCTGATAACGTACCGTATAATCCAGCTAATCTTGCAATTGCGCCAAGAGGCGATGCTGAAGTATTAGTTATTGGTACTGGTCTAGAATACAAATTCTAATCTAAGCATTAGAATCTGACTCTAAAAAACTCATCCTTCGGGATGAGTTTTTTTTGTTGTGGCCTTTTTAAGGCGGCAGTGGCGTATAATAGTCACGCTTATGATAAATATGCATTGATGCGGGCGAAGCGCTAAAAACTGAGTGTTTTAAAGAGTTTGTGCTTTTGCCCTATATTTTGTGGCGTATTTTTAGTAAAATCCTTCTTTACCAATTACCGACAGAGTACTATGACCAAGTTTATATTTGTGACCGGTGGGGTAGTGTCCTCACTAGGAAAAGGTATTACCGCAGCCTCTCTTGCCGCAGTCCTTGAAGCACGTGGCGTGAGCGTGACGATGACCAAAATGGATCCGTATATCAACGTCGATCCAGGCACGATGAGCCCGTTTCAACATGGCGAAGTGTTCGTCACCGAAGACGGCGCCGAGACCGATTTGGATTTGGGCTACTATGAGCGCTTTTTACGCCATTCAAAGATGAGTAAGAGCAACAACTTTACCAGTGGCCGTATCTATCAAAACGTGTTGAATAAAGAGCGCCGCGGTGAATATTTGGGCGGTACGGTACAGGTGATTCCGCATATCACTGATGAAATTAAAAGCAAAATCCTTGCCAGTGGCGAAGGCTACGACATCGCCATTATCGAGATTGGCGGTACCGTTGGTGATATCGAGTCACTGCCCTTTATGGAAGCGGTACGCCAAATGCAAGTAGAGCTTGGACGTAATCGTGCCATGCTGATGCATTTAACACTGGTGCCTTATATTGCCAGTGCGGGCGAAACCAAAACTAAGCCTACTCAGCATTCAGTAAAAGAGCTACGTTCTATTGGTCTGCAGCCAGATATCTTGATCTGCCGCTCTGACCACCATATCTCACAAGACAATCGCCGTAAGATTGCACTATTTACCAACGTCGAAGAGCGTGCGGTGATCATGTGTGAAGATGCGCAAAGTATTTATCAAATACCGCGCACTTTACATGAGCAAGATCTTGATGATTTAATCTGTGAGCGCTTTGGTCTTGATGTACCAGAAGCGGATTTAAGCGATTGGGATAAAGTGGTCGAAGCACAGCTCAATCCTGAAGCGTCAGTGACGGTCGCAATGGTAGGTAAATATGTTGAATTGCCAGATGCCTATAAGTCTATCAACGAAGCTTTGCTACACGCTGGTATCACTCATAAAGCCGACGTCAAAATCGACTATATCGACGCTGAACTGTTAGAAACCGATGATGCTTTATTTGCTCGTCTTAACGATGCCGATGCTATTTTAGTACCAGGCGGTTTTGGCGAGCGCGGTACCAATGGCAAAATGAAAGCCATTACCTATGCGCGCGAAAACAACGTACCGTATCTTGGTATCTGTCTTGGTATGCAGCTAGCGGTGATTGAATATGCGCGTAATGTGCTGAATATCGATGCCAATTCTTCTGAGTTCCATCGTACGGCCGCTGAGCCTATCATTGGTTTGATTACCGAGTGGTTGGATGAGCGCGGCGAACTGCAGATTCGTAACGATGATTCAGACCTCGGTGGCACCATGCGTTTAGGCGCGCAGCAAGCGGAACTGGTGGCGGGTAGTAAGCTTGCGCAAATTTACGGTTCAACCAATATCACTGAGCGTCATCGCCATCGTTATGAGATGAACAATCGTTATATCGAGCCATTAGAGCAAGCAGGTATGACGATATCGGGTTATTCTGCTAAGCAGCATTTGGTTGAGTCGGTTGAGATTCCTAACCATCCTTGGTTTGTCGCCGTACAGTTCCATCCTGAATTTACCAGCTCGCCACGCGGTGGTCATCCCCTGTTTAACAGCTTTGTTAAAGCAGCAAGAAACTATAGCGATAATAAATAACCATTATCGTACGACAGCTTGGTAATTATAGAAAAGACTATAAAAAAGACTGATCTTCGGATCGGTCTTTTTTTGGGCTTGAATTCAGACTTTTCTAATAACATTTTTTTTAGATACAGCTTTTATATCAGGCAGTTAAAATTATCAATTACGCTTGGATACTTTTTTTCATTGAGCTATCGGTTACAATAGGAAAAGTCAGATGAATAAACGCTGTTGATAACGACAGTAAATAACAATAATGAGGGTCAGCACTTCATGGAAAAATTATTAACCGCACAATCACATATCAAGCTTAATACGCCAAATGACAAGACGATTAATATCG
>NZ_DAINDI010000071.1:0-15930 GCF_036731945.1 Psychrobacter sp.
AACGCCATAAAACGCAACGAGCGACCAATGAATGGTCGCTCGTATTTGTATTTACATGATTAATGACTGTTAAAATGGCTGGATTTAAGCGCCTTGGTTTTGACGCTCTTTAATCTCAGATAAAGTTTTACAGTCAATGCACTGGGTCGCGGTTGGACGGGCTTCAAGACGACGCAGACCAATCTCGACGCCACAAGTTTCACAAAATCCATAATCCTCGTTTTCAATTTCAGCGATAGATTTATCAATTTTGCGAATCAGCTTACGTTCACGATCTCGCGTTCGCAAGGTTAGGGCAAACTCTTCTTCTTGAGTGGCGCGGTCATTGATATCAGGCATGGCACTGGACTCATCTTGGATATAAGTCTTGGTACGATCCGCTTCGCCAATCAATTGATGCTTCCAATCTAATAAAATGGCTTTAAAGTGCGCCAATTGCTCATCCGACATGTATTCTTCGTTTTCGGCAGGCGCATAGGGGGTGAACTTTACATCACTTGGATTTGGGTTTGGGGTCAGGGTGCTCATATGGGTATCCTACTTTTTCAAATTAATTCAATAAAACGACCTATCAACAGACAAGGCGTTATCAATTTACCAAACGCTATAAATGGTTTCTTTTATAAGCGTTTTACCACTTAGTGACACAAGTAACACAGCTGATCTAAACATACGGTTATTTCGATATACTGCTAGCGATCTATCGATTATCAATGGTCAGGTATATTGTTATCAATCTTTTTATTTAAATGCTAGCCATTAAATAAAGCTACAAATTACTGACTGTGGAAACTTAGCTTGTGGTCAATTTAGCCGTCCTAGCTATTATAATTTTGTCTAAATGTAGACCGTTCTCATTTTTTACCTTATTTATGATATAACTTATTTATCATTTTTAGCTTTACGGTTAGGTTACTAGTATTAGCAATCACGCTGTGGCTGTCTATAACCAGTAATTTTAGCTAGCCCTATAACATACACACTCTGGCGGTATTATACTAGCTAAATACTAGCCAAATTTCTGCCAATAAAACTGGTTGTCAAGTATCTAGTCTTTCAACCCAGCTTGCAACCTCTCCATTGTTGGCTAATTGCAACCAGCGATAGCCGGGAAGGGCGCTTTTATCATAAGCGAAATCATCTTCAAAAGGCTTAAACTGATAGCAGGTAGAGGGCGTACTGTAGACGGTAACTCCTTGCCGATGGCGGACTTGCTCTTGGTGGGTATGCCCGCTGATAATGACTTTGAGATGCTCAAATGTTGCCAGCCGTTGCCAAAAAATATCGGCGTTTTCGACCATATGCTGATCAATCCAGTCTGAATCGACCGCTATCACATGATGGTGCAGCGCAATAAGCGCAGGCTTAGCGCATGTCTCTAGTTGCTCACAGAGCCAATCAATGTCGCTTAGCGTCACTTCACCTTCTACCTTGCCTGTCATCGAAGAATCTATTAACAACAACTGCCAATGGTCAGTTTCGATAACATGACGGTTCAATAAGCGTCTGTCCGCGGGTCTGGCAATCAGTTCGCGCTGAAAAAATGGCAGCTCGCTGTTGTTTTCATCAGTAACGTCATGGTTGCCGGCGATACAGGCAAAAGGAATACCCGTTGCTTGCAATACGTCGAAGATATGATCGTAAATCTCTGCTTGTACTTTATTGACCAAATCACCTGTCACGAGAATCAAATCGCAGCGCCGCTCTGCGCTCAACGCTTGCTTGATAATTGCCTCAAAATTGTATTGGCAAACCGCTACTTCGCTACTGGTTTCGTCAGCCGCCGCAGGCACGTGGGAGGATAAGTGCAAATCGGTAATTTGCAAAACATTGACTTGTCCGTCGGGCGTGCTGACTGCGCTGGCGGGATAGCTAAGCATAGGGGTTAGTCCCTTATCAAGCAAAACGATAATAAATTAAAATATGATGAAACGAAAACGTTCGTTAAAAAAACATCTTAGATTGGTATACCAAGAATTTATTAAACCAAATATTCACCAACTATCGCATTGATAGTATTCAGGAAAGTTTATAACATAATGGGCATTAAAGCTCTAGCAATATTGATGAAATAAAGTTCGATAAAGGCCAAGTAAATATCAAAATCACGACCTAAATGTCATGGCTGAGACGTTTAGAAATCTGATGCTATATGTAAATAACGCTAACGGCGTGAGGACCAGAATTTTGCTAATATGGATTCCGACCCTGATTTTTTGCTTATTAGCTTTGAGATAATGAGCGCCACAAAAAATAAAATAGCCAGTACCAAAACGATAGCAAGCCCCGTTTGGATATCTAGCCAAATACTGCCCCAAACGCCAAGCGTGACACCAAGCTGGGCAATGATTAAAGAGATAACAACCATTTGTTTTGGTGAGGCCGACCATAAACGCGCTGTCAGTGCTGGCAACACCAATAGGCCGCTGATTAATAAACTCCCAACCGCTTGCAAAGCAATAGCACAAAACCCTGCCAATATGCCCATAAAAAACAAACGCTGGCGCATCGGATTAATCCCTTGAATCCGTGCCAAAGCCTCATGAGTCGCAAGCTTGATTTGTGCTGGCCATATATAAATCAGTAATCCCAAGCCTACCAAAACACTTACTGCAATCAACGGCAAATCTGCCCAGTCAAGCTCGAGCAAATTGCCAAATAAAAAACCTAAAACATTGGCTTGCTGATCGGTCAGCTGCGTCAAGGTTAATAAACCTAAACACAGTAGCGATACTGCAACCACGGCCAGCACCGCATCGACCGGCAGACGCTCATCATCGATAAATACCAAGCCCAGTACCACCAAAATACTGACGATGCCAATGCCAATGCCCATCGGTAATTGCCACAAAACTGCCAACGCCACACCAAGTAACGTGCCATGTGCCAAGGCATCGGCAAAAAATGCCATGCGCCGCCATAAGACCAGGCAGCCTAAAGGCGCAGAAAGTAGCGCTAAAATACTACCAGCAATCCAAGCAGGGGCTATGATGGCTAACCAAGCGGTCATAATAGATATCCGTAACGTTTTTATAAAAGGAACAAGGCAATTTGCCTAAAAAGCTTGGTTTTTTTAATTATATCTCGCTTGGGGCATGGTGCTCACAAGCGTGCGGCTGATGCACATAAGGCTGCTCATAATGATGGCCAAAAAGCTTCTGAAACTCCGAACTAATCGCAAGCTCGCTTGGTTGCCCTTCGCAGCAAATATGCTTATTCAGACAAATGACTCGACGGCTACCTTTCATGACCCAATGCAAATCATGAGAGACAACGAGCATGGCGCAGCGCAAAAACTCCGGCAGCTCATCAATAAACTGATAGAGCCAAACTTCTGTATCAGGGTCAAGCCCTTGCATTGGCTCATCTAAGATTAACAAATTGGGCTTATCTAATAAGGCACGCGCCAATAAAACCCGCTGGGTTTCACCGCCTGATAAATGCAGCATTTGCCGCGACAATAAATGCGTCAACGACAAATTATCAAAGATAAATTGCCGCTGCTCAGCGCTTAGGCGTTTTTTATCCGCTTGTGCCAATAAATCGCAAACGCGTAACGGTAAAATAGGCGGCACGGCAAAGCGCTGCGGCACATAGCCGAGCTGTAATTTTTGGTGCGATGTTATCTGGCCACTGGTCGGTTCGATTAAACCTAAAATTAGTTTAACTAAAGTAGATTTACCCGCGCCATTGGGTCCGATCAGACTGACTGTTTCATTAACAGCGATATCGATATCGATATGCGAGAGGATACGTTGCTGTCCGATATGGTAACTGATATTACTTAAGCTCAGCAGTTTAGCCGCGTTAGACATGGATCTATCACTTGTATTCATAGCAGATGGCTTGGTTGGTAAAATTGCTAGGCTCATAGGCAGTACTGACGTATTAATGATAATTAAGAAATGACAGAATAATAATTTAGCATAGAAGCGTAAACCTAAAATTCAGATCAAAAATATAAGCAAACTGTTATTTTACTGACACGCTTGGCAACGACCGCTCAATTCAATGACGCTACGCTCAACGGTAAAGCCAACGTCTTGCTCTGCAAAGCTCATCATTTCTTGTACCGGCAAACTACTGCATTCTTGTACCCGCTGACACTGGGCACAGATTAAAAACGCCGCTGTATGTTGGGCGCGTGGGTGACAACAAGGCACATAAGCATTGATGGAGGTTAGCTGATGAATCAAGCCCTCGCTCAATAAAAACTCCAAGCTGCGATAAACCGTCGGCGGCGCGACATTTTTTGGCGTTTGAGTATTTGCTTGATTGTTTGAGCTGTCGCTTTCTGCTTCAGGCTCAGCAAGGCGCATCTGCTGCAATTGGGTGATTAAATCATAAGCGCCCACTGGTTTATTGGCTTCTAGCACCAACTGGTAGATTTGCTGACGCAGCGGCGTAAATCGTGCGCCGCTTGAGCGACATTGCTCTTTAGCTGCTAGTAAACGCTCATTGACATCGGACGCTGTAAAATCTTGCACATCATGGACATGAGCGCAAGCAGATGAATGAGTAGACATGCAGCAAGCTCCTAAAGACGGTTTAGCGGTGTGATGGACAGTATTTTTAGATAATGGATACTTTATAATGGTTTTTTATATTGTTATAGTATAACATACTAAAACGAAAAACAGAGAAGTCCTTTGCATTTATTCACAGGTCTGCTGTTTTATAACTAGAATAACGTTGCAAAATATTTATAACTAATTTTGCCAATTATCCTTGAACCTTAAAAGCCGCCATTATGATTCCATTATTTAAAAACTTTATGCATTTACCTCTGCGCTTACCGCGATTGTTCATAACTGGCGTGCTTATATTTGCCTCGTTCATGATGAGCGCACAAGCGGCAACGGTGAGCGTCAGTAACTATCCGCTGTTTTTATTAAGCCAAGCGGTGACAGAAGGCGCACCATCTGCTAAGCAATTATTGCAAGCAGGGGAGGTGGGGCATCACGGCAGTATCAGTCCCGGCGATATCAAGGCCATTCAAAACAGTAAGTTTGTGGTGTGGTTTGGCGAGCCGCTAGAAAACAACCTAGCCACCACGCTCAATAGCGCGCCCAATGCGATTGCGTTATTTAAGTTCGACGCCTTTAATCGTCATCCGCTGCGCGATGTTAAAGGCAAAGCCATTGCTGGCACGCTCGATCCACATATTTGGCTCGATCCTGAAAACGCCAAAGCCATTACGCGAGCACTTGCTGTCATTCACAGTCATGCCAATCCGCAATATAAAAAGCTCTATCATGCCAATGCGCAAAAATTTGCCCAGCGCATGAATAAAGCTGTGGCGGCAGCTCATGCAAACCACGCGCAAAAACCTTTGCCGTATTGGGCCTATCATGATGCTTATCAATATATGGAAGACAGCGCCAAGTTCCAATTAATTGGCAGCTTAAGTACTGATCATCATTTAGCGCCAAAAGCCAGTCAATTACGCTGGTTAAATGAGCAGCGCCCAGCAAAACAAATGTGCTTGGTCAGCCCAAGTCAGCCTGCTAAAGGGTTGCTTACAAAATTACAGCCAGTTAAAAGTACCGTACAAGCGGAAGATATGAGTAACAGTAAAGATTTTATTAGCGGCTGGCAGACAATGGCGCAGCAAATCCGTCAGTGTATTTCCTAAATGTCGGTAACCCTAATGGCAAGCTGAGCTTTTGAGGTATTTGAAATGACGCAAGTTAAATTAACGGTAGAATAGGTGGATTTAGAGGTGATTAGCGCTGCTTTATTGACTCTGTAGAGAGATTTTCAGCGCTAAATAACTAAATGCTTGATAAAAGGCATATTTCACTTGCTTAAAATCTGCTTGCTCCCTATAATAAGTGGCGTTTTATTTTGGTTAAAAGATAACGTCTGTAGAGTGAGCCATTCACGGATAATATTGTCGCAACGGTGCGGCGTTGTCCCCACGTTATAGAGCTATAGAAATATCAATGACCAAACCTGCCAAACGCACCCAAAGAGATAAGATTGCTATTTATCTAAAACGCCAAGCATGGATTTTATTTATTCTGATTGTGCTCGGTTGGATAGTAGATGTTACTTGGTTGGGTAATAACGGCAATACGCTTGTTATCGCAAAGAGCAACGCCATTGGTGCGCTACTCAGTTTTGCCACCCAAGCGGTCTTTGCTGGATTTATCTTTTGGTATACCGGGTATCGCGCGCGCAGACACATTGTCAGCCAGCTATATCGCGGTCAAATGGTCAAATGGTTATTGACCGTATGTGGTTTTGCACTAATTTTTATTACCATACAACCTCTATCAGCGCCTGCGCTATTCGTCGGTTTTATGGTAATGCAGATTAGTCACAGTTGGATGTTGTGGCAGATACGCTAGCTTTATAAGCTATTATAATTTTAATAGCTCAATAATACAGCACATATATTTGTCATCCTGCGGTCCAGCTTCTCTAAGATTACTGTTATAAAGTCATCAATCAATGATTAAGTGACTGAAAACTGTTTTTACAATAAAAGTATGAATAAAGACGCTTAACTAAAGCTAAGCGTAAAAATCGCCATAAGTAACCCTCTCTCTAAGTAGAGTGTTCAAATACAATTAAATTATCGGCTTTGATGGATAGACGCAAAGCCATAGTAGCGAACGTTAACAGCGCTTAACGTATTCATACCGTAAATAAAAAAGTCATAATTGACTTTACACGATTACAACGCTGCATTAATATAGACAGCTAACTGTCTTGCTACTGAGCACCGTATTGGGTGTGAGGAAAGTAAAGCGAGACAAGTAAACACATACTTAAAAATTTGCGTAGATATGCAAGGGCCATTAATGAATAATCGTGCGCCCTTTTTTGATAGCTAAAATTTATCCATGACTATCAAATTGAGCGGTCGCAATAAAAAATTGGTTATTCAGTCATTTAAGAATAACAGAGTAGTTATAGAGCTATGGGTTGGATGTTATTGGTTACATGAGGGATGTAAGTGTTTTTCTGAATTTGCTTAATCGCAGATTGGTGACAACGCAAACGCCTCATCAGATGACAACCATATTTTTTGGTAGTTGATTAAATCGTTGATTAATAAGAAGCTTACATTATGGCATCCGAGCAAACATCATCAGAATATATCTCTCACCACTTAACGAATTGGACGTACGGCTATCTGCCGGGCGAAGGTTGGAAAGTTGCCTATACTGCTGAAGAAGCAGGGTTAATGGGTTTTAAAGCTATCCATCTTGATTCCATGTTATGGTCAATCGGTCTGGGTATTTTATTTTGTGCCATCTTTTGGATGGTTGCCAAAAAAGTTACTTCAGGCGTTCCCGGCAAAACTCAAGCAGCGGTTGAGATGATCGTTGAGTTTGTGGATAACAACGTTCGCGATTCTTACAGTGGTACCTCAAAATTGATTGCGCCGCTAGCGTTGACCATTTTTGTATGGATTTTCTTGATGAACTTGATGGATTTATTGCCTATCGACTTCATTCCAAGTCTAGCAGGTCAAGTTGGCGCCGCGATGGGTCATGATCCACATCACGTGTTCTTCAAGATTGTACCAACGACTGACCCTAATATCACCCTAGGCATGTCATTTTCTGTCTTTGCGTTGATTATTTACTACAGTATTAAAGAAAAAGGGTTGGGTGGTTTTATCGGTGAGTTAACACTGCATCCGTTTAGCGCCAAAAACCCAATCATGCAAATCATTTTAATCCCCATCAACTTTATCTTAGAGTTTGTTACTTTGATTGCCAAACCAATTTCACTAGGTTTGCGTCTGTTCGGTAACATGTATGCTGGGGAGCTAATCTTCGTATTGATTGCCCTGATGCCGTTTTGGATTCAATGGGCGTTATCGGTGCCGTGGGCGATTTTCCACATCTTAATTATTACCCTTCAAGCGTTCGTATTTATGATGTTGACGATAGTTTATATGTCGCTTGCATCATCAACTGAACATTAATTATATACATTCAATAGGTAAATGAGGATACATCAATGGATCCAGTATTAGGTGGTTACACAGTTATCGCAGTAGCACTGCTTATCGGTCTTGGCGCACTTGGCACAGGCATTGGTTTTGCTATTCTAGGCGGCAAGTTCTTAGAAGGTGTTGCACGTCAACCAGAACTTGGTTCACAACTGCAAACTCGTATGTTCATCGTGGCAGGTCTACTTGATGCCGTACCGATGATTGGTGTTGGTATTGCTATGCTATTGTTGTTCGCTAACCCTCTAGCAGGTTAATCAGAAAGCTCAGTTGTAAATGTTTGGTGGTCAAAGTTTGTATATTAAACATAGCCAAAGTTTGGCTATCAAATATGATCAATGAAACTGATTTTTCATTAACAAAGAGGTGATCACGTGAATATCAATTCTACCCTCATCGGTCAAGCCATTGCTTTTGCAATATTTGTGATTTTTTGCATGAAATTCGTGTGGCCACCACTTATCGGTGCCATTAATGAGCGTCAGCGTAAAATCGCTGAAGGCTTAAACGCCGCAGAAAAAGCAAAAGCAGATTTAGCGACCGCGGAGCAAAATGTACAGCAGGAGCTTGATGTTGCAAAAACTAAAGCTGCTGCGCTAATTGAGCAAGCGAACAAGAGCGCCAATCAGCTTGTTGAAGATGCAAAATTGCAAGCCCAAGCGGAAGGCGAACGCATTCGTCAACAAGCGCAAGCCTCTATCGACCAAGAAATCAATCAAGCGCGCGAATCATTGCGTGCCCAAGTTGCTGAACTGGCTGTACTTGGTGCTGAAAAGATTTTGCAAGACAAAGTCGATGTGCAAAAACATGCCAGTATGTTAGACCAACTGGCGGCGAAGCTGTAATTGTGAGGATATCATGGCTGACTTATCAACCTTAGCACGACCGTACGCTAAAGCCGCGTTTGACTATGCCAATGAAAACGGGGTAGTAAATGAGTGGGAAAACTTCTTATTTATTGCCGCTACCGTTGTCAATGACAAGTCGTTCAGTACTTGGCTAGACAATCCAGCTGTTTCTGCTGAGCATAAGTCAGCTGCTTTGGTCGATCTTTATGATACGCAAGTAGCTAGCGCGAATGATTCTGCTTTTAAGCAGTTATTAGGTGAGACCCAAGGGGCTCGTCATGACCAAAACGCCAGCTATCCTAAAGTATCAGTAGCACTTAGTAACTTCGTTAAACAGTTATCAGAACAAGAGCGTCTGGCGCTGCTTCCTGAAGTTTATGAGCATTATCGCCGTCACAAGGCAATAAGCTTAAAGCAGCTTGACGCTTATGTGACCTCTGCTTATCCATTAACTGATGCTCAGCGTCAGACGCTGCAAACGCGTCTTGCTGACTCGCTCAATGCGAGCGTGGTGATTCATGAGTCGGTTGATCCTAGTCTTTTGGCGGGCGCTACGATTAAAGTCGGTGACAAAGTCATTGATGATTCGATGCGTGGCAAGTTACAACAGTTAAAAACACAGCTAACGGCCTAATGCCAATCATCCGTGCAGCTTACTAAAGCTTGCGTGATATAAGAGCATTTAAGTCAGTGGCGGGTTATCATAAATTAAAGGAAACAAGGCAATGCAACAATTGAATCCAGCGGAAATCAGTAATCTGATTAAGCAGCGTATTCAAGACCTTGATGCGGGTGCAACTGCAAAGAATGAAGGCACGATTGTCAAAGTATCTGACGGTATCGTGCAGATTCATGGTCTTGAAGATGCCATGTACGGCGAAATGATTGAGTTTGAAGGTGAAATCTACGGAATGGCGCTTAACTTAGAGCGTGATTCTGTTGGTGCAGTAGTATTAGGCGACTTCCTAAAACTACAAGAAGGTCAAAAAGCCTATTGTACTGGTCGCATTTTGGAAGTACCCGTAGGTCCTGAGTTGCTAGGCCGTGTTGTTGATGCTTTAGGTAACCCTATTGATGGCAAAGGTCCTATCGATGCCAAAATGACTGATAAAGTCGAAAAAATCGCCCCAGGCGTAATCGACCGTCAATCAGTTGATCAACCAGTCATGACTGGTTATAAAGCCGTTGATACCATGATTCCAATCGGTCGTGGTCAGCGTGAGCTTATCATTGGTGACCGTCAGACGGGTAAAACCGCGATGGCTATCGATGCGATCATTGCGCAAAAAGCATCTGGTATTAAATGTGTCTACGTCGCAATCGGTCAGAAACGTTCTACCATTGCTAACGTGGTACGTAAGCTTGAGCAAACTGGCGCCCTTGAATATACCACGGTTGTCGTTGCTTCAGCGTCAGAGCCAGCAGCACTTCAATATATCGCACCATACTCAGGTTGTACGATGGGTGAATACTTCCGTGACCGCGGCGAAGATGCGCTGATTGTGTTTGATGACTTATCAAAACAAGCCGTTGCTTATCGTCAAATCTCACTATTGCTACGTCGTCCGCCAGGTCGTGAAGCCTATCCTGGTGACGTATTCTACTTACACTCACGTTTACTTGAGCGTGCATCACGCGTAAACGCGGCATACGTAGAAAAATTCACCAACGGTGAAGTGGTTGGTAAAACTGGTTCTTTAACCGCGCTACCTATCATTGAAACCCAAGCAGGTGACGTCTCTGCCTTCGTACCAACCAACGTGATTTCAATCACTGATGGTCAGATTTTCTTAGAGTCTAGCCTATTTAACTCAGGTATCCGTCCAGCAGTCAACGCTGGTATCTCGGTATCGCGTGTTGGTGGTGCAGCTCAAACCAAGATTATCAAAAAGCTATCTGGTGGTATCCGTACTGCATTAGCTCAGTATCGTGAATTGGCAGCATTTGCTCAGTTTGCATCAGACCTTGATGATGCGACTCGCGAACAGCTTGATCATGGTGAGCGCGTGACTGAATTGATGAAGCAAAAACAATATCAGCCAATGTCTATCTCTGAGCAAGCGGCAGTTATTTATGCGTCGAACGAAGGCTTCTTAGCAGACGTTCCTGTTGAAAAAATTGGTTCTTTTGAAGAAGCTTACTTACGCTATATGCATGATGAGCAGAGTGAATTGATGCGTGAGATTGATGACACTGCGAATTATAATGATGATATCGCAGGTCGTTTAAAGTCATCTTTAGAGACCTTTAAACAAAATCACAGTTATTAATTTAACGGGTTAAACCTGAAGTGGTTAGCGCTCTGCTTTAGAGCGCAAAAAGTGGCGCATTATTTAAGAAACTTTTTAAGTCTAAAAGACTTTCCTGTAAGATAATCGCGCCGCTGTTTTAACCAATAAAGGTCTAAGATTGCGTCATGCCACAAGATGTAAAGACATTATTTCGATAAGTTCAGTGTTTTATATTAAATGATTGTTGCATACGCCCATGCTTTTTAACCCTCTTATATTGGAATCATTATGGCAAGCTTAAAAGAGATACGTGCCAAAGTCACCAGTATTAAAAGTACCCAGAAAATTACTCGCGCTATGCAAATGGTAGCCGCTAGTAAAATGCGCCGTGCCCAAGAGCGCATGGAAGTGGGTCGCCCGTATGCTGATAGTATGCGCCGGGTTATTTCGCATTTGGTGCATGCCTCATCAGATTACAAACACCCATACATGGTCTCGCGTCCGGTTGATAAAGTTGGCTATATCGTCATCACATCAGATCGCGGCCTAGCGGGTGGTTTGAATATTAACCTATTCAAAGCTTTATCTAAAAGCATTCAGCAGTATCAAGACCAGTCCGTACAAGCCGAGTTTGCCGTTATTGGTGCTAAAGGTGTGAGTTTCTTTAAAAACTTCGGTGGTAAAGTCACTTCAGCCGTTACTGACTATGGTGATAAGCCGACGTTTGAGCAATTAAACGCGCCGGTGCAAGCGATGTTAGAAGACTATAGCAACGGTAAATTAGACCGTATTTATGTGGTCTATAACCAGTTTGTCAATGCTATGACCCAAAAGCCGATTGTCAACCAATTGGTACCTTTACCAGAGGGTTTATTTGGTGATGAAGAAAGTGGCATACAAACAGAGCTGAGCTGGGATTATATCTACGAGCCTGACATTAAAACCTTGATTGATGAATTACTTGGTCGCTATATCGAGTCGATTGTCTATCAAGCGGTAATGGAAAACATTGCCTCTGAGCAGTCTTCACGTATGGTTGCGATGAAAGCGGCAACAGATAATGCTGGTGACCTAATTAACGATTTACAGTTGGTTTATAATAAGCTGCGTCAAGCGGCGATTACCCGAGAAATCTCGGAAATCGTTGGCGGTGCTGCTGCTGTTTCATAATTGAAACCCTTTATAAAACCCACTATATACAGAAGTTCAAGGAGAACGCAATGAGTAGCGGTCGTATTGTACAGATTATTGGCGCGGTTCTTGACGTTGAGTTTGACCGTAACGAAGTTCCTCAAATTTTTGATGCCTTGCAAGTAGACGGCACTGAGACCACCCTAGAAGTTCAGCAACAACTAGGTGACGGTATCGTACGTACTATTGCGATGGGTTCAACCGAAGGTTTAAAACGTAACCTACCAGTGACCAACACAGGCGCACCTATTTCTGTACCAGTCGGTATGGGTACATTAGGTCGCATCATGGATGTTCTTGGTCGTCCTATCGATGAAGAAGGTCCAGTTGCTGCTGAAGAAAAATGGTCTATCCACCGTGAAGCCCCAAGCTATGCAGAACAGTCAAACAGTACTGAGCTGTTAGAGACAGGTATTAAAGTTATCGATCTGCTTTGCCCGTTTGCGAAAGGTGGTAAAGTTGGTCTATTTGGTGGTGCTGGTGTTGGTAAAACCGTCAACATGATGGAGTTGATCAACAACATCGCCCTGAAACACGAAGGTCTATCCGTGTTTGCTGGTGTTGGTGAGCGTACCCGTGAAGGTAACGACTTCTATCACGAAATGCAAGAAGCTGGTGTTGTCAACGTTGAAGACTTTAGCAAATCTAAAGTTGCGATGGTATATGGCCAGATGAATGAGCCACCAGGTAACCGTTTACGTGTTGCACTGTCTGGTTTAACCATGGCTGAGTACTTCCGTGATACCAAAGATCCTGCCACTGGCAAAGGTCGTGACGTATTATTGTTCGTTGATAACATCTATCGTTATACGCTAGCGGGTACTGAAGTATCAGCACTGCTAGGCCGTATGCCATCAGCGGTTGGTTATCAGCCAACGCTCGCTGAAGAGATGGGTATGCTGCAAGAGCGTATTACTTCAACGCAGTCAGGTTCAATTACTTCTGTACAAGCGGTATATGTACCTGCGGATGACTTGACGGATCCATCACCAGCAACGACGTTTGCTCACTTGGATGCGACAGTGGTACTAAGCCGTGATATCGCTTCACAAGGTATCTATCCTGCGGTTGATCCACTAGATTCAACCTCACGTCAGCTTGATCCATTGGTTATCGGTGAAGAGCATTACAACGTTGCTCGCGGTGTACAGGAAGTTCTTCAGCGTTATAAAGAGCTTAAAGACATCATCGCCATTCTAGGTATGGATGAGTTGTCAGAAGAAGATAAACTGGTCGTTTATCGTGCGCGTAAAATTCAGCGCTTCTTGTCACAGCCATTCCACGTAGCAGAAGTGTTCACCGGTGCTCCTGGTAAATATGTTGCATTACGCGATACCATTGCTAGCTTTAAAGCAATCATCGCTGGTGAGTATGATGATCTACCAGAGCAAGCTTTCTATATGGCAGGCGGCATCGACGAAGTTGTTGCTAAAGCAGAAAAAATGAAGTCTTCTGCAGCGTAAGTTGTATTGGTATGGGCTAACGAGTAGGTATAATATAAACTTTATATCTACTCCTCAGTAACGCATCGCAGTTTTTACTGTTTTTTGATCGCGCTTTGATGGTAAGGAATTAAGTATGGCAACGTTACAATGTCGCGTCGTAAGTGCTCGTGAAGAGTTGTATTCAGGCGAAATTAGCATGTTAATAGCCAGTGGTACCGAAGGCGAGATTGGTATATTGCCAGGTCACACTCCGCTTATTACTTTGCTAAAACCCGGTCCGATGCGTGTACAAACGCCTAACGGTGAAGAAGAAGTTATTTATGTATCTGGCGGTGTGTTAGAAGTACAACCAAAAATGGTCACCGTACTTGCTGATACTGCGATGCGTGCGCACAATCTTGACGAAAGTAAAATCGTCGAAGCACGTAATAAAGCGGAGCAAATGCTGGTCAACCAATCTGATACCGTACAAACCAACGCGGCATTAGCGTCATTGGCCGAATCAGTCGCCCAGCTGCAGACTATTCGTAAATATAAAAACCGCGCCTAGCGCATCGTTACGCTTTAGTTTTTGTTATAAACATAAAAACAGTCCATGATGGGCTGTTTTTTTTATGCCTGTTCTTCTAATAGTTAACGTTTTAGTAGTTAGCACTTAATATTTGCCATAGCTCAGACATTTACTATAGTAAGTGAAAAGTAATATCAATACAGTACGCACTGCTGATATCGATTTTTCTTGCTTGCTGTGCCTGCGCAGACAGAGGCTACAAAAAATTGATATCAGCAATACCTTCGCGTTTTAGGATATTTTGACTATATTTGAAAATCTCCTAGGTGATGCAATATTTATCAAAAACTAAACTGATTTTCATAAAATGATGGAAAAGTGACTAGCGGCAACGCAGATATATGGTTATATTAGAGCGTAGCAACCACGTTTTTTCTTTTAAAAGTCCAGCAGTTCTTTGGCGTCATTTAATAGTATTTAATGTTTGGGCTTTTAAAGCATTGGTTCGATATAAGACCAGTAGAATGATTGAATAAAATTTATCCTATGCCTTTTAAAGTTAATAAGAGGTATAATTTTTGGACGCAAACTAACGTTTTAAATGATGTAGTTTATAGGTTTTGTTACCAACTATAAGCTATAGTATAGGAAGCTGTGTGTTTAATAGTATACTGTGCTACCAAGTTTGTAACCGTGTTACGGTCACTGCCTGTATTGGGTTACAAATTGATTGAGTTACGGTGCTATTAATTTACCGCTCTTATTTTCACCGCTTTTAAATAAGATGTATTAGAGGATATAACAATGACAACGAATGAAGAAGACAACACCCCCCGAATCTTGATTGTTGAGGATGACGAGCGCTTAGCCATGTTGACCCAAGATTACTTGGTTAAAAATGGTTTAGAAGTGGCAATTGAAACCGATGGTAATCGCGCCATTCGCCGTATTGTCAACGAACAACCAGATTTGGTCGTACTTGATGTCATGCTTCCTGGTAGCGATGGCTTGACGGTATGCCGTGAAGTACGTCCACACTATCAGAATCCTATTTTGATGCTGACCGCGCGCACAGAAGATATGGATCAGGTTTTGGGTCTTGAAATGGGCGCTGATGACTATGTCGCTAAGCCTGCACAGCCACGCGTATTGCTTGCCCGTATCCGTGCTTTACTACGCCGCTCAGAAAATGCGCCATCAGAAGATGTGCCGCAGCGTCTTGAGTTTGGTGAGTTGGTTATCGACAATGGCGGTCGCTCAGTGAACTTGGGTGATGAATTGGTTGATTTCACCAGTGCCGAATATGATTTATTATGGTTACTCGCGTCTAACGCTGGTCGTATCTTGTCACGCGAAGATATCTTTGAGCGTCTACGCGGTATCGAATATGACGGTCAAGATCGCTCAATTGACGTACGTATCTCACGTATTCGTCCAAAAATTGGTGATGATCCAGAAAATCCTAAACGCATCAAAACCGTGCGTAGTAAAGGTTATTTGTTCGTTAAAGAAGGCAATTAACAGCGAATTGCTAATACAATTCTCTTTGCTAAAGTCCTTTTTAATAAAAAACCAGCGTAAAGCTGGTTTTTTATGGTCTAAATTTTAATTTTTAAACTTAAATGCTGCGTTATGTGGTTTAATTGAGCGATAATTATGGGCGCGCTAGATTAGTAGTATAGTGAGTGAAAAGTAATATCGATACATCACGCACTGCTGATATCAATTTTTC
>NZ_DAINDI010000072.1:0-3986 GCF_036731945.1 Psychrobacter sp.
ATGGGTCAAGGGTTATATATTAAAATTACCCAAATCGTTGCTAATGAATTTGATGTCGATTTAGATACGGTCAAAGCCACTGCTACTCGCACCGATAAAGTGCCAAACACCTCGCCGACGGCTGCCTCATCGGGTACGGATATGAATGGTAAAGCAGCGCAAAATGCCTGTATCATCATTAAAAATCGTTTGCTTGAGTTTGCCGCTGAGCATTTCCAAGTAAACGCCGAAGATGTCCGTTTTGAGCGCAATCACGTTCATATCAGCACTAAAGAAGTGCTTACGTTTGCAGATTTTGTCTTGCTCGCTTATCAGCACCGTATTAGCTTGTCTTCGACCGGCTATTACAGAACACCAAAGATATTTTATGACCGCTCAAAAGCGTGGGGTCGACCATTTTTTTACTTTGCTTTGGGTGCTGCTTGTGCTGAGGTTGAGATTGACACTATAACAGGAGAGTACAAAGTGCTGCGCTGCGATATCTTGCACGATGTCGGACAATCGATTAATCCTGCAGTTGATATTGGTCAGATTGAAGGAGGCTTTGTGCAAGGTATGGGCTGGCTAACCACTGAGGAGCTTATTTGGGATAAAAAAGGCAAGCTTGCTTCTAACAGCCCCGCTAATTATAAAATTCCGACGGCACATGATTTGCCTAAACAATGGCGCGTTAAGCTTTTTGATCGTAAAAATGAAGAGCAGACCATTTATAATTCTAAAGCCGTTGGTGAGCCACCGTTTATGCTAGCAGCAAGCGTTTGGTGTGCGATTAATAATGCCATTGCAAGCTTGGGTGATTATAAGAAAAACCCAGAGCTGACCATGCCTGCGACGCCAGAGGCCGTACTAAAAGCCGTCATGCGTCTACAAGGTCAAACGTGGGAAATCGCTTCTAAACCAGATACCGAAACCATTGAAAGCTTAACGCCAGCTGACGATGACTGCGGCATTGATGACGATCGCGTACTGCCGCAGCAAGTACCGCATGCGACAGACATGACACCGCCAGAATCTGAAGGTCAATTGTTTGATGAAGAGCCTGCGGCGATAGAAAACCCCAACGTCTCAACGGCTCGTGGACCAGCTCATAGTGAGTAAGTCACTTATCACGCCGATGCCACCAACGAAATGGTATGAGGGACTGGCGCAATATCAGCAGCAGGGGGTTGCCCATGTATTGGCGACGGTCGTTGCCGTCAATGGTTCGGCACCTCGCGATCTACAATCTAAAATGATTGTCACGCTCGATGACTGCTGCGATACATTGGGCGGTGGGAGTTTAGAGCATGATGTGACGCTAACAGCGCGGCAACTATTAAATGGCGAGTTTGAGCCAAATAATTCGAAAGCTTCCTCTCAACCATTAAAAGCAGGCAGGTCTGCAAAAGCACAAGCGGTACGCCGTGAAGCAGTTTACAGCAAACATTATCCATTGGGCGCTAAGTTAGCACAGTGCTGCGGTGGTAGCGTGACGGTGATGTTTGAATGCTTTCATTTGACACCGCCGATGTCGCTATTGGTTTTTGGGGGCGGGCACGTAGCTGCCGCATTAATGAGCATACTGGCTGAGCTGCCATGTCAAGTGGACTGGATAGACAGTCGCTCTGAGATGTTTGAGCGTTATCTAAGCGCTGAATCTGGCACAGCGGAGGGACAGGTGAATGACCAATTACCAGCACATATTCGTGTGCATATTGACGACGATCCAGTTGATTTTATTCGCCCATTTTTGACCAATGGCGCTCGCAGACTATCTATTAATAAAGGCACGCAGTATTTTATTTTAGTCATGACCCATGATCACAGTCTTGATTTTGACTTGGTGCGCGCGGCTTTAGATTGTTTGCTAGCTACTGATTCAAAGACTGCATTAAAGGAAAGCAGTGCGCGGCCTTATATCGGCTGTATCAGCTCGGCGACCAAAGCCAAGCGCTTTAGAGATAAGTTGCTACAGCGCGGTTATAGCGAAAAAGTCGTTGATAAGGTAACGATGCCAATTGGCCTTGAGATCGGCGGTAAAGAACCAATGGCAGTTGCGGTATCTATCGCCAGTCAAATTTTGCAGCTGTATCACCAAGCATAAATATTATTTCTAATTAACATTTATCAGTAAAACTTTATTGCCTTTTACTCTATTTAGGTGAGACGCCTTTATGACCATACATATTTATCAAGCACGACTGCTGCATTATCTGACCGAAGACAATCTGGCTAAGAGAGAAAAAAGCACCAACAACAGTGATACAAGCACTAATGATACACATGCCAATGATGCAACACTACCAGTGGTTGATAAAAACGTCATATTACTCCCTGTAATCGCAGGTATTAATGTTTATCCTGAGTATATTGCCGAAGGTGCTTTGGTCGTCGATGATGTGAGCGGTCGCGTGCTAGATTATGGCAGTAAAAATGTGATCATGGCGCGATATGCCAGTAGTCACGCGCAAGAGGGCAAAGCGCCCGTACAGATTCACGATTATCAAGACAAGCTAATCATGCCAGGCTTTATTGACACTCATGTCCACTATCCGCAGATAGATATGATTGCCGCGTTTGGTGAGCAATTGCTTGATTGGCTCAACAATTACACCTTTGTCACCGAAGCCAATTTTGGTGATCCAAAGGTTGCGCACGACACCTCTAAGTTTTTTTTAAACCAGCTGCTTGCCAATGGCACGACCAGTGCTTTGGTGTTTTCAACCAGTCATCCTGAGTCGGTTGAAGCGTTTTTTGAAGAAAGTACTCGCCTAAATACGCGCATGATTACCGGTAATGTACTGATGGATCAAAATGCGCCCGATCATTTGTGTGTACCGACTGAGCAAGGTATTCGTGACACGCAAAACATTATTGATAAATGGCATGAGCGCGGGCGTCAACATGTGGCGATTACGCCAAGATTTGCCATCACCTCGACGCCACAACAGCTGCAAATGACAGGTGAGTTATATCGCAGCTATGAGAGTGTGTATCTGCAAACGCATCTGGCCGAAAACCTTGCTGAAATTGCCTTTGTACGTGAGCTTTATCCTAAACATACGGGCTATCTCGACGTCTATCACGATTTAGGACTATTGGGTCGGCGTACTACTTTAGCGCATGGTATTTATCTTGACACCCCAGAGTATGAGGTGCTGCGTGATACTGGTACGCAAATCGCCCATTGTCCAACGTCCAATTTATTTTTGGGTAGTGGTCTATTTGATTTGTCCAAAACCTTGAGCTATACCGGTGTCAGTATCGCCACCGACGTCGGCGCAGGGACCAGTTTGTCGATGCTGACCACGTTATCGGAAGCTTATAAAGTGCAACAACTACAAAACAACCCGTTATCCGCGCATCAAGGCTTGTATCAGATTACTTTAGGTAACGCGCAGTCGCTATTATTAGACGATAAAATTGGTAACTTTATGCCGAATAAAGAAGCGGATTTTGTGATAATAGACATGGGCGCGACAGAGTTACTTACGCGCCGAATGACGCAGACGAAATCATTTGACGAGCAATTATTTATGCTGATGATGCTTGGCGACGATAGAGTGATTGAAGAAACAGTCATTGCTGGCATGAGCCGTTATAAAAAAGGCGCGGTATAAAAAAGGGGTGACATAAAATAAGCTGACAAATAGCCAGCTTATTTCAAGGTGAATTTTTCAACAATACTCATAATTAGTGAGTGGTTATAGCCAGTATATTACTCAGGATAATCTAGCCATACCCAACCATTCTCTAACCATTCGCTCAAATCGTCTGGGTCAATATTTTTAACATCTTGAGTTTGTAAATGCTCACCATTGGCCAAACGCATTAGCACAGCGGTCGCATCAACATCCAAACCATCAAGGCGCTGACCGTTGGCATATAGCGTCACGCCATCATTGGTTTTGCTATAAAGCAAACGATTGCTATAGTCGGCTTGTAGTGTCGTCCCTTCTGATAGGGCCTGCATAAGCTCATCAGTATCTAGCGTTTCTTCTGGCACC
>NZ_DAINDI010000072.1:3996-5754 GCF_036731945.1 Psychrobacter sp.
TGACGAATGATGTCGTCGCCGCGCTCAGATTGTAGCATTTGTAGTAGCTGCTCTTTAATCGCCTCGATACTGCTGGCTGTCAATTCACCCGACGCTTGTAGTGCTTGTGGCAGTAGCATAGGGATAAATAAATCGCTGTCGTTGGTAGCAATATCAGCCAGACTATCAATAATTTGCATTAAGTTTGGACGACGGCAACCAAAAGAAAAAGTTAGGCAATCATCTTGCGCAACGCCAAAGTGCGATAATTTTGGTGGTACATAAAGCACATCACCCGCTTCTAGTATTTCGTCAAAAATAATCTCGCCCATATCATCAAACAATCGAATCGGCTCATCGGCAACAAACTCAGTGTTTTTATCACAAAATTTGCCAAGCTGCCAACGACGCTGACCGTAGCCTTGCGCTAAAAACACATCGTAATCATCATAATGCTTACCGACTGAGCCGCCCTTTGGCGCATAAGAAACCATAATATCATCGCGTTGCCACTGCGGAATAAAGTCAAACGCTTGCCACAATTGTCCGAGCTCAGGCGACCATTGCTCGAGGTTTTGCACCAGTACGGTCCATTGTTCAGGCAAATTGTCAAAATCGCTTTCAGTTAAGGGACTTTTTTTAAGTTGCCACTGCGCTAGGCCGTCTTGCTTAGTAGCGGCTTGGGTGAGCAGGCGTGCAGCCGCGTCTTCTTCAATAGCAAGACCAAGCATATCGTCTGGCTCAAACATGCCAATTAGCTGCGGTAAGCCTTGTTTAATAAGGAGCGGTTTTTTTTGCCAATATTCGCTTAAAAACTGCTCAGGCGTGATAGAGTCGGACAAGCAAAGAGGAATTGTGGTCATTGATAAATCCATGTCTAAAAATGGGTATAAGAGAAATAACAAGAGATGCTTTATAGGAAAGTTTTAATGGTTTATGATTATCGCCTAGCTGATAGCGAGTATTACCGTATGAATAGTTGCTGTCAGAACACCTCATCAATCGTAGGAAGTTTATGAAAAAATTACATTTTATCGTTATTATCGCCAGCGTATTTTTATTACAAGCTTGTGTGCACAAGGTTGTAACCGTGCCGGCAAAGATCGCTTATAAAACCACTAAAGGCGTGGTCAAAGGTACTGTGGCGGTCGGTAAAGCTATCATACCGGGCGATAGTGATGACGATGATAAAAAAGATAAAAAATAAAACCTTACCCATTAACTAACTGTGTTTTAAGACAAGTAATAGTAGGTAAGGTTAATGTTTTTCTTAATATAAATGAATAGGCTGTCCTACTCATTTATATCTATTTCAAAATATGTCCGCTAGCTACTTCAAGCTTGATCAGAGATTAAATCTTAGCAATCCAGTCTTTAATCGTGCGAGCTTGCTCAGCAGCATTACCAGTATAAGTCGCAGGCGTCAGCTCACGTAGGCGCGCTTTATCGCTATCTGAAACCGCAGATAATTCATCGCTTTCTACGAAAGTCAGCATGGCCTCACGCGTCATGGCATTACCACGGGTCAAAGCTTTGAGTTTTTCGTACGGGTTCTCAACGCGGTAACGACGCATGACCGTTTGAATCGGCTCAGCCAATACTTCTTGGGCATTATCTAAGTCGTCATTTAAGCGCTGAGCGTTTAGTTCCAACTTACCGACGCCTTTTAAGCACGCATCAAAAGCAATCATACTTTGCGCTAAGCCAACACCGATATTACGCAGTACAGTCGAGTCTGATAAATCGCGCTGCATACGAGAAATCGGTAGCTTTTCACCC
>NZ_DAINDI010000072.1:5764-6372 GCF_036731945.1 Psychrobacter sp.
ATGAGCGAGCATTGCGTTCGCCACACCCAAGTTACCTTCTGAATTTTCAAAATCAATGGGGTTGACTTTATGCGGCATGGTTGAAGAACCCACTTCACCGTCTTTTAGGCGCTGCTTAAAATAGCCTAAGCTAATATATTGCCAAATATCACGGTTAAAATCGATTAATATAGTATTGAAACGTTTGACCGCATCGAACAATTCAGCGATATAATCATGCGGCTCAATTTGCGTGGTGTACGGATTAAAGGTTAGCGCTAGACGTTGGTCAATAAACTGTTCAGCGTGTGCTTGCCAATCAACATCAGGATAGGCTGAGAAGTGCGCGTTATAGTTACCCACCGCGCCATTGATTTTACCCAGTAGTTCAACTTGACCGATCTGTTTGATTTGACGGGCTAGGCGATAAGCAACGTTTGCCATCTCTTTACCAAGGGTCGTTGGACTGGCCGTTTGACCGTGCGTGCGTGATAGCATTGGCTGGTCAGCATGAGTAATCGCCAAATCAACAATGCTATCGGTCACTTGCTGCATTTTTGCAACCACAATTTCGCGGCTGTCTTTTAGCATCAATGCGTATGACAAGTTGTTGATATCTTCACTGGTAC
>NZ_DAINDI010000072.1:6382-8991 GCF_036731945.1 Psychrobacter sp.
CTCCAAGCTGTCTTCTAACTGCTGATTGCCGCGGAATTTGTCTTTAATAAAGTACTCAACCGCTTTGACATCATGGTTGGTCGTCGCTTCGATATCTTTAATTGCTTGCGCATCCGCTTCGCTAAAGTTATCAACGATGCTGTTTAAAAAGGCATTGGTATCGGCATCAAACGCTGCTAATTCACCAATCGCGCTATTATCCGCCAATGACTGTAACCAGCGAATCTCGACGGTAACGCGGGCTTTAATCAAACCAAATTCAGATAGGTAAGGACGCAAGCTGTCGGCTTTAGATGCGTAACGGCCATCGATTGGGGAGAGTGCGGTAAGTGGAGTCATAGTGATGCCTCGATAGTTATAAAAATGAAAGGGTTAAAAGTAAGCAAACAAAGGTTAAAAATTATCTCAAATCAAAACCCACAAGGCGCATCAATAGCGGCAATTACACCGCCACCAAGACACACCTCATCGATATAAAATACTGCTGATTGACCAGGAGTAACGGCTCGTTGTGGCTCATCAAATACCACACGAACCTCAGAGCCGGCATCATTTAGCGCGTAAACACGGCAGGCCTGATCGGGCTGACGATAGCGAGATTTTGCCATACAGCGTAAGCCATCTAAGCTAAAAATATCGGCAGGCGGCAATCCGTCAACCCAGTCAAGCTTATAAGCTTGCAGCTCATTACTCATGAGCATCGGATGCTCATGACCTTGACCGACGATCAAACGGTTTTTGTCCAAATCTTTTGCCAGTACAAACCAAGGTTCTTCTGGACGGTCTTTGACGCCGCCGATACCGATGCCGCCGCGCTGACCTAAAGTATAATACATCAAGCCATCATGCTGACCTATCACGTGACCGTCGTCGGTAACGATATCGCCTTTTTGCGCCGGCAAGTACTGTTGTAAAAAGTCTTTAAAACGGCGCTCACCAATAAAGCAGATACCAGTAGAGTCTTTCTTTTTAGCCGTCGCCAAGTCATGTTCTTCAGCGATTTGACGCACGACTGGTTTTTCAAGCTCGCCTACGGGGAACAGTGTTTTAGCGATTTTATCGCCGCCGACCGCATGCAAGAAATAGCTTTGGTCTTTATTGTTATCAAGTCCACACAAGAGCTGGGCGACGGTTTCGCCGTTGCTATTTTCATAGTTCAGGCTGCGGCGCGTATAGTGACCGGTGGCAATATAATCAGCACCAAGAGTCAACGCATAATCTAAAAACGCTTTAAATTTGATTTCTTTATTGCATAAAATGTCTGGGTTTGGCGTGCGTCCGGCTTTGTACTCTGCTAAGAAATGCTCAAAAACGCGATCCCAATATTCCATCGCAAAGTTGGCGGTATGCAGCTTGATGCCGATTTTGTCACACACCGCTTGCGCGTCTGCTAGGTCATCCATCGCCGTACAATACTCGGTACCATCATCTTCTTCCCAGTTCTTCATAAACAGACCCTCCACTTTAAAGCCTGCTTGCTGGAGTAAAACAGCCGATACGGAAGAGTCAACGCCGCCTGACATACCAACGATGACGTGCTTGCTGCTAGGATTTTCGATATCGGCAAGCGTCAAAGGACGATGGATGCTAAAAGAATCTGAAACGGGTAGACTTGCGGTGTTTGGCGTGGCTGACATAGAATTGCTCAACAATTTATACCTTATCCAAAGTGTGGAATGACGCTATTTATCAATAAAACGACTAAGAGTGATAAACTTAGTCAACTGATGAGGTCATCTCGTTTTTGGACGGGGTATTTTGGTCGGGGTATTGTGATAAAATAAGCGTCATATTATAACAGTTAATCGTAAGCGGTGGCGAGCTATGCAAGCTCAAGTTGCCTAAAAGCGCTTTAGAAATTTAGATAGTGGTTCTAAATTATTTTAATCACTCTTCATTCACTTAATACTTCACTTGGAATAATAATGATAAAAATTGGTCAAGGTATCGATGTCCATGCGTTTCATAATACGGGCGAGCAGCAGCAATATGTGATATTAGCAGGCGTGCCGATAGAGCATACCCATAGTTTGCTGGCGCATTCTGATGGCGACGTGGTGCTCCATGCGCTTGCTGACGCGCTGCTTGGCGCATTGGCACTTGGTGATATTGGGCAGCATTTTCCAGATACCGATGCGGCGCACGCCGGCTTGGATTCGCGCGTACTACTCCGTTATGTGTATGGTAAAGTCCAAGCTGCCGGTTATACTTTAGGCAATGCTGATATCACGGTGATGTGTGAGCGCCCAAAATTGGCGCCCTATAATTTGGCGATGCGCGAAAATATCGCTAGTGACTTGCAAACAGCTGTGAGTAATGTCAGCATTAAAGCCACAACGACTGAAAAATTGGGCTTTACCGGTCGCCAAGAGGGTATCATGGCCAATGCCGTGGTATTATTGGTACCAAATATGACGATGTCTGATGACAATATGGCTAGCAATAATATTTCTGATGTTAACGTTTCAGATGCTAATATGCCTGATGTTTAATCCCTAATGGCTTAGTAGTCAGTCATGATGGTTGCAATAAACGGCAATCGCCCCATGTAGCAGCCACAGGTCAAATTTAGCGTGACATATCTTTTTTTGATAATAGTTTTAATAAAT
>NZ_DAINDI010000072.1:9001-10020 GCF_036731945.1 Psychrobacter sp.
TATGAGCGAGCAAACCCCAAATACTGCTGCAAACGATGTTGAACAGTTGATTCGTGATCAAATTAAAGACAATAAAGTCATCCTTTATATGAAAGGCACACCGCAGTTTCCACAGTGTGGTTTTTCTGCCAAGTCAATTGAAGTTTTGACTCAAATTGGCCGTCCATTTGCTTATGTTAATATTCTAGAAAACCCAGAAATTCGTGCTACGTTACCGAAGATTGCTAATTGGCCAACGTTCCCGCAATTATGGATCGACGGTGAATTGATGGGCGGTTCAGACATCATTTTGCAAATGTACCAATCAGGCGAGCTAAAACCTTTGGTTGAAGCCAATAGTCCTGCTGCTTAATGGTTAAGCGTTTTTATTGGGCAGTTGATAAGCCTCAATAATAAATCGTTTAAAAATTTTAGCAAAGTAAACCTGAATAGCCATTCTACTTTATGAAGAAAGGCTATTCAGGTTTTTTATTGTCTATGCAATTTATTGTTTTTATCGCTTTTAGCCCCATATAGTGTCCAAGATAAATATATTTTGCCTAAAAGCGAGAGTTATATGAATAATCACTTAGCAAACACGGAATTACCAAATACAGAATTAACGGAGCAGCAGGAGGCGGCTGAACAAGCGGCTATCGAAAAACGCCGCGAGTATCTAAAAAACGAATCAACCCGTTTAATCGATATGGCGGGCAATGAGCCAAATTCTGCCCTTAAATGTATCCATCAGCTGAGCGTAGCAGGCGGCGCAACCGAAGCGACTTATATTGCCATTGAGCAGCGTATCGTCGCCGATCAAGATGCAGCTGGTGCTTATCATTTGGCATTATTGGCACAAAACACCCCTGATTTACCCATCGATGCGCGGCAACTTATTGAGATGGTTGTGCTAAAGGGTGATAACGCTCAGCGTTTGGCTTTGCTAAAAAACTTGCCATTGCCGCCTGTTGAGATGATTAAAGAGCAAATCTTGGCGACCAATGACGGCGACGCTATTGGGCAGATGAATGCCTATTTGC
>NZ_DAINDI010000072.1:10030-14378 GCF_036731945.1 Psychrobacter sp.
TGCAGATTAACCCAGAAGCTTACGGCAGCCACCATATGCTGGCAAGTGGGCAGGCTGACCGTATTGTACCTCTCAGTCCTGGTAAATAAATCCATTCGAGGTTTATCAAGCTTTTATTGATGCACCTTTATGATTAATGGCAATAGCAGTTAATTTAAATAGTTTTTCGTATAACGTTTTTTAAACGGTAAAAAATTGTTATAATTACCGGCTATTTTACCTATCTTTAATGGCTCATCTGAGTCGTTATCTCTTTTTTAAATTCGACTGACGCTTATTGACCGGCAGCCATGCTATGCAGCGATAGCCTCTGGCTCACGGTTGCGTCGAGAGTCAAGTGAGGCATACATGCAATACCCAAAAAATTACGACGTGGTAGTGATCGGCGGCGGTCATGCTGGCACAGAAGCAGCTTTGGCGGCCGCACGTATGGGTGCGCAAACGTTACTCTTGACGCATAACATCGAGACGCTAGGGCAGATGAGCTGTAACCCTGCGATTGGTGGTATTGGTAAGTCGCATTTGGTGCGTGAGATTGATGCGCTTGGCGGTGCGATGGCACTGGCGACTGACAAATCTGGCATCCAGTTTCGAGTGCTTAATAGTCGTAAAGGTGCTGCCGTGCGTGCCACGCGTGCGCAAGCGGATCGCATCCTTTATAAAGCCGCTATTCGTCATACGCTTGAGAATCAGCCAAATTTGGATATATTCCAACAAGCGGCAGATGATATCTTAGTCGAAAATGGTCGCGCGACCGCTGTTGTGACGGCAACGGGGATTATTTTTAACACCCAAACTGTGGTGCTGACTTCAGGTACTTTTTTAGGCGGTGTCATTCATATCGGTTTGGAAAATTCAAAAGGCGGACGCGCAGGCGATCAGCCTTCTATCAAGCTTGCTGACCGTTTACGTGAATTGAAATTGCCCGTTGGTCGCTTGAAGACCGGGACGCCAGCGCGTATTGATGCGCGTAGCGTTGACTTTAGTGTGATGACGGTACAGCCGGGCGATACACCGCTGCCAGTGATGAGCTACATGGGCGATGTGTCCATGCATCCTGAACAGGTTAATTGTTATATCACCCATACCAATGCGCGTACCCATGACATTATCCGTGAAAACCTAGACCGCTCACCGATGTTCTCAGGCAAAATCGAAGGCGTAGGTCCACGTTATTGTCCATCAATTGAAGACAAGATTCACCGTTTTGCCGATAAAGACAGTCATCAAATCTTTATTGAGCCCGAAGGTTTGACCACACATGAGCTATATCCAAACGGTATCTCAACCAGCTTGCCGTTTGATGTGCAATTAGACTTTATTCATAGTATGAAAGGCTTAGAGAACGCACACATCACCCGTCCAGGCTATGCGATTGAATATGATTATTTTGATCCGCAAAACCTAAAACCAACGCTTGAGACCAAATCAATCGATCGTTTGTACTTTGCCGGTCAAATCAATGGTACGACCGGTTACGAAGAAGCGGGCGTACAAGGTTTATTAGCTGGCACCAATGCGGCATTGGTCACCTGTGAAAACAGTGAATTTGATATTTGGACGCCGCGCCGTGATGAAGCCTATCTTGGCGTATTGGTCGATGATTTGATTACGCATGGTACCACTGAGCCATATCGTATGTTTACCAGCCGCGCTGAATACCGTTTGCTGTTGCGTGAAGACAATGCTGATCAGCGTTTGACTGAGACGGGTCGCAAGCTGGGCTTGGTAGATGACGTACGCTGGCAAGCTTATCAAGAAAAAATGGAAGCCATTGCTACCGAAACCTCGCGCCTCAAAGACATTTGGGCAACCCCTGCTAATGCTTTAGGTCAGCAAGTCACGGCGCAGACAGGTGAGGTACTGTCTAAAGAATCGACTGCGTATGATTTGTTAAAACGTCCGCAAATACATTTTACTGATATCGCGGCGATTACTGGTTCAGAGGTTGATAGCCAAGTCGGTGAGCAGATTGAGATTTCTGTTAAATACGCCGGCTACATTGACCGTCAGCAAGAAGATATCGATCAGATGAAGCGTTTGGAAAATACTGCCTTGCCAATGGATTTTGATTATAGTGTGGTGTCAGGATTGTCCAATGAGATTGTGCAAAAGCTAGCGCAGATTCGTCCTGCCACGCTTGCCCAAGCGGGACGCATCAGCGGGGTCACGCCTGCCGCCATTCAGCTATTAGCGATGACCGTCAAAAAACAAAAGAAAGCCCAAGCGGCGTTAAACTCGTAATAACGGTTTAGCAAATCTTGAAGCTTTAACCTATGGTTATAAAAGAAGCCCGTAATGACAAAGCGTTACGGGCTTTTTTATGGCAAATACCTTAACAATTTCAAAACAGTTTGCCGATGTAAAACTTGATAATTTAAGACGTGCTGGTTTAAAAAATAGAAAGCTTTAAAAATAATTAAAAGTGAATAACAAGGAGAAAAGCTATGCCTTACGATAAATTGTCTGAATTACCCGATTCGGTAAAAGATAATCTGCCAAAGCATGCGCAAGAAATCTTTTTGGCCGCATTCAATAGCGCCAGTAAACAATATGACGATGAATCACGCTGGTTTGCTACCGCATGGGCCGCTGTCGAAAACAGTTATGAGAAAAACTCGGACGGCAAGTGGGTGAAAAAGTCTGATTAGGGCGTGTTTTCATTTTAAAATTTTAACCATTTTTAGCTCATTTAGATATACATCGATTGAATTGAGAATACGCCCTCGTATTCAAAGCAGCAATAGCGGCGTTATATATTCTATAATAAAATAGCTTTCCGTTATCTGAGCCAACCCATTTTAAAACCTCTACTCACCATTGCTGTTTATTTAACAATATAGCTTTGGATATATTCATAACCTGAGCTTATTTATGACCGCTGCTATTATTTTTGCTATCACTATTGTATTGCCCAACCTTGTTTTGATGTGGTTGGGTTTTTTTATGCAAAGGCGCGGCGAGGCAAGCCAAGCTTTTATCGATCAAGCTTCCAGCTTTGTCTTTAATTATTGTTTGCCGTGCTTACTGTTTTTTAGCGTGGTTGATAGTGAGGTCGATTATGCCAAACAAATGACTTTAATCATTGCTGGTATTGTTGTGACCTTTATTTTGTTTATAGGCGCAGAGATTTATGCCAAGGCTTTTGTAGATAAGCCTGCCGACCAAGGGGTGTTTGTACAAGGTATCTTTCGCAGTAATATGGCGATTATCGGTCTGGCAACCGTTGCCAATGCTTACGGAGAACAGGGTTTAAGTATTGGTGCCGTCTATATGGGGGTGGTGACGATATTATTTAATATCTTAGCGGTCATTACCTTAAGCCGGGTGTCTAAAAGCGCGGACGATACGTGGATCAGTCGCAGCATAATGATTGTCAAAAAACTGTTTACCAATCCGTTAATTATCGCCTTGGTCGCAGCTTTTGCTTATAAAGCCCTGCCGCTGCCGCCTATTAGCGGGGTTATTCATACGACTGGTGACTTATTGGCAGCGGTGGCATTGCCATTGGCGCTGATTTGCGCGGGTGCAAGTATCGATTTAAAGTCGATGTTGCATCCGTCAGGTTTATCCATGCAAGCCAGTATTGGACGTATTGTGATTGCGCCTATAATCGCTATTGCAGTCGGATTGGGTTTTGGCTTATCAGGCGTGCATATGGGCGTGCTGTTTTTGATGGTGGCGTCACCGACGGCGGCAGCCAGTTATGTGATGGCGAAAGCCATGGGCGGTAATGATATACTGGCGGCCAATATTTTAGCATTTACCACCGTGGTGGCAATGTTTGGTATGGCGATTGGCGCGGCGATATTACGCGGATTAGGGTGGATATAGCACCGATAATAATGTTAGGTATATGAGAAATGCTTTGGCTTTTAATAAAAATAAAAACAGTCGTTATAAAAAAGTCCCCTTTTCAAATTGGAAAAGGGGACTTTTAACATTTATTGTCGTTATCTCATATTGTCTTTATCATGCTTATTCACGCGGCGATGTTTGCGTTTAGGACTAACACGATACGTCAAATAACCGCCAATAATCAAGACCACAATAAAAGCGACGATATATAAAAATATTGATGAGCCGATAAAGGCAGAAGGTTCCATGACCATAATCTCCTTAAGGTTTATCAATAATTATGCAAGCGGCGCAGGTTATTGTAAAGTAAACAAGTTTAACTCAGATGTAAGTTCAAGTGAACGCAGACGCGCTGCTTGATCGTAAACGTTGGCAGTGACAATCAGCTCATCTGGTTGATACTTTGCGATAAATTCTGCCAGTTTTGGTTTGACCGTTTCGACAGAACCAACAAATGACACCGATAAAGCGTTGTCTACCATCATTTTTT
>NZ_DAINDI010000073.1:0-2443 GCF_036731945.1 Psychrobacter sp.
ATTTATTTAAAATAGCCATTAAAAATTATTCTGCATGTTCCATACACAACGTAGCATATGGCAGCGCTTTTAAGCGTTGCGCTTCAATTTGTTTGCCGCACACTTCACATTCACCGTAGGTACCGTTTTCAATACGGCTTAGCGCGTTTTCGACGTAGATAAGACTTTGACGTGCTTCATCCATCAAGCTTGCGCGCATGTCGTTTTGACGGTATGAGATGGCCTGATCTTCCCAATGTTCATTGAGGTCGTCTTGTGGGTTTTGAATATGGTCTTCGATTTTATCAATGCGAGTTTCATATTCTTCCTTTAGGTTTAGCAGGTCTTGTTTGGCAGTTTCAATATCAATACTCATAATTTTCTCCTGAGAAATTGTTTTTATTGTTAGGTTTATTATTCATTATCATCATAGGTTTTATAATAAGCTGCTTTCTTATAATGAGCGGTGCTTATCACAAACACTCTTTTATCATAAACAGGCTGATGATGAAGTACCACCACGAAATGTTACTATTTTTAGTGCATGTGATTACTATTGAAATTTAGCAGTTATATAGATTGATAATCTATAGCACAAAATTTATCGCAGTTCTTTATAAGAGAAGACTAAAAACTGCTAGAATACACCGCTGAAATTCTTGCTTGGACAGTTCTATAAAACCAAGCGCGAGAATGACCCATAATATACGTTTTAAGATAACTATTGAGTGAAAACGTTTTGCAGTTAGCAAACAGCCATATTGTAGATTAACCATAGATGATGCATAGGAGCAGGTAATGAATTTTTTGCGTATGAGTGAGCTGAGCTTAGCGGATAAGGTGGTATTGATTCGTGAAGACTTAAATGTGCCTATCAAAGATGGCAAAGTCGCAAGCGATGCGCGCCTGCAAGCTAGTTTGCCTACCATCAAAATGGCATTAGAAAAGGGCGCGGCGGTGATTGTTTGCTCACACCTCGGTCGTCCGACAGAAGGTAGTCCTGAGGCCATCTATTCGCTTGCGCCAGTTGCTGACTATTTAAGCGATAAGCTAGCTGCGCCAGTCAGCTTAAATAAAGACTATCTAATTCAAGGCGTGGCAATTAAGGCAGGCGAAGTCGTGCTGCTAGAAAACGTACGCTTTAATAATGGCGAGAAGAAAAACGACGCAGCGTTGGCGCAAAAATATGCGGATTTGTGCGATGTGTTTGTCATGGATGCTTTTGGTACGGCACACCGCGCGCAAGCGTCAACCGAAGGCGTGACCCAAGCCATGCATCAAGCGGGCAAAGTCGCTTGCGCTGGACCTTTATTGGCCGCTGAGCTTGATGCTTTGAGTATTGCGCTTGAAACGCCAGCCCAACCGATGCTGGCAATCGTTGGTGGTTCAAAGGTTTCGACCAAGCTTGAAGTGTTACATAGCTTAGCAGAAGTATGCTCGCAGATTATCGTTGGCGGCGGTATTGCCAATACTTTTTTGGCAGCGCAAGGTCATAGCGTTGGGGCATCATTATATGAAGCGGAATTGGTCGATACCGCTCGTGATATTATGAGTAAGACTGAGATTTTATTGCCAGAGTGTGTGGTCGTGGCCGATAAAAATGAGATTGATTTTGCAGATTTTACCGGCTCATTGCAAAAAGCCACTGCTACCATCAAGTCGGTCGATGCCATCGGCGACAATGACATGATTTTAGACATCGCGCCAGAGAGTGCCGAGCAATTAGCGGCTGCTATCATTAAGGCAAAAACCATTTTATGGAATGGACCGGTCGGCGTATTTGAAGTCGATGCTTTTGGTCAAGGTACGCAAATCGTGGCAAACGCAGTTAAAGACAGCCAAGGGTTTTCGATTGCGGGCGGCGGTGACACGTTAGCGGCAATTGATAAATATCAAGTGGTTGATGGGGTCAGCTATATGTCAACGGGCGGCGGCGCGTTCTTGGAATTTGTAGAAGGTAAAGTGTTGCCAGCAGTCGCTGCCTTACAAATCAGCGAGTAATCGTTTTATCGTCATTTATCAATTAAGTAACATTAGACGTACAACTTATTATGAGCATCTGGGGTAGGCTATAAAAATAATAAAGTGACTACCGTGTTTAGTTTTATTGCTGTTTGGCCTGTCTGTATGAGAGCTGCAGCATAAAAGTGAGCATGAAAGGTCACAGCTTATTATTAAGTAGTAATTATTTGTTTCCATACTGAAAATTATGATTGCATGCCCAATTTGTACTCTATAAAATAGCGAAAATCATGTATTTGGCATGCTTTATTTACGAGAGGTTTATTATGTTAAAACGTCATTTGTTACTTGCTAGTGTCCTTGCTGGCACCTTTGCAATTACTGCATGTAGCCAAGAAACACAAGATAAAACGGAAGCTGCTGCTGAGTCTGCTGGTGATGACGCTGCTGCTAACACAGAAGTTGCCGCTGCTGAAACAGAGGCCGCTGCTGCTGACGCTGA
>NZ_DAINDI010000073.1:2453-3983 GCF_036731945.1 Psychrobacter sp.
AGTTGCTGCCCAAAACGCTGGCACCGAAGTTGCTGATGGTGCTGAGACAGCTGGGGCTGCTGCGACTGACGCGATAGAAAATACTGGTGAAGCAGTTGTAGTTGGCGCAAATGAAGCCGTTTCCGCTACTGCTGGCGTGGTTGCTGATGGTGCCTCTGCTGTTGAAGAGAAAGCCAGTGAAAACGCAGTAGAAGCAGAACAACAGTACTAATTGATTGCTAAGCAGTTATGATTCATTCAAGTTATTTGATTTTAATAATTGACTTGCATGCATAGCGCTATAATCAATAGCGGTCTTATAAGCCTCGAAATACTAAAAAGCTTTGGTGATGACCAAGGCTTTTTGCGTTTTATGCATTGCTAAAAGTAAAGTATGCAATAGCATCATTCATCAATTAAACCAAAGCTGTAACCTCAATACAATCGGTATGTTCAATAAAACCGCAAGCTTAATCGAGCCTAATAATGTGAGCCTAATAAATAGTCGCTCAACCGCTACGAAGCGTGGGCAAAATTTGCTATAATCTGCGCGTGATAATTGCTAGTAAAAATCCTGCATTTTCCCAACCGTTCTATAGTGCTGTTTGTCGATTTACTTACCTTGCAGCGAGGATAGAACACTTGTACTCACCTAATAGTTACAAGTATTTATTTTAAAATCTAATCAGAGAGCGTTTTATGGCCTTAATATCTTTACGTCAACTTTTGGATCATGCCGCTGAGCACAGCTATGGTGTCCCTGCCTTTAACGTCAATAACTTAGAGCAGATGCGTGCCATCATGATGGCGGCCGACGCTTGTGATTCACCTGTCATCGTGCAAGCCAGTGCGGGCGCGCGCAGTTATGCAGGGTCAGCATTTTTACGTCATCTGATTATTGCTGCGATTGAAGAATGGCCGCATATTCCGGTGGTGATGCATCAAGACCATGGCATGTCACCTGCTATTTGCCAGCGCTCAATTCAGCTTGGTTTTTCATCGGTGATGATGGACGGCTCGCTCGGTGAAGATGGAAAAACGCCAATGGATTATGATTATAATGCCAGCGTGACCCGCGAAGTGGTGAAAATGGCCCACGCGTGCGGCGTTTCTGTCGAAGGGGAAATTGGTTGCTTAGGTAGCCTTGAGACCGGCATGGCAGGTGAAGAAGACGGCTCAGGTGCAGAAGGCGTATTGGATCATGAGCAGCTATTGACCAGTGCTGATGAAGCCGAGCAGTTTGTCAAAGACACCAATGTCGATGCGCTAGCCATTGCCATTGGTACCAGTCATGGCGCGTATAAATTTACTCGTCCACCGACAGGCGATATTTTATCGATTGAGCGCGTCAAAGAGATTCATGCGCGTATCCCGAATACCCATTTGGTGATGCATGGTTCGTCTTCAGTGCCGCAAGAATGGCTCAAAGTTATCAATGAAAACGGCGGTGATATCGGGGAAACTTATGGTGTGCCGGTTGAGCAAATCGTTGAAGCGATCAAACATGGCGTCCGTAAAGTCAATATCGATACCGATTTACGTTTGGCATCA
>NZ_DAINDI010000073.1:3993-13746 GCF_036731945.1 Psychrobacter sp.
CGCGATCCGTAAATTCTTGGCAGAAAATCCTAGCGAATTTGATCCCCGTAAATATTTTAAAGCCTCTATGGTTGCGATGTCAGATATCTGTACCAATCGTTTTGAAGCCTTTGGTTCAGCGGGTCAGGCGCATAAAATTCGTCCAATCAGCCTTGAAGGTATGGTCGATTTTTATAAATAAGCTTGGTTAGCAAAGCAAGCTCATTGAGCCATAATAGCCGCTTATTTTTAACGCAAGTTCTATAAGCAGTTTTTATAGTCAAATCTTATAAAAGGTGGTGGATAATGATTGGATTGATTACGGGGCAGGTGCAGTATTTGATGGCACCAACTGCCTGTATCATGACTGCCTCTGGCGTAGGCTACGATATAGAGCTGCCGCTGCCATCATTTTGTCAGTTGCGTCTCAACGAGCAGGCGAGCATTTGGACGCATTTTCACGTGCGTGAAGATGCGCAGCTGCTTTTTGGTTTTATCGATCGTAAAGAGCGCGATGTTTTTCGCCAATTGATTAAAATCAATGGCGTTGGGGCAAAAATGGCGCTGGCGATGCTGTCTGCGATGTCAGCGGCTGAGCTAAAAATGCACGTCGAGCAAGAGTCTGAGACGGCATTAACGCGCATCCCCGGTATCGGTAAAAAGACCGCACAGCGTTTATTGATTGAGCTAAAAGATAAGCTGAAAAATATCGAGGTTGATAATAGCAGTTTAGAATTTGCGCTTCAGCCTGCGCCTATGTCTGCTGAAGGCAGTATCATCGCTGAGGTCGAGGGCGCGCTGATTAGCTTAGGTTATAAAGAACGAGAAGCGCAGCAAGCGATTAAAGCAGCGAAAAGTAATGGCGTCACCTTTGCCGATACGCAAAGCTTATTAAAAGCCACTCTGCAACAGCTCTCTGGCTTTTAATCATTTTAACCTACGAGTAGCAACAGTACATCTTAATTTTAAACAGATAAGCGACATTGATTGTCGCTTATTTTCGTTTTGGGCTGTGTTTTATTGACTACCTGCTTTATGATGTTTTGCATGACTTATGCGCAGCGTTTGGTTATGCTGTTTATGATTTAGTCTTTTAAAAATAATGATTTTAATAAAATGATAAAACCTATGATGCAAGATCGTTTGATTAATCCGTTAGAAGGGGCAGGTGATGCGCCTGACTCTAATATTCGACCAGCATTATTGGCTGAATATATCGGTCAGCCGGTGGTGCGTGAACAGATGGAAGTGTTTATTGGCGCGGCACGCGGTCGCGACGAGGCATTAGATCATACCTTGATTTTTGGTCCGCCGGGGCTTGGTAAAACCACACTTGCCAATATCATTGCCCGTGAAATGGGTGGCAATCTGCGTTCTACCTCAGGGCCTGTACTTGAACGCGCTGGGGATTTGGCCGCCATGCTGACCAATTTAGAAGCGGGCGATGTGCTCTTTATCGATGAGATTCATCGTCTAAGTCCGGTCATTGAAGAAATTCTTTATCCAGCAATGGAAGATTTTCAGCTCGATATTATGATTGGCGAAGGTCCGGCGGCGCGTTCTATCAAGCTGGATTTACCGCCGTTTACTTTAGTGGCAGCAACTACGCGCGCAGGACTACTGACCTCGCCACTGCGAGATCGTTTTGGGATTGTGCAGCGCTTAGAGTTTTATAATATCGCTGATCTGACAACGATTGTTAGCCGTGCGGCACGTTTGATGCGGGTACCGATGAGCGAAGATGGCGCGGTAGAGATTGCGCGCCGTTCGCGCGGAACGCCAAGGATTGCCAATCGGCTATTACGCCGTGTGCGTGATTATGCGCAGGTCAAAGGTGATGGTAGTATCAATGGCGCGATAGCGGGTAGTGCGCTTGATATGCTCGCCGTAGATAGACGCGGGCTTGATCATTTAGATAGACGTTATATCGAAATATTACACGAGCGTTTTGATGGTGGCCCAGCAGGCGTTGAAGCAATAGCAGCAGCGATGGCCGAAGATCGCGGTACGCTTGAAGATGTGATTGAGCCATATTTAATACAGCAAGGTTATGTGCTGCGTACGGCGCGTGGTCGGGTATTGACGCAGATGGCGATTGACCAGATGTTGTAGGATAGTCAGTTCGAAACGCACGAAGCGTGTCTTTAATAGAATTGTGCAGGTATCAGTTTTCTTCGCTTGCTGTGTGCTTCATTCCAGAGGCTTTGAAAAACTCATACCTGCAGCCACGCATTTATTTCAAAATAAATGAACCATATTAAAACTATAAAAGCGTTTACCTTTAATCGCACAATTAAAGGTAAATGCTTTTTCATACTGCAGTTTTTTAAAATTAAGCTTTAGGTAAAGCTTCAGGCCATATCTTCCCAGGATTCAGGATATTTTTGGGATCAAGGGCAGATTTAATCGCTTGCATCAGCACTAGGGCATTACCATGCTCTTGCTGCATATATTTTTGTTTGCCTTGCCCAATACCGTGCTCGCCGGTACAGGTACCATCCATCTCTATCGCGCGACTGGCAAGGCGGCTGATAATACCGTCAGCGGTAGCGACTTCTTCAGGGTTGTTGGTATCGACCAATAATAAAACATGAAAATTACCATCGCCGACGTGACCGACGATAGGTCCAATCATGCCTGACGCTTCGATGTCTTTTGCCGTAGCGCTGACGCATTCTGCTAAGCGTGAAATGGGCACGCAGGCATCAGTTGATAAAGCGCTTGCCTCAGGTCGTAGGGCAGAGCTGGCGTGATAGGCGTTATGGCGTGCTTGCCAAAGCCGTTTACGCTCGGCTTCGTTGGTATCCCAAGCAAAATCTGTACCGCCGAACTCTTCGATGATATCGGTAAAGATTTGCGCTTGCTCGGCGACGCTGGCTTCTGTGCCATGGAATTCTACAAATAGCGTAGGCGTTTCTGTTAAATTTAAATTGGCATATTGGTTACAAGCTTTGATTTGCATCGCGTCGAGCAGCTCGATACGGGCAATTGGCAAGCACATTTGAATAGTCAACATCACTGCCTGACAAGCATCCTCAATTGTTGGGAAATGACAAATACCACTACCAATACACTCGCTAATACCAAATAGTTTAAGCGTAACCTCGGTGACGATACCAAGTGTCCCCTCAGAGCCTATCATTAAGCGCGTCAAGTCATAACCAGCGGCAGATTTTTTGGCACGTGTGCCTGTGCGCACAATATCTCCGCTCGCGGTCACCACTTCAAGGGCGAGTACCACATCTTTCATGGTACCATAACGAACGGCATTGGTGCCCGAAGCACGAGTGGCGACCATGCCGCCGATACTGGCATTGGCACCAGGATCTATCGGAAAAAACAAGCCAGTATTGCGTAAATAATGGTTGAGCTGCTCGCGCGTGACCCCAGGTTGTACCGTTACCGTCAAATCTTCATTATTAACCTGTAATATCGCATCCATGGCATGCATATCGATACATAAACCGCCATAGGGCGCGTTCAATTGACCCTCTAAAGATGAGCCAATACCAAAGGCAATGACTGGCATCTGATACTGATTGCAAATCTCGACGGCTGCAGCGACTTCGTGTTTATCCTGCACGGTCAATACCGCGTCGGGTGGCTGATTGGCAAGCCAGGTCATGGTATGACCATGCTGCTCACGTATTGTGGTATTGGTACTAAGTTGTTTGCCAAAGCGTGTTTGCAAAGCGGCAATCGCGTCACTATGATCTTTTTTGATTAAATCATGAGAATTGGAAGGCGATATAGATGATATGGTCGACATAGGTAAATTCTCCATATAAGACGTATATTTACTGGGTAAACGACATGCTAAATAAGATAAAAAGTTAAGCTCTAATGCATTTTAATTGTCGTTAAAGGGCAATTAAAATGCATTAGAGCTTATTCAAGTGGGATTTTTTGATAATAATTAACGGATACTTTTTCGTCAAAAATTAATAGCCTAAGCTAAAACCCGCCAAATAACGACGATAATAGCCAATAGGTAAAAAATAGGCGCAAACCAACCGACTTGCGTGGCGATGGCAATAAACACGGCAAAACCTGACAGCGCTAGCCAATCACGGCGACGGTCGTTTAGCATGTCGGCGCGAATTTGTTGTATCTCTCGTAGCTGACTGTCTTGGCGCGAGCCTTGTGAGGCAAGGCTTTGTAAACCTTGGTCTAGTAGCTTAGGAATATCAGTCGTTGATAATAAAATCTCTGGCAACTGCTGACGCAGATGTTGCAAATTACGCATCGGATCGAGCTGCTCTTTAATCCAGCCACTTAAAATAGGCTTGGCGAGTGACCAAATATCAAGCTCAGGATATAAGTCGCGACCAAGTCCTTCGACATGCACCAAAGTTTTCAGTAGCAGCATAAGTTGTGGCGGGATACTCATATGGTGGCGACGGGCGATATCCAAAATTTGCATCAACACACCAGCAAAGTCGATATCGTTAATGGATTTTTGCAGCATTGGACCAACCGTGCGTTTCATATCGCGCATCAAGGCATGCTTATCGGTATTGGGCGGTATCCACCCAGCACGGCTGACGATATCAACCATCGCCGTAAAGTTATTATTCATCACCGCCAACAGCATACGCGCGACAATAAGTTGGTCGTCTTTTGACAGCGTACCCATAATGGCACAATCAAGCCCGATATAGCGCGGCTCATGACCCAAGTCAACCGCTGTCATATCTGCCGCGAGTATTTTAACTGGCGGCGTTTCTACAAAGACATTACCCGGATGCATATCGGCATGAAAAAAGTTATCGCGAAACACTTGGGTAAAAAATATCGTTAAGCCTTTTTCTGCTAGTGTCGCACGGTCATAACCAAGCTTATCAAACACCTCAACTTGTGAGATAGGAACGCCTTGAATACGCTCCATGACCATGACGTTTTTGGCAGCGTCATAGACTTCAGGCACATACATCAGTGCTGAACCTAAGAAGTTGTTGCGCATCTGCGTGGTATTGTCTGCCTCTAACGTCAAATCCAATTCGTTCAGCATGACTTGGCGATAGTCTTCGACAATATCAACGATATGGATGGCACGCGCTGCTTCGATACGCGCCGATGCCCAATTGGCAAGCTCACGTAATAGTTCAAAGTCAGCAACGATAGTGGTGCGAATATCAGGGCGAACGACCTTTACCACCACTTCACGGCCATCATGCAAAGCGGCCGTATGTACTTGAGCAATAGAGGCTGCTGCTAACGGCTTAACGTCAAAGCGGGCAAATAGCGTAGCGATAGATTGACCCAAACCATGTTTTGGGTCTTGGATTTGGGCAATGGCAACGTCAGAGTCGAAAGGCTTGACCTTGTCTTGCAGCTGCACCAATTGCTCGATAATCTCAGGCGGCACCAAATCGCGGCGCGTCGAGAGCAGTTGGCCCAGTTTTAAAAATAAAGTACCCATATCTTCAAGCGCATACTTTATGGCATTAGGCTGATGTTTTTTACCCCAAGCCGCCGGATGCAAACGGATTAAACGCGCTAACGGTTGCAGCTGCGGCGCTTCTTCGACAGACAGATGGGTATCAATACGATAAGCGGCGGCAATACGCCAAAGTTCAAGCAAGCGGGCGCGATGGGATAGTAGCATGAGATAGGGTTACTCTAAAAAGTCGAAAATAGGGCAGAGTCTATGACGGCGCATAGTTAGCGTTTAGGTCGTCATAGACTCTATTTATTATTATCTATGATTGGTTAAACGTGCTTGCTCATCTTTGATAGCGGCAAGCTTGGCTTCTTCACGTTCGATATCCGCACGCAGTTTTAATAACTGCTGCTTTAGATCATTGACTTCGGCGGCTTCCATCGGGTCAGGAGTAACATTACCTGCTACGTCATTGGCCCAGTCGCTGACATCGTTAAAGGCGCGTTTGGCATTATGACGCCAGCTACCTTTTAGTTGTGATATCAGCAAATGCAGCTGACTGGCCATCGGTTTCCCAATAAAGGGTTCAAGCTGGCCGGCGACATCAGGATCAAACCCTGCAACCAGCTGTTTGAGTTGCATCAAAACTTTGTAGTCACCAGCAATAGGCAAGTTGCCTTCGGTACCGCGCATCAGGTTCAGCAGCTGCGCAGGATTATCAACGGTAATGGTACAATCTGGTCGACTATGGCCAAGTCGCGAACGCTCTAGGCTGGCATGTTGGCGCTCATTCATACTGCCACTTGTCTCAAACACACTTTCAGTCATAACCGGCTCAAAGCGCAAACGCTCTTCGGTAAATAAAACGTCTAGATTAATCTCAGGCATGCCCATATTTAGACGTAGCACTTTGCCCGCAAGCGGCGCTAGTCCAGCTTTGGTAATCTCATCGCTGGCAATAGCGATATTAATCAGCTTTTCGGCACCCGCCAAAAGTAACACAGTCAGCATAAGGCCCTCACATGTTTGGTTGAGCGCCATAAGCGCGGCGCATATTTCAATATTGGCTGTTATAACGATGTAAACGCCTGCTCAACGACAGACGTTTTTGTATTATAAAAAGCGTGTTTATCTAAGCAGCTTTTGAAAAGTGCTAAAGCTATTCTTTTCTAAACCTGTGCTTTTCTAAAACTATGATCTAAAGTTATGCTTTAAAACCGCGATGTACCGCAACGATACCAGCGGTCAAGTTATGATAATCACAATTCTCAAATCCTGCTTGCTGCATCATCTGCTTAAGCGTCTGCTGATCAGGGTGCATTCGAATCGATTCAGCCAAGTATTGATAGCTCTCAGAGTCATTAGCAACCAACTTACCCATAATCGGCAACGCCGTAAATGAGTACAAATCATAAGCTTTCGATAATGGCTCAAACACAGGTTTTGAGAATTCTAAAATCAATAAACGACCGCCTGGCTTGAGGACGCGATACATAGATTTTAGCGCCGCATCCTTGTCTGTGACGTTACGCAAACCAAAGCTGATAGTCACCAAATCAAAGCTTTCATCATCAAAAGGCGCCAAAGTTTCAGCGTTTGCTAAGACGAAATCAACGTTATTACAGCCGGCATTGATTAAGCGCTCGCGGCCAACTTCTAGCATCGCTGCATTGATATCTGATAATACCACATGGCCGTTACGACCGACTTCACGGCTAAATACTTTGGCCAAATCACCCGTACCACCAGCGATATCGAGCACCTGCTGGCCGGCGCGTACACCCGATAAGCTAATCGCATAACGTTTCCACAGGCGATGAATACCAAACGACATTAAGTCATTCATGATGTCGTATTTTTTCGCAACTGAGGTGAAAACATCGGCAACGCGCGCTTGTTTTTCTGCTTTATTGACCGTTTTATAGCCAAAATGTGTTTGCTCATTACCATCGGTATCAGGCGTATGTGGATTATTGATGTCATCACGTTGGTTAAATAGCGTTTGTTTGGCCGTTTGTGCGTGCGTAGCAGTAGGGTTGGCGCTGTTATTTATGGTGTTTGGCATAGTCGTTTGTTGACCTTGTGGGGTTCCGGTTGGTAAGTCTTGTACTTGAGTGAAGTCATTATTATTGCTGCTATCGGCTGCAGCATTGGCATTCAGCGTCGTACTAGCGCTTTGGTTTTGACGCGCTTTTACTTGCGCGGTGATGCTTTGATTATGAGCAATACTGTCTTTAACCAATTTATCTTGCAGATGTCCATGAGAAGTAGGGTTATCAGTATGGGTTTGATCGGCTTGGCTAGAGTAGTTATTTGAGTTATCAGTCATACGATTATCCTATTATTTGTTTTTATGATGGCGTATTTAAGCGTTATTTGCATAGGGTTTAAACACTGATTGCATACGGTTTAAACCCTATTTAAGCACTATAACGGTCAGTTAGCCATGGGCATTATTGACCTTATCATACACCAAACGCTGCTGGCTTACCGCCATTATTGGTGTCATGAACTTCGTCAATAATATCAAGCTCGCGCTCACAAAACGGTTCAATAAAGCTGCTGACACTTTTTAGCGGTTTCATCGCTTTAAAGCCTGAATCGATAAAGTCGTAAAGCGGCTGGAAGTTATGGCGATAAGCCGTTCCTTTTGCGAGACCAAAGGCTTTTTTGAGCATAAATGAATTCAAATCTTTATCGGTACGGTAGCAGACCTCTTTTAGATTGTTAATCTGCACGCGGCGCTCATCTGCCTCATCGACTGCGCGGTAAGCGGCAAGCATATTTTCTTCATTGACTGCTAAATCTTGCGCAACCAGCCACTCGGCCAAATGTAAATCCAGCTCAATCGCCAAGATAGACGCTTGAATGCCCATGCTGCCCGCTTCTAAAGAAGCCTCTTTGGCAAGGCGCTCTAATTTTTTGGCTTTAGGGAGAATACGATCTAACTGCTCTGCCAATACTTTAAATTCATCACCACCATATAGCTGGGTTAAAAAAAAATCTGCCATCGGTTTGTTTTTTGGTTGTTCAAACAGCGCGCTATGGGTACGCTTAATACGTGCTTGTTGCCATGCTTGCACTTCTTTGAGCTTGGTATTTAAGGCAGCATCTTTATGGTGTGGCAGCGCCCAAAAACGGTTTAAGTGCTGTTGTAAATTGGCTAACGCAGACATGGCAGGTAATCCTATAAAAAGTAAAAATGGCAATAAAATTGCTAATAAAAGAGTGGAAATGATACTAAATTCTTATCTTTGTGGGCAGCTATTAAAGCATGCGCGCAAGATTTTGTTCACCTTAAAAGAAAATACCACAGAATACAAATGCCAAACTGTTACATAGCAGGGTTATTTACTAGATTTACTCAATGCTATGATTCACTGTATAAATAAGACAGCTTATAAAAATTATAAATAAGAGATGTATAAAAATTATCTAATAATAAAGCGAGTATGCACATGATTAAAAAAAATAAATCGACTGAAAGCCAAGCGCCAGAAGCAGTAAGTGACCAGTTTAGTAAGCAAGTCGTTGAGCAGCGTTTAACGCCCAATCCGTTAAATATCTTTGCTATGGACAAAGATACATTGCGCTTGGCATTAGTCACCGCCCAGTTTGCCCTGCGCGCCACGCGGCAGCAAACACCGCCGACCATCAATAAACCAACTGGGCTTTTGGTGTTGGTCAACGGCATGGAGCAGGCGGGCAAGGGCACCGCGGTCACCCAGCTGCGGCAATGGGTAGACCCGCGCTTACTCAAGGTTGAAGCAACGATTGGTGATTGTCCTTTAGAGCATCAGCCGATATGGCAAGCGCATACCAAAGCGCTGCCGCGTCATGGCGATGTGATGGTGTATTTTGGCAACTGGTATGCCGATTTGCTCTATAACGTCATGCGAATGGCGACCTTAGATGATGACGATAAGGTGAAAAAAAGTGAAGATAAGAATAATAAGACGCTGAAAAATAACGCCTTGCCTATTGGCCGATGGCAAGACTATTTAAAGCAAGAACTCACCAAACTACAAGCCTTTGAACAAGACCTTGCTGCTAACCAAACCAAACTGCTTAAATGCTGGTTTCATGTCGATATCGAAACCTTGCAGGCGCGTCTAAATGACGATGAAGCTGATCCAGAGTTTTTATATCAAATCGATTGGAAAAGTAAACAGGTCGTCGATACTTTTAATGAGGTGGCAACAGCCTTGCTACGTCAGCAGAATGACTGGGTTATTATCAATGGTGATGATAAATCAGAAGCTGCCACTCATTTTTGTCATGAAGTATTGCAGGCGATGCAAACCGCGCTAGCAAGCAGTAAAGCAGAAAGTAGTAAAGCAGAAAGTAGTAAAGCAGAAAGTAGTAAAGCAGAAAGTAGTAAAGCAGAAAGT
>NZ_DAINDI010000074.1:0-3804 GCF_036731945.1 Psychrobacter sp.
CATTATCGAAGGCAAACCACATCTCTATGTTAGGTAATATTTTATACGCCATCCATAATCCAGTAATGATTTGAATGGCTAACGCCGGCATACCAATTTTTTCAAACTGACCTTCAAATTGTAACAATGCGTCTAAATTACGTGAAGATAGCACTTTTGGCAGCACCACTAATGCTAGTATTAAATGACCACCTGTCCAAATTGCCGCCCCCAGTAAATGCAAAATTAAAAGATAATTGAACATAAAATATAACTCCAAATAATTAATCAATCATGATTTCTCGAAGCATTAAGGTATTTAATTATGAAACGCGCCAATCAATTGCAGCCATTATCACGCCAACACCATCTTGGGCTTAATTTGTCTCGCCATGCCAAAGAAAGCTTAGATGAACCCAAAGAGATTGCCAAACACTGGGACAATCTCACCTCCTATATTAACGACATGGCCTATCACTTCCAAATTGAGGACAATTTAATTGCTAATGCCTTAGAGCCGTACCGCGCTACTGAATCTGATGTGGCGTCAGTACTCGAAACCCTTGATGGACAGCATAAGCAATTACATCAACTGATAAATACGGTCGAACAATCAAAAAAATCTGGCAACAAAGGGGTCAGCGTGGCACAAGTTCATGAGCTTGGCACCCTATTATACGACCATATTCGCTTTGAAGAGCGCGAGTTATACCCTACGGTAGAAAAATATTTAACGGAAGCAGAATTAGATGCGGTTTATGAAGCTAGCCCTGATAGCATTAAGCGCCCTGATGAAAATCGCTAATATACTATTAAAGGATTATCCCAATAAGAGTTAATTAAAAATATCACTGAAACAAAAAGTCCGCCAAGAAACGAGCCATATCTTGGCATTCGCTTCTTTGACGGACTTTTTACTTGTTCTTAAATCACTGTTCCTAAAGTTTGATTTTTAAGGCATCAACTTAAAGAAATGCTGACGATAATGTTTTAACTCGCGAATAGAGTCGCGAATATCATCTAATGCTAAATGACTGCCGCCTTTTTCGAAATTTCTTAAAATATCTGGACGCCAGCGGAAGCACAGCTCTTTGATCGATGACACATCAAGGTTGCGATAATGGAAGAAGCGCTCAAGCTCGGGCATTTGGCGGGCTAAAAAGCGGCGATCTTGGCAGATTGAGTTACCACACATCGGCGACTTGCCACTATCGACCCATTTATTCAAAAACTTAATGGTTTGCGCTTCTGCTTCCGCTAAGGTCACCGTACTACGGCGCACACGGTCGACCAAGCCTGACTGGCCATGCTGCTTGGTATTCCAGTCATCCATTTTATTTAACACTTGATCTGATACCTTAATCGCAAAAACAGGTCCTTCGGCAAGGACGTTTAAATCCTCATCGGTCACCACGGTCGCAATCTCGATAATCTCATCATTTAAGGTATCAAGTCCGGTCATTTCTAGGTCAATCCACACCAACCCTTTTTTACCTTGGTTTTTGATTTTAATTTTGTTGGGATGGTCGTCGGTACTCATAAAATATCCTATGGTCAATAAACTTTGGCACAACTTGTGAGCCTTGTTAATCAATTAAACTGACTCTAAATGGTCAGGCTAAAATCATATGCTTTGCACTTGGTTGGCTACAATGCCTAATAAAACGAAAACATTACAAAACCACTATCTGCTAGCGGCGCTTTAGGCTGTATGTTAGCAAATTTTCACGCTACACTTAGCAATATTTTTCTAATAGGTCATAACCCATGGCATTAATCCGGCAACGCAAACTGACTAAACAACAGATTCGTCGCATCGACAAACAACAGCTCGATAGCCAAGACAGCATCGATGACAGTTTGATGGATGGCGTGGTCATGGCGCATTATGGTAAGCAGCTAGAAGTACAAGTGACCAGCTTGCCGGCAGTAATTCCTGTGCAGCCGGAGATTGCGCCTGATGATCCTGAGCCATTTTGGCAAGAGCTGGCGTTAGGCGATATTTGGCGCTGTCATGTGCGTACCAATCTGCCCATGCTAGCAGCGGGCGACCAAGTACGCTGGACTGCCGATCCTAATACCGGCTTTGGACGTATCGAATCCGTCAAGCCTCGCACCTCGCTCGTTTCGCGTCCTGACCGTTATCATAAGCTCAAACCTGTCGCCGCCAATGTTGATATTTTGGCCATTGTATTTGCGCCCTTGCCTGCCGCTGCGCCGACTTTGATTGATCGCTATTTGGTCGTTTGTCATCATGCAGGCGTAAAGCCACTATTGGTGCTTAATAAAGCCGATTTGCTGGCCCAAGAAAACGGCGTCGATACCAGTGAATTATTGGCACAATACGCGGCGCTTGGCTACGAGAGCGTACTGACCTCGGTTGCATGTCCTGAAAACATCGCTAATAGCGATGAGCAAAAAGGGCTTGATGAGCTAAAGCGCTATATCGATAAAAAACTGGTTATTTTTGCGGGGCAATCTGGCGTTGGTAAAAGCAGCTTAATCAACGCCTTGCTGCCAGAGTCAGGACAAGTGGTGAATGTCATCTCTGAAAACTCAAAGCTGGGTCAACATACCACCACCACCAGTCGCTTATTGCCCTTTAACCCCGACGACTTAGGCCAAGGCGGTATTGTCGACACCCCTGGTATTCGTGAGTACGGCATTTGGCATCTGACCCCTGATGATATTATCTCAGGCTTTATCGAGCTTGCACCGCTGGCAGGTGATTGCCAGTTCCGCGATTGTCGCCATACCCATAACAGTAAAGGCTGCGCCTTATGGCAAGCGGTTGCGGACGGCGAAGTGTTGCAGCGCCGTGTTGAAAACCTTGTGACGTTAACAGAAGAGGCAGATACTAAGCCTTATTAGCAGATATCTCTAAAGGTCACTGATAAAGGAACGATGAGATAAAGGAACGACCAAGTCATCGCCCGTTTACTATAGATGACCTTATCGGTATAATAGCGCCTTGTTCACCATCGTTGGGCTGTTATCTCAGTTTGACCGAACACTTATATTTTTGGAGGTATGGTTTGGATCGTGCGCTGGAATTTGTGGGCAACCACCCGTTTTTATTTGGAATATTAGCCGTGCTTGCCGTGCTATTTTTTGCCATTGAAAACAAACGTAGTGGCAGAAAAATATCGCCTAATACCTTGGGCATGATGGTCAACTCGCAAAATGCGCAGCTGATCGATATTCGTGCCAAAAAGAAATTTGAAACTGGTTATATCCAAGGCAGCCGCAACATACCTTTCACTGAGCTTAAAGACCGCATTGAGGAAATTCGTGCGATTGAGCAGCCAGTCATCATCGTCTGTGATATGGGTATTCAGGCAGGCGCTGCGGTACAAATGATTGGCAAAGACAATGTCTATCGCCTAGAGGGCGGTATCGGCGGCTGGCAAGGCGCTGGCATGCCATTGGTTGGGTTAAAAGATACTAAGTCTAAAAACAAAGTTAAAGCCAAGCCAAGTTTGCATAAGTAAGACAATATTAATAGCTGGTCTTATTAACCAGTAGTACCAATAAAAAAGACACCTCTTTATCAGGTGTCTTTTTTTATACCTTGATGATGACATCAGTAATGGCTTTTAGCTAAGACTGCTTGAATTTGCCATAGCCATCCCCAATCTATACTGAGAAGCAGCAAATATAGCTAGCATTTACGTATTGATAACGGATTATATTAATGACTACCCTATAATTTTTTTATCTTACTATATATCCTATTACTTATAACAAAATTGTTTTCCCATAAATTTATAAATAAGGAATGACCATGACTGTACCTGTGCAAGTTTATACCACTCCAATGTGCCC
>NZ_DAINDI010000074.1:3842-9107 GCF_036731945.1 Psychrobacter sp.
AAACGCTAAGCAATTATTACAATCTAAAGGTGTTGATTACGAAGAAATCGGCATGCATGACATAAGCCGCGAAGAGCGCCAAGCTTTGATGCAAAAGACCAACAACTATCGCACTGTGCCGCAAATTTTCATCTGTGATACCTTTGTCGGTGGTTTCGACGAGCTTAACCAAATGAACCAACAAGGCAAACTTGACGAGCTATTAGCCGGTTAATTTGCTATTGTCCTTTTCTGTCTATTTTTATTGTGTAAAAATAGACAGCGTTAAGAATAACGCTTTGTGATAAAAAACAGTTTTTAAAAAACTGAGTAAAAGACCTTGAGATAAATCTCAAACCTTAGTCTGCATTTATATTACAATGATATGTTGTTACAATGACAATCTGCCCCATTATTTGATTAACTTTTAGAGGAATGACCATGGCTGAAGAACAAGCACAACCACAATTGGCACTAGAACGCATTTATGTAAAAGACATGTCACTTGAAGTCCCAGGCGCCGCTGTATTTACTAAAGAGTGGAACCCTGAGCTTGATATCAATCTATCAAGCAACGCTGAAAAGCTTGATGACGATCATTATCAAGTGGTATTGACGGTCAGTGTCAACGCCAAAAACGCTGAAGAAGCGGCATTTATCGCCGAAGTGCATCAAGCGGGCATTTTCTTATTAAAAGACATTCCAGAAGACCAAATCGGTCAAATTTTGGGTGCGTATTGCCCGAACGTATTGTTCCCGTATGCACGTGAAGTGATTAGCGACATTGTAACGCGTGGTAGCTTCCCGCAGCTATTGCTTGCACCAGTCAACTTTGACCAAGCATATGCGCAAAGCCAACAGCAAGCGCAAGTTGATGCCCAAGGTAACGCATAATTCTTAACCTGCTAAAACCTAAGCTGCATTTAAACAATAGTAGCTAAAAGCCGTTTACTGAATTTAAGTAAGCGGCTTTTTTATTGGTACTGGTTAGCATTTATTTTTAAGCATTAAAAAACCCTGCTGCTTATAACTACAAGTAGCAGGGTTTTGAATATAACGGTTAATCAACACGTCTATCGGCGACGTTTAAAAAGTTTTAGCCTTTTAGTGCCGATAATATTTGCTGCTTAACGTCATCAATGCCTTGGGTGCCATCGAATTTGTCATATTTAGGGGCATCACCGCCCTCAGCCGCTTTTTCTTGATAGTAACCAACCAAGGCAGAGGTCTGCTGTTGATAGGTCGCTAAACGATCACGAATGGTCGCTTCTTTATCGTCTTCACGTTGAATCAATGGCTCGCCCGTCACATCATCGATACCTTCGACCTTAGGTGGATTATGGTCGATATGATAAACACGCCCAGAACCAGCATGCTGACGACGGCCTGATAGGCGCTTAACGATTTCATCATCAGGCACGCTAATTTCAATCACATGGTCAATCGCTACGTTGGCATCAGCAAGCGCTTGGGCTTGTGGAATGGTACGCGGAAAACCATCTAAAATGCAGCCGTTGACACAATCAGGCTTGGCGATGCGTTCTTGCACGAGGTTAATGATAAGATCATCAGAAACCAAACCACCAGCGTTCATTACATCTTTTGCTTGTTTGCCAAGTTCAGTACCTTCTTTGATGGCGGCACGCAGCATATCACCTGTTGAGATTTGCGGGATATCATACTCTTTAGAGATGAACTGGGCTTGGGTACCTTTACCGGCGCCTGGTGGACCTAGCAAAATAATACGCATCATTATACGACTCTCCTTAATAGATAGGATTTTGGGACTAATAAAACTTAGGGATTGATGGGTTGCAGAGCTTACCTTACCTTGTGGCTTTCAAAAGCTCAAGTATTTTTAGTCTTGATGCGGCAAGTTACGATGACTTATCTGTTCATCAGATAAGATTGTGCGGGTTGTGCGCCGCCAAAAGTATGACGGCGCACATTTACTAAGTATTCAATTTTTACGATATATCTATCAAGGAACTTGTTGATTAATCGCCACATTGACCTGATTTTGGTCGGCGCTAATGACAACAGGATTACCGGTTAAATCACCAGATTCAGCATTGGCGGTGCCGCTATGGCTAATACGCGCAATGACAGCAAGCTGGACTTTATCACCGCGAGCAGACGCAAGCGTACGTTCAGGCATCATGGCGTCTAAATCACTTAGGCTAATAGTCGCCTCTCCCTGTTTAATAACGCTAATCGGTAAACGCTTGGCAGCAAACGGTGGCCCACCTTTGACATCTCGAATAGCGACAAACAACACATCGTCTGCTTTTACTAACGGTAGCAAACTTGCATTAATAGAGACGGTGACCTCAACGCCCTCAGATGCCTGCTGCTGCTGCGCGCTGACGTTGGCACTCAATTCATCAAGGCTTGCCAGCGCTTGGCTATGGTCGCCCGGTTTGGCGGCAATACTGGCACGCAAGCGCTTAATCCAGCCTTGTGCTTGCTCAAAGTTATTGCCACGCGCCTCGCCCATTGCCATCAGCATTTGAGCGCCTTCATGCTTTGGATTTTTCGCTAGTACATCTTGTAAAACGCGACGGCTATTGGCATCGAGCTGGCCTTTATTGGCAAAAAAGCTGATTTGCGCATAAGTGGTGGCAATCTCTTCATTGCCTGGCGACAAACGATAAGCACGCGATAAGGCTTCAAGCGCTGAGTCGGTTGCTTCTAATGATAAAAACAACTCAGACAGACGCATCCAGCGATCAGGATCATCAGCATGACGATAGACGTTGGTCTGCATGGCACTGATTAGCTGCGTACCATCTTCAATCGCCCAAGCAGGCGGCTGATCGATTTTACCAGTCAATAAGTCATCTGCTACTTGTCCGACTTTATCTTCAGCCGCCCATAAGTCAAATACTGACGTACGGTCACTGATTAAGAAATAGGCCAATCCTGCCAATACCGGCACCCATATCATGATAATCAAACGACTCTTGAAACTTGGCGCTACCATAGGTGTGACTGTGCGCTGCGCGTCCAGTAATTGGCGCTCAAGCTCGAGCTTTTGATTGCGGTAATGGACGTCATCAATGGTGCCGCTGTCTTTATCGGTTTGCAGCTCTGTTAGACGCTCACGGAATACGGCAACGTTGATGTCTAGCAGTTGGTTGTCAACAGGCTTGTCGCGCAAGCGTGACGCGCGTAGCCATGGCATGATAGCGATAACGGCCAGTAGCAGCGCAATAAATAAGCTTAGGGCAATAAATAAGCCAAAAGTAGAAAATAGGGTCATTTTTTGTCCTCTGTACTGGTGATAACAGCTTCGCTTTTAGCATTACTGTTACTATTGCTACGCGACAATAAACGATCAAGCTCCGCTTTTTCTGCCGCCGATAACGCTGCGGCGCTATCTATATTAACCGCACTTTCACCGCGCGCCACGCGCTGGCTACGTTTACTTTGCCAAAACCAGCCAATAATCAGCGCAATCAATAATAATGGCGGAAAAAACCACAGTATCCAGGTCGATGGGCGCACAGGCGGCTTATAAGTAATAAAGTCTCCATAACGCTCTTGCATATATGCGCGTATTTCCGCATCACTACGACCCTCTTTAATCATGTCGTAAGTTTTTTGCTTTAAATCTTGCGCGATGGGCGCAACAGAGCCAGCCAAATTTTGGTTCTGGCACTTTGGGCAACGCAGCTCCTCGATAAGCCCGCGATACTGCGCTTCTTGTTGCGGCGAATCAAAGTCATAAACATCGATTGCGGCATGCGCACTAAAACTGAGGATAAAACTCAGCAAGCACGCAAGCATTAAGCCGGCTAACTTTATTATAAAATTTGCTGGTTTTATGCTTTGTGCTGACAGGCTTTTTGATGACGTGCTTTTTGATGACATCACTGTTAAAGGTATGGCGTTCACTTACACACCTCCTGAACCTGACTAGAATCAGGACTGACATTTTTCTTATCCGCTTCATTGAGCACCATCAAACAGGGCATGATGCGGCTTTGCCAGTTGCTTTCATTAATCTCACCAACAATATGCTGACGAATAATACCTTGCCCATCAACCACAAAGGTTTCAGGCGCGCCAGTTAAGCCTAAATCCAAAGCAAACTGCCCAGATAAATCCTGAATAGACATGGAGAATGGGTCGCCGCCACGATTTAAATATCCTAGCGCATCACCGATGTCATCTTTGTAATTAACACCAACCAAATTGACCCCGCGCTCCTCTAATTGCATTAAAAAAGGATGCTCAACGATACAAGTTGGACACCACGAGCCCCAAACATTCATCAAAAACGGCTGCTTAGGCAAATTATCATTGGTCATCATACGGCTCGTATCAGACAATAATGGCAACTCAAATGACGGTACCGGCCGCTCAAGCGCAGTGTTGGTGACGATATCCGTCGGCTGACCCAAACGCAGGTACAGCATAATAATAAAACCAACAAACACAATCAGCGGAATCAAAAACCATATCTTTATTTGGCTTCTTTTCATAGTTTTAGTCTTTTTATCTGCAGGCGCTTTTTGGGAAGAATTATTTGACTGACTCATGTTACTTCTCCCCTACGTGAGCTTCGGTAATAAACCCTGCTTTGTTGGCTGCCGTTTGCGTTGATGCCTTAGCCTTTTTAAAACGATAACGGCTATCAAGCATACTTAGCAGACCGCCTAAGGCCATGATAATCGCCCCAAGCCATATCCAGCGCACCAGCGGCTTGACATAAATACGTACCGCCCACTTATTACTGTCTTCTGCGATAGGCTCGCCCAGCGCCACATATACATCACGCATGAGACTGGCATCAATTGCCGCCTCGGTCATTGGCATACCACTAATAATATAAGTACGTTTCTCCGGATACAAAGTTGTCACCGCGCGACCCTCTTTGGTCACCTCAACCTGTGCTTGCATACCATCAAAGTTACTGCCCCTGACTTCATGGAAATCTTTGACCTCAAAGTCGTAGCCTTGTACGTGCACAGTTTCATTTTCGCCCAATGCCACATCGCGCTCAACACTCAAGGTGCTGGTAAATGCCACCCCGATGACGGCGACGATTACGCCAATATGAGCAGTTTGCTGCCCCCAGTAGCTCAAACGTAACTGACGTAGTCCTTTAAAGAAACTTGGGGCGTTTTTGGTTTTGTCTTTAAAATCGACTGCCATCCAAAGTAGGACCCAAAAGCTAACCGCCAGCGTCACGCCAATATTTAACATATCAGACGGGCTAACAAAATAGGCAATAATCGCTGCTAACAGCAGACTGCTGAACGCAATGACCATACCGGCGCC
>NZ_DAINDI010000074.1:9117-13601 GCF_036731945.1 Psychrobacter sp.
TTTCCAGCGAATGTTAGAACCCATACCCATTGCTACTAACAGTAGCCACGCTAAAGGTACAAAGAGCGCATTAAAGTACGGAGGACCAACAGAGACCTGACCCAAATTAAAGGAGTCAGCGATAATAGGATATAGCGTACCAAGCAGAACGACTAAGGTTGAGATTAAAATAATCACGTTATTAATAACTAAAAATGATTCACGCGATATAAGCTGATACTGACTTTCAACCGTCAAACGCCAACCGCGTACAGCAAACATCAACAGTCCGCCACCGACGATAATACCCAGAATCACCAAAATAACCAGACCACGCGTTGGGTCGGCTGCAAATGAATGCACCGAGGTAATAACGCCTGAGCGCACAAGGAAGGTGCCCAAAAGACTCAAGGCAAAAGCAAAAATGGCCAGCATAATGGTCCACGCTTTAAAGACCCCGCGCTTTTCGGTCACGGCCAATGAATGCAGCAAAGCTAAGCCAGCAAGCCAAGGCATCAGTGAGGCGTTCTCTACTGGATCCCAAAACCACCAACCGCCCCAGCCAAGCTCATAATAAGCCCACCAAGAACCAAGTGCGATACCAACGGTCAAAAAGCCCCACGCCGCCAGTGCCCATGGACGCGACCAGCGGGTCCAGACAGCGTCCAAACGTCCTTCCCATAATGCCGCCATACAAAACGCAAATGGCACAGCCATACCCACATAGCCCATATACAGCATTGGCGGGTGGATAACCAAACCAAAATCCTGTAGCAGAGGGTTTAAATCGGCGCCATCGACGGGTAAATTTGGTAAAGTGCGATCAAACGGTGATGAGGTAAAGATTAACATTGCCAGCATCATCACTTGCACGCCAGCCAATATCACCAGTACGCGGGCGCGCATGCTCAGCGGCAAGCCACGGCTAAAGTAAGAGACCAAGGCACACCAAGTGGCCATAATGGTCATCCATAGCAGCAGCGAACCTTCATGCCCGCCCCACGTCGCCGACAATTTATAATACCAAGGCAACAAGGTATTAGAGTGCTGGGTGACATAAACCAAGCTAAAATCATTAAAATAAAAGCCTGCCATTAATGACCCAAACGAGACAATCATGGCCGCAAACTGCGCCCACGCTAAACTCGGAGCAAGGCGCTGCCAGGCAACGTGGTCGTTCATGACACCAATGGTTGGTAATACCACCTGCAAAATCGCCAATACAAAGGCGGCCAGCAAGGCAAAATAACCCAATTCTGTGATTAACATACGGTCTAACCTTGTTTACCTTAATACGGTCATTGTTTATTTTAGAAAGCAGTATTTTTAATGCGTCTGAGAATAGTCAATAGTCGTTACTTTTAGACATTGCGCCGTCATTGTCATGCTTTTTTCTGCATCTGTAGCTATCAGCCATTGCAGCTTAGAAGACTTACAGCATGGTACATTAGCGTCAACTTGTCACGTTTCTGTATCCACTCTGTAGGCGATATGTGTAAAGAACATAAAAGCCCTTTCTCACTGCATAGCAGGGAAAAACACCAAGACCAAATGCAACCAACCTGCCAAGAACCCTGTCAAACCACCGAGTATAATCAGCGTCATCTCATCTTCACGAAAAGCGGGACGCAATAGGTTTTGAAACTCATCAGGGGATAGCGCGCGAATACGATCGCGAAACAGCCCAAATATTTTACTGGCACGGCTTTCATTAAGCTCAGGGTCTCGCAGTGGCACCATAGTCGCGACGATGGATTTGTCGATAATGGTATTTTTCAATTGCCCAAACTCGCGGCGACCCAGTCCAACCCGCAATGTGGTACTAATGACCGGCGATTCTAACACTTTATACAAATGCGATTTCATCAACTCACGCGTTTCGGCAGCGCGGTCACCGTACATCATCTCATTCATGATGTTTTCTAAAGTGACCAAATCTTTGACCACAATCTCAGCAAAAACTTCAGATACTTCCTCTTGGCGCTTCATAAAGCCGCCTTGGAAACGGTACTGCGCGATATGCGGCAGTTGCGGCTTAATAAATGGGAAACGGTTTTGTAGCGCAAAAAACTTCACATACGGAATAAAACGTGGCTCAACGGGGTTAAACACCATCCAAATCGCAATCCAGTTGGTCAAAAACCCCCAAATAGCGGCAAAAAACGGTACCGTCCAATGCTGCGGTACCACCAAAAATATAAACATTTGGATAATACCGAATACGAGGCCAATCAAAGCACTGATATGCCAGATAAAATCAATCTCTTTTTGCCCCACTTTTAAAAACATATTGACCATCAAACGCCGGTCGCTTTCCATTTTATTGACAATCATTTTGCGCATATCGACCAAATCTTCGACGTGATAGGTCAAATCGGTCACCAAGGATTGCATAATATTTGGCAACTCTTGATGCGCTTGGGCATAAACGCGGCGCTTTAATGCATAAGGCAGATTGCCCCACAGCGCTGGCGAATGGTCAAGCATAATCTCATCAATCAAACTCTCAAGGTTTTCATCGACCGTATCGGTGATAAATACCGCCATCTGTTCTGGCTCCATCGCCTGAAAAAACTCATCGAGCGAACCCAGCTTTGAGAGCGTCTGATCAACAATCACGCCCGATATCTTGCCTGCCTTACGTGGCACAATTCCTTGCCAACCCAATCCCGGCAAACCAAAGAATGGAAAGTTTGGAATCCGAATACCCCAAAATTTAATCGGATAAAATAGCATCTTGAGTGCCATCCACACGTGTATCCAAGTGACAAATGCAGTCACTGGTGGAATGGTCAACATAGCAAAAAACTCTGGGTGTTCCGCTATCGTCTGCCACAATGAATTTGCATCCATGACTCTAATTATCCTTGAGGTGATGATGGTCGTTGTTAAGCAAATACCCTTAGTCGATTAAGAACGCTCAATAAAAACGCTCTATCCTCAATAACCACTGAATTAAATAACGCTATAGATGCGATAAGTGGCTAAAATAAATCGCCTGATTTTAGCATACTTGCTATTTATTAGCACATATCAAGCCTTGGCAAGTTGTGACTAGCGATGACACGTTTTGCGCCCTACTCACCATCCTAAACCTTTCCTATCATTTAATGATGTTAAAAATACCTAAAGAACAATGACGATCATGGCAATAACGCTCCTCACAAAATAGACGACTGCTTACTGCGCCCAAGTTTTTGTTCTGTTATAATTTACGGTTGCTTAATATTACTGGCTAGCTGAATACGGCAAGTAAATTATTTGACCTTTTTATTGATAAATCATCGCGCTATGTTATTGAAATACTTTGTCTTATCCTTTATGCTCACCCCGCTTTAGATAAACAAAGAAATGACTGTATCTTTCTTGGCTTTATTTATCTGTGCTTAATTAATCATCAATTTATCAACGACCGATTCACTGACTGTCTGGGTACTGACTTTATATGAACAAACCGCTCGCGTCCGATACCGAACAGGTCAATCGTATTTTTACCAGCCGTATTATTATCCTTGGGCTGTTCATGTTTATGGGCTTGTTGGGTTTGATCGCGCGTTACGGTTATCTACAAGTGTATGCTCATGATAAGTACACTACCCAAGCCGATAACAATCGCATCAAGCTCATCTCTGCGCCGCCCAGTCGCGGTTATATTTACGACCGTAACGGTGTGATTCTCGCTGACAATCAGCCTGTATTTACCGCCATGCTTAGCCCTGACGAAGTCGAAGATCCAGAGCGCACGCTCAATCTGCTCGCGCCCATTTTTGATCTTACCGAAAAAGACATTACCGATATTTTGGCCCGCGTTAGCAAAACTAAAAACGACCCGGTGACCATCAAAATTGATTTGACCGAAGCGCAATTGGCGCAGTTTAGTGAACGTCAGCCTTTTTTTCGTGGCATCAGTATTCAGAGTAAACTCACGCGCTCGTACCCTTACGATGAGCTATTTGCCCATGTGATTGGCTATGTCGGACGTATTAACGATAAAGAATCCAAGCAAATCAATAAGGATCGCTACGCGGGCACTGATCTTATCGGTAAAATTGGTATTGAAGATTTTTATGAAGATATATTGCTCGGACAGCCCGGTTATCAGTCGGTAGAAACCGATGCTCATGGCAATATTCTACGTCAACTTGATACCAAAGCGCCCATTGCGGGCAATGACATCACGCTTAGTCTAGATTATGGCTTGCAAACCATTGCGCAGCAGCAGCTTGATGGTCGCCGCGGCGCTATTGTCGCTATCGACCCAAAAAACGGCGATGTTTTGGCTTTTGTTAGTAACCCAAGCTACGATCCCAATCCTTTTATTTCGGGCATCTCTTTTAAGGACTACGGCGCTCTGCGTGATGATGTTGATCAGCCCCTTTATAACCGCGCGCTACAAGGGACGTATCCGCCCGGCTCAACCATTAAACCTTTTGAGGGTTTGGGCGGTATTCACTACGGCCTACGAGATTGGGAAACGACCATTTATGACCCGGGTTATTTCAGTC
>NZ_DAINDI010000075.1:0-12694 GCF_036731945.1 Psychrobacter sp.
AGTTTGGTACTGTATTTATTAGGGGCAAGCCCTAGCGTTTGTCCGTGCTTTGTGTCAGGTATCGAGCATGACCTTGAGCTGCTCAATGACTCAACCTACTATAGACCGACGGCGACCAGCCTACGTATGGGCAAGCTTGGCTATACCAACAGCGTGCAAGAGCATCTCGATATTCGTTATAATAATTTGCCTGAGTATATTAAAGGTCTACGCCGTGCGATTCAGACCCCGCATGCAAGCTTTGAAAAACTTGGCTTAGACGATGCCGACGGCAATCCGATTCAAATCAATGACCATATTCTACAAATAGAAAATGAATACTATAGTCCGATTCGCCCCAAACAAATCGCGATGAGTGGCGAGAGCCCAACCGAAGCGCTTGAGCGCCGCGGTATCGCTTACGTTGAGTTTCGTGCTATCGACCTCGATCCCTATAGCGATATTGGTATTCGTTTATCTAGCGCCTGCTTTTTAGAAGTGATGGCATTGTACTGCCTGCTCAGTGATTCGCCAGAGCTGCTGCCAGCAGAAGAAGAAGCGTTGGCGGTTAATTTAGAACGCGTGGTCAACGAAGGTCGCCGCGAAAACTTGCAAATCATTAATAATGGCGATGAACAAACCCTTGAAAGCTGGATGCTCATGCACTTAAGCCGTATGCAGCCATTGGCAGAGCTGCTTGACGCGCATTATGGGGGTAATGAATATCGGACAGCAGTTGCTTTAATGCAAGGTAAAGCAGGGCATCCTGAGTCAACCATCTCGGCACAAGTGAACTCGGATAGTAAACGTTTGGGTAGCTTATGGCAGCTTGGCTTTACTTTGGCAGAGCAGCATCGTGAGTCGATATTACAGCAGACGTTGAGCCCAAACACCCAAGCCAAATATGAAGTACTTGCCGAAAAATCTATCTTGCAGCAGGCAGAGCTTGAAGCTGCCGAAACCGAAGATTTTATGGAATTTTTACAACAATACCGTTAATGGTTGATTAATTTGACCTTTTAACAGTCTGCTTTTTGTTAGTTTTATCCTATATCAATGAGCACTTTATAAGAGTATTCGCCCCATGCGACAGCTGACCACTTACCGTAATCTACAAGTGTTTTTAGTAATCATGGCCGTGATCGGCATGAGCTTTGCGCTATTTTTCTTACAGCGTTATATGGGGTTTTCGCCTTGTCCGCTATGTATCTTTCAGCGCATCGGTCTGATGATTATGGGCGGCTTTGCTTTGATTGCCGCTATATTTGACCCAAAATCAAAAATCGTCCGCTTACTATTATGGCTTGGCAGTTTGGCAGGGATTGGCTGGGCAGCAGCTGTTGCCGGCCGGCACGTATGGCTACAGCATTTGCCCGCCGACCAAGTGCCTTCATGTGGACCCGGCTTAGACTATTGGCTTGATACCCTACCGATGCAGCAAGTATTAAAAGAAGTATTTGCCGGCTCTGGTGAGTGTGCGTCTATTGAGTGGACGTTTATGGGTTTGAGTATCCCGGAGCAATCTTTGATTTTATTTAGCATTTTGATATTGGTACATTTGCTGATTTTGTGGCGTATCGTACGCCCTGCCCGCTAACCTGCTTCTACTACCCTTATGAGTAGCCAATAACCGTCCTGCATCAATGCATGGGTGGTTATTTTTTTGGCTCATATTTCAGGCGTTTTTAGCACGGTTAAAGCAAGAGCGTTTAATTAACGACACGCTCTAGTCACTTTTACACTTTGATATATCCAAGGTGTTTATTTACCCTATTGGAATAAGGGTAGTCTTAATTGCACTTTAAACGTATATAGCCAGTGTTTGCAAAGCCTCAGCGCGAGATTTGTTATCAAAACCATGAGGTTTATCACATAATTTAACGAAGTGAGGGTCGCAAGCGCTGCCTGTTGGCGCTAAGATTGTCCCTCACAATTTCTTTAACTTTTACCAAGACTTTAATTAGTTATCTTACTGACAAGGCTTAAACTCACTATTAAAAAATGTTTTTTGGTAACGCTATGATTACTATCTTACCCTATTCCTCCGCTGCAATTACCGCTATGAGACGCTGTACGCGCCCCTTGCTAGCGCTGCCGCTCTGCTTGCTACTCACGAGCTGTGATAGCGCGTCATCTTCTACGACTGCCAATAACACAACGACGCAAGGCGCTCAGACTACCAATAGTGTCGCACTTGCTGACTTGCAGGATGTTGATGTTCAAAACAATCTGACCGACGACGCAGTGGATGAGGCAAATAATGCAGAAGGCCAATCACTGATAGCAGCGGCAAACTCAAGTGATAACAGTCGCCGCGCGCCGATGATTTCGGCCGCCAGTAGCGACAGCAGCTTGCAAGCCACTTTGATGGGCGATTATGGCGGTGTGGTACCGTGTGCTTCTTGCGATAATATCGAGGTCACCTTAAATTTATTCGCTGATGGCTCTGTGCTAAAAACCAGTGTTTTTAATGATGCAGCGCCGACCGTTCCGCCTTTGTTAGAATCAGGGGTTTATCGCCAAGATGACGATAAAATCACCATCGTTTATGAGAGAAAAAACATCGAAACCTATAAAATCAGTGACAACCACTTGATTATGATGGACGCTGATGCCAATCTTAACGATGACTACACCCTTTCTCGTAAATAAATAACTGCCTACCTCAGCCAAATTGAGAGTCCACACAACGCCTACTGATTAGGCGTTTTTTATTGGTCATCTTATGGGGTTTACTTTACAATGAGGCTTTGATTATTGAGCTGCCTACCGAACTGCCAGCTCTACTAATCACCGTTGGCTGACATTCAAGCTCAATCCCCTTTTTTCAAGCGTGTACGGAACGTCTATGCATATTCATATTCTTGGTATTTGTGGTACTTTTATGGGCTCGTTGGCGTTACTGGCGCGCAGCCTTGGGCATACGGTCACAGGCTCAGACGCCAATGTTTATCCACCGATGTCGACCCAACTTGAAAATGCAGGCGTGACCATTGCCGAAGGTTATTTGGTCGAGCATTTGCAGCCAGCGCCTGATTTGGTGGTGGTTGGAAACGCCATGAAGCGTGGCATGGATGTCATCGAATATATGCTCGATAGCGGCCTGCGCTATACCTCAGGGCCGCAGTTCTTATCCGAGCAAGTGTTGCAATCGCGCCATGTCATCGCTGTGGCTGGTACGCATGGTAAAACCACCACAACCACCATGCTGGCGTGGATATTGCATTATGCCGGTATTGATACAGGGTTTTTAATCGGCGGCGTGCCATTGGTTAATACTAATGAGGAGCATCTGCAACAAGTCTTTGCCCATAGTAGCTATTTGGGTGCTGAAAAAGTCGCTGATGGCAGTGGAGAAAAAACCGGCTACTTCGTTATTGAAGCCGATGAATACGATTCAGCGTTTTTTGATAAACGCTCAAAGTTTGTCCATTATCGCCCGCGTACCGCTATTTTAAACAATCTTGAATTTGACCATGCCGATATCTTCGCTGACCTAAACGCCATCCAAACCCAGTTTCACCATATGGTACGCATGATTCCAAGTAGCGGCAAAATCATCATGCCAGCGGCGACCATCAGTCTAGAAGAGACTTTAGCAAAGGGCGTTTGGACGCCGGTTTGGCGGACAGCAGTTATTGATAAACAGTCAGTTGATTATAAAAAAGACGAGCAAAATTTACAGCACACTAACGACTGGCAAGCCGAGCTTATCAGCGCTGATGGCAGTCAATTTAGCGTCAGCTTTGCAGGGAACGATGAGCATGCAGCGATCGTCGATTGGTCGATGAGCGGTATTCATAACGTCAATAATGCGCTAGTTGCGGTTGCCGCCGCCTATAATGTTGGTGTCGATATCAAAACCGCCTGCGCAGCATTATCCGCTTTCGCTGGTATCAAACGTCGCATGGAGCTGATTGGTGATGTCAACGACATCTTGATATTTGATGATTTCGCCCATCATCCGACCGCTATTACGACTACCTTAGATGGCGCTAAAAAGAAACTGGCAGACAGACGGATTTGGGCGATTATCGAGCCGCGCAGCAACACCATGAAAATGGGCGTTCACCAAGACAGCTTGGCTGAGTCTGCCGTCCTTGCCGACCATACTTTATGGTATGAACCAACCGGACTAGAATGGGGTCTAAAAAACGTCATTGATAATGCCAAAGCTAATAATCCTAATATCGCAAGCCAGCAAGTATTGTCTAGTACCGAGGCGATTATTGAACATATTATTGATAACGCTCAAGCGGGCGATGCGATTGTCATTATGTCGAATGGCGGCTTTGAAGGTATTCACCAGCGTCTATTAACCGCGCTGCGCCATAAATAAATCTCCACTTATATAGCAAGCGTATTAAAGCCTGATTATTTCTAAAAGCATAGTTCGTTAAACGAGCTATGCTTTTTTTATGGTTACTTGCCGTCCTGTAGATGACTTTTCTAACGTTTATAAGTCCATATAATTATTTGAATAATTTACACATGATAGGAATCAACGCTTGGTCACGTTAGCGACTTTACTACCGTTTTAACCTGCCGTTTACCTATTTCATCTGCTTGATAGCAAATATGGCTTTTTTCTCACATAGCCCGTACACAGATAACATTTCGTCGTTACTTTTTATAGTGGCTAATGACTACAATGAATTCATCAAATAAGTAACAGATTATAAATAACCATATAAATTAAAAATATTAGGAGAATAACAATGAGCTTTATTTGGATGATTATCGTAGGTTTGGTCGCAGGTTTATTGGCACGCGCTATTAAACCGGGTAACGACCCGATGGGTTGGATTATGACCATTGTGTTGGGTATCGTTGGTGCGATGCTGGGTGGTTTTGTCGCAGGTTTAATCGGTATCAATGCTGATGGCGGCTTTACTGGACTTATCTTCTCAGTAATCGGTGCGATTATCTTACTGTTTATCTATGAGATGATTATGAACAAACGCCGCGTATAACAAGCGCAAGCCATTACTCGTATTAAATTAGAACATATAAAAAAGGTCTTACTCAAGGTAAGGCCTTTTTTAATGACTGCATTTTCTATCTGAATTATGAGTTATAAGTTTTGCTTATGTTATCACCTAAGAAAAACTGGCTATTGATATGCATTACTTTTGCCCCCATTTATCTTATAATATCAGTCCTATTTTATCTTTATCATTGAGGTGAGCCTTATGGCGTTACTCCCTATTTTAAGCTATCCCGACCCGCGCTTACGCACGATTGCTAAGCCTGTCAAGGAAGTTACGGCTGAAATCAAAACCTTAATCGCCGATATGATTGAGACGATGTATGATGCGCAAGGTATTGGTTTGGCGGCAAGCCAAGTCGACCGTCACATTCAACTTATCGTCATGGATTTATCGGAAGATAAAGACAGCCCAAGGGTATTTATCAACCCGAAAGTCACGCCATTGGTAGAAGAAAAGCAGCCGTACGAAGAGGGTTGTTTGTCGGTGCCTGAAGTCTATGATAAGGTTGAACGTCCAACCAAAGTACGTATCGAGGCCTTGGATGAAAATGGCAATAAGATTGATGAAGAAGTCGAAGGCTTACTTGCCGTCTGTATCCAACATGAAATGGATCATTTAAATGGCGTCATCTTCGTCGATTATTTATCGCGTCTTAAACAAACGCGGGCGCGTGATAAAGTGCGTAAAGTCCTTAAAATACGCGAAAAACAGGGCGAGCAAATCGCGGATAAACAGCCACAAACGTCCAACTCTTAATACATTTATATTTTAAGCCACGTTTGTTGTCCTATCATTATCGTTAAAAATAATGACTTTATGATGATAAGATTGGCTTTTATATTCTAACGTTTTTATTCTCTGCTATTTTTATTCTCCGACATTCACTGTCTTCATTAAAGGTTTCCCACCATGACCATGATCAAAATTGACCAATATTTTGACCCTGCCGGCTGGCAGAAATTTACCAAAGCTGCCGAAGGTCGCGAAACCCCGTTTTTGGTGGTCGACTTAAGCCGCATTAAAACAAAATATGCGGAAATGGTTGGTTTTTTTCCAAAGGCAAAAATTCATTATGCTATGAAGGCAAGTCCTGCGGTTGAAGTCATTAACTTATTGGCTGAGCTTGGGTCAAACTTTGACTGTGCGTCAATCTATGAGCTGGATCGGGTGCTTGATTGCGGCGTTGAGCCGTCGCGTATCTCTTATGGCAACACCATTAAAAAAGCGCAGCATGTCAAATATGCCTTTGAAAAAGGTATTGATTTGTACGCAACCGATTCTGAAGCGGATTTAAAAAATATCGCTAAGCACGCGCCTGGCTCGAAAGTATTTGTACGTATCCTAGTACAAGGCTCTGAAACCGCTGAATGGCCATTATCACGTAAATTTGGTTGCCATCCAAATATGGCGATTGACTTGTTGATTCAAGCGCGCGAATTGGGCTTGGTGCCGTATGGTATCTCGTTCCACGTCGGTAGCCAGCAAAAAGACGTCGCCGCTTGGGATGATGCGCTCGCCAAGGTCAAATATATGTTTGACTGGATGAAAAATGAGGAAGGTATTAAGCTACAAATGATTAATTTGGGCGGCGGCTTTCCAGCAAACTATATCAGTGAAGTCAATCCGGTCAAAGTCTATGCCGAAGAAATTACCCGTTATCTGACCGATGACTACAATGAAGATGAGATGCCAGAGATTATCCTTGAGCCTGGTCGTTCATTGGTTGGCGGCTCGGGTGTCTTGGTCAGCGATGTGGTGCTGATTTCGCGTAAATCAGATACGGATTTGACGCGCTGGGTATATACCGATGTGGGCTTATTTCAAGGCTTAATCGAGACTTTAGGCGAAGCAATCAAGTATCCTGTCTACACGCCGAAAATGGAAAACTCAACAAGCGAAGGCACAGTCGTATTGGCAGGGCCAACGTGTGACTCAACCGACATCATGTATGAAGAAGCGGGTTACCAGTTGCCAGAAGAGCTTGAGATTGGCGATAAAATCTTTTGGTTAACGACTGGTGCTTATACCAACTCGTATTCGTCGGTCGAGTTCAATGGTTTTCCGCCGTTAGACGTAGTTTATATTGATTAATTTTTAACCAATCAATATCAATAACAAAGCGCGGTACTGCTTATCACAGTGCCGCGCTTTGTTATCTTTGCTTCGCGACAACATTAATAATCAACTACTGTACCAATAATAAAATAGGTACGCTATTGCTGCTATTTAGCGTCCTATTACTGGCATAACCTGAGCTTTGGCTTTGATTGTTTTGTGAGATTTGTCCAATATTGACCCACTGCCCGCGTGGCACGACAATGGTGCTATTCAGTCTTTGTCCTTGCACGCTACTGCTATTACTATAGCCATAGCGTTGATAAGAAGAATTAGCGCGCACGAGCTGTTCTTCTACTTGGGATAATTGTACTTCGACCTGCCCGTTTGGTAGTAGCCTTGGCGTCACCGCAATGCCTTGCGTTGTTGGCAGTAATACTTGCTGCTGAATAATAATTTGCCCTGAAGGGCGATGAACATTCGGATAATTTGGATATCCTAGATAACTATTGGCAATATAGGTTTGGTTTAATGAGTAAAGCGTGCCTGTGCTAATGCTTGCTGCGCTGCCCGACAGCGTTTGTACTTGATATAGATTATTACCTTGTTGTTGGCTATTACTTTGGTTCATTACGCCAGTACCTTGAAGACCGCGATTGCTAATAATAACCTGACCTTGCTGGATATTACCTTGGGATTGGCTACTATTTCCAACACGCACAGCAACGGTCAACGCCTGCGGTTGACCGTCAATCTGATTGAGTAACTGCTTTACTTTTTGATAATTAGCAGCCGTGGTATGTAATACGAGCTTATCTTGATAAGACGACACCGAGCCGCCGTCGCGACTGCTACTTAACTCTTGACGCACCGCTGGTAATAGGCTTTTACCGCCATAAGTATGAATGACATAAGTTTGATAAGCGGCCGCTTGTACGACTATTGGCAATACCGTTAAACTTAAGATAAATGCTATCGGACGCGTATAACTTGTGGTTTGGGTAGCTTTTATCATAGCCAACGTGCGGCCAAAACTTGTTATTAGATGTTCGCTAAACTTATTCATGTCTGACTCCTAGCAGTCATTCTGCTTTATCAATAAGTAACCGCTACCAAACCATCAATGAGAAACCTTAATATTTTAGGCTTTAGTCATTTAAGCCTAAAACATCTTGCATATTGTACTGCCCTACTTGTTGCTCAATTACCCAAGTGGCCGCACGTACCGCACCAGCGGCAAAGGTCATACGTGCGCGAGCACGATGGGTGATTTCAACCACCTCACCGTCAGCAATAAACATTACGGTATGATCGCCGATGATTTCACCACCGCGTATTGCATGAATGCCAATGCTGCCAGCTTCGCGCTCGCCTGTTTGCCCTTCGCGGCCATAAATGGCAACGTCTTTTAAGTTCTGTCCGCGCGCTTCTGCAACCGCTTCTGCCATCATATAAGCCGTGCCCGATGGGGCGTCGATTTTGTGTTTATGGTGGGCTTCGATGACTTCTACATCGGCATCATTGCCAAAGGCTTTTGCGGCCATAGCGAGTAGCTTTAACGACAAATTAACGCCCGTTGAATAATTACCTGCATAGACGATAGCGATTTGCTTACTGGCTTCTTGTAATACTTGCTCTTGTTGCTCATTAAAACCTGTGGTGCCAATCACCATCGCAACTTTGTTCGCGGCGCAGATTTGCATATTTTGTTCGCTCGCATCAGGCAAGCTAAAATCAATCAGCACATCAATGTCATTAATAACGGCTTTTAAGTCATCGACAATCTGTACCTCTAGGCGGCCAATCGCTGCAACTTCACCAGCATCGGCGCCGACAAGGCTCGAACCCTGACGCTCAATCGCGGCATTCAGCGTGGTTTGCGCGTTGTCCTGTACCGCTTCAATGAGCATACGTCCCATACGTCCGCCAGCACCGATGACACCAACGTTAATAGTTTGCTCTTCTGTTTGTTGACTCATATCTTGTCCTAAATGTTTTATTTTCGATAGATTGGTTATTAAATTTATGAGGTTAAGTTTAGCAAATATAGTGGTTAAATGGTTTTTTATAGCATCACCAAAAAGGCCTATCGTTTCACGTGAAACGGTAGGCCTTAAAATGACTTAAACAGCAAGGTTTAGCTATCAATCAAACAAATCACCAATCTTTTTAAAGAATGACTTTTTATGGGGTGACTGCTGATGCTTGCTGTCACCATCAAGCGTATCTTGGAATTGACGTAACAAGTCTTTTTGCTCGCGTGTCAGGTTCACTGGCGTCTCGATGACCACACGACAAATCAAATCGCCTTTCATCGTCGTACGTACTGGCGTCACACCTTTACCGCGCACACGCAGCAATTTGCCACTTTGCGTCCCTTCGGCGACCTTGATTTTGACTTTGCCGTCTAGGGTTGGGATTTCGACTTCTTTACCAAGCGCCGCATCAGTAATGCTCACGGGCACATCCATATAGAGGTCAGCGCCTTGACGATTAAAGACGTCGTGCGGTTTCACACGTACTTCAACGTATAAATCACCGTTTTGCACGCCAGCGCCGCCCGCTTCGCCTTCACCTGCTAGGCGAACACGGTCACCATCGTCAACGCCCGCTGGGATAGACACTTCAAGCGTGCGCGATTTATCTTTTACGCCGCTGCCATGACAGTCAGAGCAAGGGTTTTTAATCTGTTTGCCAGAGCCGCCACACTGCGGACACGTCTGCTGCACGGCAAAAAAGCCTTGCTGCATACGCACTTGGCCTTGACCATGACACATCTGACAAGTGACCACATCAGAAGCATCTTTTGCGCCTTTACCATCGCAGGTATCGCATGGCGCAGGCGCGGTAAAGCTGATTTCTTTTTTACAGCCGCGCACCGCTTCTTCTAAGGTCAGCTCAATCACATAACGTAAGTCTGAACCGCGGCGCGAACGGCCACCGCCGCCGCGTGATTGACCAAAAATGTCGCCAAAGTTGCCAAAAATATCGCCAAAGATATCTTGGAAATTGCCACCGCCGCCAAAACCGCCACCGCCCATGCCGTTTTCAAACGCCGCGTGCCCCATGCGATCATAAGCTGAGCGCTTTTCTTCATCGCTCAATACTTCATAAGCCATCGACGCTTCTTTAAATTTGTCTTCAGCATCAGGGTCTTCAGAATTGCGGTCAGGATGGTATTTCATGGCCAGCTTGCGGTAGGCTCGCTTAATTTCCTTGCTGTCAGCGGTCTTACTGACACCTAATACTTCATAAAAATCGCGCTTACTCATGGGCTCTCCTATCGTCTTTACAGTCCACCGATCGGCCGATTCATCAACCCAAGTCAATCTTCTCCTTTGCACTGCACGCACCTACTTACAGGTTTCACATGAAACGTGGTGAATAGGTAGCAAAAAGAGGATAACTTATGAATCTTACGAGCGAATACGGCGGGATGCTGCTTAGCCAAATCAATTATTAAAAGTTTGCGCTATTTATGGAGATGATGGCGGGATTTATCAAGCACTGAAGCGTCTAAATTATAAATTATGAGGCTTTAGACCTTTTAAAAAAGGATTTATTAAGAATTGCACAAAGCTTTCCATACCTTTATAAGGTGTAGGCGTGCTAATATTTAGCGCGATATTGATATATATAAATACTGTTTTTAATTTTTTAACCATTAGATTTGCGCTAAGGTCGTATTTTTATGAAAAAGCTGATTGTTTTGTTGATTGTTATTGCCGTCGCTATCTATGGCGGTTCGCCTTATTACAGCGCTTATCAGCTTAAAAATGCCTATGACGCCAAAGATGGTGCAACGATCGCAGCGGCGATTGATTATGAGCAGGTGCGACCCAGTATCCAAAATCAGCTGACCAGCCAATTTGCAGTGACCATGACCAAATACCCATTGGTTGCCGAACTTGGTGGCGCGCCATTAACCGAAGCGGCCAACGGATTTATCATCCAAGCGGTCGATGGCGCCATTACCCCGCAAAACATTGAAAAACTAATCAATACCCAAGGCCAAGCAAATACTGCAACCAAAGAGCTTGCCGCAGCATGGGCGATTGCTAGTAATCAAGTTGATCTTAAAAACCTGATTCAAAATTTAATCATTCAGCGCGGCGACGTCAATGCCGTAGTCAAAAATCAAATGCAGCAAATCATGCAAAAGCAAGCAGCGGAACTAGAGCAACAAGCGGCGCAAGGCACCGATAGTGATAAGCCAAAACTGGCCTATTGTGGTATCAACTGCTTTACCATTAGCGGTCAGGTGAAAGGTTATCTGCTGACTATTGAGATGCAGCGCGATGGTTTGATAAATTGGAAAATCGTCGATATTGTTTTGCCGCAATAGCTATTACTGTAATAGCTGTCACTGCAATAATGGTTGCCTCAATCCATTTGTCAAAAGTAATGTTTAAGTGCATTAAAAAACGTCCGATAAATTATGTTTATCGAGCGGTCTTTTATAATCTGTTTGACTCAAAATTTCATATCATAAATTTATAACCACTAATCTACGCCCAAAAATTCTAAAAACTCTGGGCTCTCAAAGCTTGCTTGATAAAGGACGCCGTCTTCGCGGTAAATAGCTGGCGTTGCCATGACCGCAAGCCCTGCTGATTTTTCACGGTTAGGCGTTACATAATCGGCTTTACAGCTGGCTGGTGCAGGCGTCATTTTACCTTGTAGCATTGCTTTATCAAAAGCTGTGCGGCGGCTGTCCTCCCTACCCTGACACCAGATAGCGCGCATTTGCTCAGGCGACTTTTCATAGATTGGATAACCGATGGTTTTTACCGTCACGCCTTTGGCATTAAGCATGGGTAGCTGCTGATGGAGACGGCGACAATAAGGACAATTGACGTCATTAGCGACATAAATAACCGCTTTCTCAGGGCTGGTGGCAGGATAAGTAATCAATTGGCTGTGGTCTAAGGTTGCAAATACCGCTTGGTTTTTAAGGCGCTCAAAGTTGCTATCAAGCCCGATAAACTGACCGTTTTCAATCACTGATATCTCACCATCGGTGATATATTGCCCATCGTCTGATAATAGAAATGGCACACCTTCTAAAGTCGCACCCCAAATGACTCCCGGCACGGCGGTATAAAAGAAGGGCGTTTTAGTGCTCATGTTTTTAAGCGCGCCCATATTTGCCAATAGGTCAGATTTTAGGCTGGCACTGACGGGCTTGCCCACTTGCAAGCTGCTGCTACGCGCTGGTGTTTTTGTGACGACGCGCTTGCTTGGATTCTTTTGTAGCTCACCTTGGATGACATATTTGCCCTCTTTGGTGATATGCAGCGGCGGCTGGCCGGCCAAATTCACTTGATACATATTGGGTAATTTAGAGGGCACAATAGAAGTGATTTGCGTTTTGATACCGGCTTGGCTCAGCAGTTGGCGTAATTGACTATCGACAGCTTTGCTCACACTGCTAGTCGCTTGCGTACTTTGTATACTCGCACTATTCTGCGGCGCTTGGTTGACATTATTTTTGATAGTGTCAGTGGCGCTTTGCTGCGCACAAGCGGTGGTGGTCAATAATATGACACTCATTAAGCTGGCGGATTTTAACAGAGAGAATTTCACAGAAGACTGTCCTATTGATTTTTAATAGCAATACTTTAAAAATGCTCATTATTAATAAAGCTGACTATATTATGTAAAAATAT
>NZ_DAINDI010000076.1:0-464 GCF_036731945.1 Psychrobacter sp.
AAAAACTCACCGCTTCGTTGTTATCAGCGTTCATTTCACTGTGGGTGATACCCATACCCGCCGACATGACTTGAATTTCACCGGTTTCAATGATGCCATTATTACCGATGTTATCGCCGTGACCGAGCTTCCCTGATAAAGGAATGCTGATAATTTCCATATCACGGTGCGAATGCTTACCAAAACCCTGACCAGCGGTTACGAAGTCATCATTAATGACACGCAATGCACCAAAGCCCATACGTTCTGGATTGTGATAATTGGCGAAACTAAAGGTATGCTTGCTTTTTAACCAGCCATGGTTGGCATCGCCACGAGAATCTGCTGCATGATAGATGGTTTTCATAATGTATCCTTAGTTATTAGTAAGTTAAACGGCTTTAGAATTTGCCATTCATTAACTCGTTTAAACAATGACACTATTATAATTGTTGTCTACCAATAGATAAACAATTATAATGGCA
>NZ_DAINDI010000076.1:474-6265 GCF_036731945.1 Psychrobacter sp.
GACTATTCTTATTTTTAGAACAATATCGTCATAAAGGTAAGGTAATATATTTATAACAGAACCCTGTATATTCATAACAGTGCAACCAACATAGGCTGTTACTATGGCCAAAGTGATGATAAAAGTGTTATGACAAAAGTAACGATAGCAAATGTAAATTAAGTCTAGAAGATGTTAATCATACTTACGATATAAGGAATTTCACCATGTCAGATACCGCAAAGACAAATACGAACAGTAAAGAACCGTTAGATTATGGAGTCATTGATAATACCGATAAGAAACGCTTTGAGATTCATATTGATGGCAAAATCGCTTTAGAAGACTATGAATTTTTTACCACTGGCGCAGGCGAAAAAGGTATCGAATACAAACACACCGAAGTGCCAGAAGAGTTAGGTGGCCGTGGTATTGCAGGGTATTTGGTCAAATATATTTTGGATGATGCAGCGGCGAAAAACTTGCGAGTGAAGCCAACTTGTCCTTATGTAAAGTCTTATATCGACAAGCATCCAGAATACCAAGACAATTCGGTATTCCATAACGCTACGCCTTAAATAGCGATACATAAGCGCTTAACCAGAAAGTAAGAAAAACGCCCTATCTTTACGGATAGGGCGTTTTTTATTGGCAATGTTTTAGGTGGCTAAGGTTTGTTACTGGTACTGCTATTTAAGCGATATGCGCTAAAAATTCTTTATTGCGCGCCCTTACCGATAGATACAGCACAGGCAAAACAAATAAACCGACCGCCCAAAAACTTAGCTGCATATATAGCAAAGCACCTACTAACGCCCCGACCAAAAAACTAAACACCAATACCGAGCTGTGGGCCAATTTTTTGCCATTATCGGCGTTTCGATTGCGGAGATAATCAGTCAAATTAATACCCAGTTGCGTGGTATTTCCAGTCATCAATACCGTTGGGCTCATGTGCTTAATCACTGTCTTGCTAGCCGTATTACGAATCGCCAGTGCAATGAGACCGAGTCCACCTGTTATTGCCACGGTGATATCGCCGGCATCAACAAACGGCTGATAATAAAGCCCAGCCACCATAAATGCGGTCAAAAAAGCCGCTTCTGCTAAAAATAAGTGACTTAGCGTCAGTTGTTCATTCTGACTATAGTCAATAAATATTTTGGTGACCATGACCGTTAAAATAAACAACGGTAAAGCGGCAAGTTTAATCCATAAACCCGCCTCACCTTTCACCAAGCCACTACCCGCCATCACCAAGTTACCCGTGACATGGGCAGTAAAAAAACCAAACAAGGTGATAAAACCAATGGTATCAATCGCGCCGCCGACCACGGTTAATAATACGGGCGTTTGGTGTCGCTGCCAAAAACTGGGCGGCTTTGAATTTGGCAGCTTTGGGTCAGATGAAACTGACTGACGGCTATCATTTTTACTCGTAGCGTCATTCTTAGTATTAGCAGTAGAGATAGGATTAGTCACGCGACGATTGGCCTGCAAATTTGATAAACTCAGTCACAAAGCCTTGTAAGAACTTCTGCGTCCGTTCGCTAACGCTGCCATCTTCATTTAAGCTGTCCGTTGCTCGGCTTAAATAAATCTCAGGGTCAATCATTACTTCTGCTGAAAGCATCTGCATGCTTTTACGCACATCCATCCCACTATTGATACCGCCAAAGCTGCCTGGCGATGCTGTGACGACGGCGACTTTTTTATGTTCCCAAACACTTTTGGTATAAGGACGCGAGCCGATATCTACCACGTTTTTCAAAGCAGCAGGCATGGTACGGTTATGCTCAGGCGTCACAATCAATACCGCATCGGCATCTTTTAGCTGCTGGCGGACACGCTCATAGCTGTCAATAGTCGTATCATCATAATCTTGATTGTAAAGGGGCAAGTCTGCAATGTGAACTTCCTTTATATCGACGTTATCAGGCATCTGCGACGCAATAAACTCTGCAAATTTACGATTGATGGATTCTTTTCGCAAACTACCGATAATTAATGCGATATGGATTGATGCACTCATAACAACTCCTTAATGATGATAAAAAACACCTAGAATGAGCATTTTACTATACTAGATTCTGCGCGTATGACTGTTATCAATTGAATACGCACCTGGACCATGAGCAAAAATCATCAAGAAACCACCCGCCATAGCGATATTTTTCATAAATGGGTTCATTTGTGATTCATCAATCCAAAACTGATGGAAAAGTAGCGCCGACGCAATGCTAAAACCAGCCATTAAGAGCGCCACCAAGCGCGCTTTAAAGCCTAACAAAATCGCGATACCACCAAGCAGCTCAACAGCAATGACCAAAGGCAATAGCATACCCGGTACGCCCATTGATTCCATATAACCTTGGGTGGCCGCGTAGCCAGTAATTTTGGTAAAGCCAGAAAAGATAAAGATCATCGATAATAATAAGCGGCCAATTGGGGCGCTCAGCTCTTGTAATTTGTCCATGATTATTCTCCAGTAAGATAAAAGTCATGATTATAAATATTTTATTCAAAAGACTTTTGTTCGATTAAACAACGGCATTATTGTAGTCGTTGCTTAATGGTAGATAAACTATGATAACTGCAAATGTAAGTTCTTTTTTAGAGAACAGTCAAATAGCAATTCTACTTGTACAATATTAAAAACCATCATAATATCGCTCATGACTTATGCTCGTTACTTAAGCTTATTATCAAGACAGCTTGCATTTGAACCCTCTAATAATAGCCACAGAAAGAAACATTTTTCGATGCCATTTAGCATTTAACATCATGATTTTTTGCTACACTCATTATATTGTTATGTAAGACATACTTAACGCCAGCTTCTACTTACTTAAAAAGGATGATTTATGATCACTATAAATTCTATTAAAAAAACAAACCGCGCAATTACTTTTGCTGCTATCGGTACGCTTGGTCTGCTTAGCACACTAGGTCACGCAGCGACTTATGAGCTTGATTCCAAACATACCGCCGTACGTTTTTTCGTCGATCATTTTGGTACCACGACCAATGCTGGCGGCTTTTATAATCTATCGGGTACGCTTGAGTACGCGCCTAAAGAGAAAAAAGGCTTTGTCGGTATTACTATCCCGATGGGCAGCTTGAGCACAGGTATTAAAGCGTTTGACGGTCATCTAAAATCTGCCGATTTCTTCAATGTAAAAGAACACCCAACCGCTTACTTCAAATCGACTAAGTGGGAATTTGACGGTGATAAAGTTAAAACGGTCAAAGGTGATTTAACGCTGCTAGGTAAGACTCATCCAGTGACTTTAAAAGCCACTAAATTTAACTGTTATGACAGCCCTTTATTAAAAGCTGAAGCGTGTGGTGGTGATTTTGAAACCACGATCGATAGAACCAAATGGGGCATCAATACCTTTACCGATGGCGGTATGATGAAAGACATCAAGCTGGTCGTTCAGGTAGAAGGTAGTAAAAAAGCGGATCTTAAATAAGACTGCTTTCTGACTGTAAAACCGTCCTTTATACGTGGCACAGTCTAAACGAGTTGGTGTTATTGATAAAAGGCTGGGTTTCTAACTCAGCCTTTTATCTTTTATATCGTTAATTTTGAATAAAATAGATATATTAAATGTATGCTTAGATTAAGATAACACTTGGCAAATAACCGTTTTATATCATGGTCATCATAAGATATAGCAAAATAACAATAGCTAAATAACCATATCTAAAAAACAGTAAAGAGGTAGCTAGGATGGGACAACTAGAAGACATGGCAATGTTTGTGCGTATTGTCGAGGCGGGTAGCATTACTAAGGCTGCCGAGCAACTCAATATTGCCAAGTCAGCGGTGAGCCGCCGTCTTAAGGATTTAGAGACGCGCTTGGGCAGTCAACTTATCAGCCGCACAACGCGCCAATCGAATCTGACCCAAGCTGGCGAGCAGTATTACCAAAAGGTGAGTAATATCCTCAGCGAAGTGGACGCGCTAAACGAGGAAACCAGTGGCGCGCCGACGCGTATCGAGGGTACCTTAAAAATGACCGCGCCCTTGTCATTTGGCTTAATGCATTTAAACGATGTCATCGATGAGTATGCCAATCAGCACCCCAATCTGAATTTTGAGCTGAACTTTTCTGACCGGCATACCGATTTGGTAGAGGAAGGATTTGAATTAGCCATTCGGATTAGGGAGCTGCAAGATTCAAGTTATCAAGCCAAACGTCTGGCGCTGATTCGTTATACCTTATGTGCCAGTCCTGAATATCTGACTAGAGTAGGCATGCCAGAGACCATCGAGGATTTGGCCAAGCATGAGTTTTTGCAATACGGCTTGAGTAAATCCAGCATGCTTGAGCTGATAGACGAGCAAGGCAAAAAACACCAAGTGGCTATTAACTCAAAAATAAAAGTGAATAACGGTGACTTTTTGCGTGATATGGCCGTAAAAGGGCACGGCATTGCTTTTTTACCCAATTTCATCACTTATAAAACCCTAGCCAGTGGTGAGCTGGTGCCCATTATGCACCAGTATCAACTGCCCACTTTAAACGCTTATGCAGTCTATCCGAAAAATCGCTTTTTATCGCAGCGTTGCCGTTATCTCATTGATTTTATTGCCGAGCGTTTCGGTGATGACCCTTATTGGGATAAATTTTAATAGACCTAAGCGAGTAAACTGAGCAGTTTTTTAAAGTCGCTATAAATATTAAAACAATACTGTTAGTATTATTTTAAGTTATCCATCAGCCATAAGGAGATGCAACATGGATTTAACATCACTTGGCATGAAAGCCATTCACGACTTTGATGACGTGCGCCAAAGTCCGTTACCACAAGAGCGTCTAAAAGCCGCGCGCAAGCAAGCAAGCGCTTTTAGAGAACGCTTTATGGATGAAGCGCCAGTACGGTTTTATCAAAGCGCCGACATGGTGCGTGTGCCCTACCCGACATGGTACGCTTATAGTGGCGTCTATACCCAAAGCACCTATAAATTTCCCTACATTCATATCTTAAACCGCATTTTTATCGTGCAATATTATGACTTTTCAGGCGAATTGAAAACCTTGCTGTTTTCTCCTTCTGATATCGAAGCGGATCGTGAAACGCCATTCTTTAAACGCTTAACCGATAAAATGCCCAGTTGGTCGCCGCTTGAAGGCGTTGTTGCGCCTATCATTCGTGATGTCACTGGTGCCTTAGCAGAAGTTGGCCTGTCTCCCGAAGACGTTGATTATATTAGCTACGACCACCTTCACACCCAAGATGTACGTCGTTGGCTAGGCACTAAAAATATAGGTGGAGAAGATAAGCCTGCCTATTTCCCTAACGCCAAGTTATTGGTTCATGAGCAAGAATGGTTAAGTACTACCTCATTATTACCCGTGCAAGCAGATTGGTATTGTCCAAATGGTATCGAAGGTGTCGATCCTGACAAAGTGATTAAGTTCACCGGTAGCATTCAATTGGGTGAAGGCGTCGCACTCGTGCATACCCCCGGTCATACCGAAGGCAATCATTCGTTAGTCGCCCGCGTACCTGACGGCATCAGAGTGACTTCAGAAAATGGCGTCGGCGCTGATGCTTATGCACCCATGAATTCGAAAGTAAATGCTATCCGCCGTTATGCCAAAAATACAGGGATAGAAGTGATTTTAAATGGCAATACCCTAGAAGGCAGTAATGAGCAATATATCTCAATGGTGATAGAGAAAATCATCGCCGGGCCTTCTAAAAATCCTGACTTCCCTAACTGCGCCTCAAGTAGCGAAACAACGCCCTACTGGCTCATTCCTGGGCATAAAGTCAGTCATTTAATCGGTGAGGCAAA
>NZ_DAINDI010000076.1:6275-7278 GCF_036731945.1 Psychrobacter sp.
CAAGATGCCAATTTGGTCTTGTTTGATAGACAAGCGCTTGATGAGGCCGTTGCTATTCTGCAAGGTTTGAACAAAAAAAAAGCTTCGATTATCAGCTATAAATTGGACGTCACTGACGCCGATACCACAACCAAGCAAATCGCTGAGGCTGCAAGCAAGCTATCGCCTGATATCTTAATGCATTTTGTCGGGATTACAGGGCCTTGGACGTTTGATGAGATGAGCCAAGAACAGTTTGAGCGCGTACTGACTATCAATCTATTCGGCACTCGTAACGTCTTGGCTGCGGTGCGCCCTTTTTTATCGCGTGGCGATCAGGTCATGGTAACCGCTTCGATGGCGTCATTTACCGGCAGTTATGGCTACAGCTCTTATAGCGCCTCAAAATTTGCTATTTGGGGCATGATGCAATCTATCGGTTTTGAGTGGAAGCCTGACGGTATTGATATCACTGTCTTTGCGCCGCCACCGATAGATACGCCGCTCACCCAAGCAGAAGTCGGCGTCATGGCACAAGCCGGTGTCGGCATGAAAAAACTGGCTGGTGAATTAAAAATTGACGATGCCGTTAAATCAATGCTCAAAGGCGTAGAAAAGCGGCAGTTCTTGGTCGTCCCAGGCGTGATAGCAAACTTGATTAGATTACAGCTGCGCTTCTTTCCTGTGAGTTGGGTTAATTGGATAGGCAATAAGACCGTCGCTTTTTCGCTTAGAAAATAGCATTTCTAACAATGGCTTATTTGCATTAAAATTTCGCCGCCATCGAGTTTTAATCAGTCAGTTAAAAACAATTCCCATAAAAAAGCGTCACCCAACATTGAGTTAGGTGACGCTTTTTTATGACAAGTTGTCTACACTAGCGACTATCGAATCTTAATCTAATGTTTGTACACCGCCGCCATTAACAAATAACGTCTGACCACTCACCCATTCGGAGATAGGCGCCGCAAAATACAGCATCGCTCCAGCGATATCATCGGCTTCACCCAAGCGCTGAATAGGC
>NZ_DAINDI010000076.1:7288-12338 GCF_036731945.1 Psychrobacter sp.
GTCAATACTCTCTCCAACGCCGCAGTGCGCGTGGCACCTGGACCCACAGCATTAATACGCACCTCAGGACCGAAGTCATGGGTCAGGTTAGCGACCATATGATTGACCGCCGCTTTTGATGCAGCATAGCCGCTCATATCTGGGCTCTTATTGACACTCGACATCGATGTAGTAAACACAATTGAGCCATATCCAGATTTTTTCATATGTGGCACGCATAACTGGCATAAGCGCCAGCCGCTAAAAACGTTTAATTCAAAGTCGCGACGAAAATCATCAACAGTGATTTTAAACGGATTTTCTTGCCCGCCACCGCCGCCGCCCGCGTTGTTAATCAAAATATTGATACTGCCAAATTCAGCGACTACTTTTTCTACCATATTTACTAAGTCTTCATCTTTTAAAATATTACACTCAATGGCAAATCCTCTGACGCCATATTCTTCGATATCTTTAACCGCCGCCTTAGCATCCTCTAATTTTAAGTCTGCAATCGCAATATTCGCCCCCGCTTGGGCCAAACGCAAAGCCGTCGCCTTACCAATCCCATTGGCGCCGCCCGTCACAATCGCCGTTCTACCGCTTAAATCAAACAATTCGTTGAATGCTTTGTATTGAAAATCTTGCATACCCAATCCTTATCATCATTATTATTATTTTTAAAAGCTACAGACTATTATTATGCGCGGCTAAAATTAAATGAGTGTGTCAAATTATCCGTGATTTGTAACGGGTGCATTTTATAATGCAGGGGTTTTTAGTATATCTATAAACTTTTAATAGCGCTGCAAACTTGCCTTTTAAATGTTAAGTGCTAAATTTAAAATATAAAAAAAGCCTTACTTCTTATAAGAAGTAAGGCTTTGGTGCTTTTGCAAGCTATATTTGGAGCGGGATAAGAGATTCGAACTCTCGACCCCAACCTTGGCAAGGTTGTGCTCTACCACTGAGCTAATCCCGCTAAATATCAAATCGTAATGTTGTTAACAACGACTACGTCTCGATAGGCTGGCTATTTTAGCAAATATTCTGTAGGTGTCAATAGCTTTTTTCAATTTTTTAGCCCGTAACTGAAGCTTTGAGTGGTTCTCGAGGCAAGAAAACATATATATTATTGATTTCAATTACTATTTTCATTCCTAATAATAACGCTATAAATTTAAAATATTTAGAAATTGTAGCAAATTTTATGACGCCTACTATAAACGCGTAGCAAACTTGCACTTAACGTATTTACAATCCTACTGCCGATTGTTACTTTTTCTGTCTAGGTTTTCACTTGCCAACATTATTATACTTATGCCTAACGATAGATAGTTGCGGTAGAGCCTTATCGTTTTGGTAGATCAGTTTTGGTAGATAGGCATGACAAGTTTTTAATCAGTTAACCTTTTTTAATAAGAAACCATCTTTACCGCGACCGCTTTCATCTTAATATTGTTTAATTTTTTTATATTTACAGCGAGGACGTTTTATGAAGAAGCTACTTACCACGACCGTCATGGCGGCATCTTTGTCGGCATTGACCTTGAGCGGTTGCTCTAGTACCACCAGCACCGGCGCTGTAGGCGTTGACCGTCAGCAGCTACTTTTGGTTTCTAGTGAACAAGTTCAGCAATTATCAGCGCAAAGCTACAATAAGAACATTCAAGAAGCACGTGCACGCGGTTTGCTTGACACCAATAAAGCCCAGCTCAATCGTTTAAAAAATATCTCTAATCGTTTGATTGGTCAAGTTGGCGTTTATCGTCCTGATGCGGCGAAATGGAAGTGGGAGGTTCACACCATTAAATCTAATGAGCTGAATGCGTTTGTAATGCCAGGTGGTAAGATTATGTTTTATACTGGTATCATTGATCGCTTAAATCTTAGCGATGATGAAATTGCCGCTATTATGGGGCATGAGATGTCTCATGCCCTACGTGAACACTCACGTGAGCGCTTATCACGTGAGTATGCAACGCAGACAGGTATCGGCGTCGCTGCTAGTATCTTCGGTCTATCACAAGGCCAGGCAGAACTTGCTAGCGTCGCGGGTGACTTGGGTCTTAGCCGTCCGCACAGCCGCACACAAGAAGCAGAAGCTGACCAAATCGGTCTTGAGCTGATGGCACGTGCAGGCTATAATCCGCAAGCCGCGATTACCTTATGGCAAAAAATGCAACGCGCCAGCCAAGGCGAGCCACCACAATTTTTGAGTACTCACCCAACCAGCAGCAACCGTATTGCGCAATTGCAGTCATTGATGCCTAAGGTAATGCCGTTATATCAAAAAGCGCGTCGTTAAAATTTAATGGCAAATGGTATTCATAGTAAATAGCAATAGACGACAATAATAGACGATAAAAGCAGAGCGTAATAAGGTTGCGCTCTGCTTTTTTGTGCGTATCAATAATCCGCTCTTTACTGGTATAGATGGCTTTGTAGAGCCTTGCAGTATAAATATCAGGGTCTGCTATAATAAGTGCCATCAGCCAATTAAAAGGCCAAGCATTACAATAACGAGGAATACTATGACAACTCATACGCCGACTGCAGACGCCCTAAATAAGGAACTGCAAGCCCTGCAAGCACAGCATATTGAACTGGTGAATGAATCAATGAACCATGCCGGTTATTTCGACGGCAAAGAAAGTCACTTTAAACTGACCATTGTCAGTGATGCCTTTGAAGGCAAACGCTTGGTGGCGCGGCATCAGCTCGTGTACAATCTAGCAAATCCGCTTTTGACCTCACAAGGTGGTCAAATTCACGCCTTGGCTATCCATGCTTATACGCCAACAGAGTGGCAAGGCCAAAGCCCTGATAGTCCATTATGTGCTGGACAAAATAAAGGCTAGTCTCAAAAATTATTCTTAACGCTATTCCCAAATAACATAGATAAGCTGGTAAACGGCACCTTTAAAGGAAACCCTATCCAATGAAACATCTACATATGCTCATGGCCGTCCTGTTGATTGCGCTGTTTTTATACCAAAGCTATGTGGTATTAAGTGCAAACAAAAAGCCGCCATTTGCGGTAAAAATATCGACCCATATTCTCTATGCCGTCATTATTATTTCAGGAGCTGGCATGCTGGTGCAACTCATGAGTGTTAATGCGCCAGTACAGTGGGTATTTGCTAAAGTTATCTTATTGGTTGCCGCACTCAGTGCCAGTATTAAAGCCTTTAATGATAAAGCCACGCCTAGCCAAAGAAAAACCGGCATTTTGATCGCGGGTATTGCCTATGTTGGTATTTTGGTACTCGCCTTTACCAAGCCGGGTAATTTGTTTTAATCGGGCCTAAAAGACATATTTTTCAATATCTTAATCGCCGTTTTTTTGATATCTTAAATAGATACCGTCACATTAACGTAGCCTAACGGAGACATTATGAAAACTCTCACTGCAGCAACACTACTCGCAACAGCTGGCGTTTTTGCTCTCTCGGGCTGCGCCTCAACGGGTAATATTACGCCGCAATACGTGCCACCGAGCACTTATCAAAGCTATGACTGCCAAGCACTAAGCCAAGAATATAACCGTGTCAATCGTTATGTAGACGCGGCCCGCAATGAGCAATCCACCTTGTCCGCCTCAGGTGTTGGCGTTGGGGTTTCCGCTGGACGTTGGGGTATCTCGCCTAATATCAGCTTTGGCGTGGGTAAAAGTAATAATACCAAAGCTCGTGATGCCAAATTATCTCGCCTCTATGGTGAGCGTGATGCCATTATCCAATCGGCTCGTATACAGCGCTGTAGCTTTGCCAATGGTATTAAGATTTATGGTGAGTAATCATTAATACCTGTTTCATAGTTTTGAAAGAATTTACAAACCAAAAAGCCAATACGCGATAAGCATATTGGCTTTTTTATGTTTAATCATGACGAGCAGTAACTCAGTCTGAGATTAAGAGTTTAAGCTTCTTACCCACTGTACGATTTGATCGCTTGGTAAGGCTCCAGACTGGCGCGCGATTTCTTTGCCGTTTTTGAAGGCTACCATCGTCGGCAAGCTACGAATATTATAAGGTGCCGCCGCTTGCTCATATTTATCGGTTTGTATTTTAGCAAACACCACGTGCGGCAGCTGGCTTGCAGCGGCTTTAAACTGCGGTGCCATCATTAGACATGGCTGGCACCAGCTCGCCCAAAAATCAACGATGGTCAATACCTCGTTTTTTTGAATGACTTTACTAACTGTTTGGGCGTTTAGCTCATGCGGACTGGCCGTTAATAATGGTTGACCACATTTGCCGCAGTTCGGTGCTGCATTAAGGCGTGCTGCAGGTACGCGATTGGTGGCACTGCAGTGCGGACAAACCAGATGAGAGTTTTGCTCACTCATTATAGAACTCCTTTAAAAATAACAGCGGCGGGCGTCTTATAACCTCTTATAAATAGACTAGCATCAAGATAACCGTTGCACGTATTGTGCTTGCGTAACTTTTTGCTTAATTGTATTTATCTACTTCTTGCCAGTTTTTTTGTTTATCTAAATATAATTGACGCTTAAAGCGCATTCAGTGGCACTTTTAGATAACGGGTGCCATTGTCTTCGGGTTCTGGAAAATGACCGGCATCGATATTGAGTTGTACTGACGGGATAATCAAGCGCGGCATCTCTAGCGTGGCATCGCGGCGCTCGCGCATCTCGACAAACTCCGCTTCATTGATGCCCTCTTTGACATGGATATTACCGAGCTTTTGCGCGGCTACCGTCGTGGTTGGACAATGCTTGCGACCTTGACTCGGATAGTCATGGCACAGATACATGATGGTTTCGTCAGGCAGTGCGAGCAATTTTTGGATAGACTGATACAGGGTTTTGGCGTCGCCTCCGGGGAAGTCACAGCGCGCTGTACCGACGTCTGGGGCAAATAGCGTATCACCGACAAAGACCACGGTTTTTTCATCGTCAGCGGCAAGATACGCCATATCCGCGCGTGTATGACCAGGCACATACATAGCAGTAATCGTAATACCGCCAAGCTTCAAGGTCTCGCCTTCATCGGTCAAGATATCAAACTGACTGGCATCGGTACGAAAGCTGCTATCAAAGTTAAAG
>NZ_DAINDI010000077.1:0-12132 GCF_036731945.1 Psychrobacter sp.
TTTAATTTCTTATAATGGGCAATGGCCTTATCACCCCAAACATACGGGTCGCCGCTGTCATGACGCAGACCATCGAACAGCTTGGCAAAATACAAATCAAAGTCGCGTAAGAACGCATCCATACCAACGACGTCGGTCAGCGCAATACCCAAATCGCCACGATATTCATGTACCCACGCTTCAAGCGCTGCTTTTTGTGAATCACGCAAACGCACATCCAATGCCTGAAATGCCTGCATAAACTCATGTGCCATCGTTCCTATCGGCGTCATGCCAAGTTTTTTTGCTAAATAAACGTTTGACGTACCACTGACGATTTTCGGTTCAGCATTATGCAAAGTCTCAACCACATGCGCTTGCCAGACTTTGCTAAAACGTCTACGAGTACCAAAATCGGCTACGATAAGTGGCGGTGTATTATTATCATATTTTTCCTGCTTTACGGCATATTGGTGCAATAACTCAACTTTTTCATCCAACCTGCGCTGCCCTTCCTCAATGACGCTGGCATTAGATAAGGCACTAAAATATAGCTCATTAACAATGGCTAGGACAAATACTTCAAAAAACATTGCCTGAATCATCGGCCCTTCGATATCAATAAACAATCGGTGCTAACGGTGATAAAACGGCGCTTTAACTTAAATAGTTCTAGATAATCAACGAAGTCTGAACGCATAAAACGCAATCCGCGTAAATATTCCAGCTCATCTTCTAAAAATCGCAATTCACACAAGCTGTCTAGCTGTTGCTCTAAATCTTCTTTGATATCCGCCAAGGGATAAAGCGTATCTTCGTTATTACGGCAGCGAAAACGGTACACGCCATGGGTCTGCGGGAACTGATGCAGCATGGCTTGTAGCATGGTAAATTTATATAAGTCGTTATCCAATAACGAGGTAATAATAGGTTCAAAAGGTTTAGAAGTTTGAGTAACGGTCATGTTACAGCCTTAAATGCAAAAATGAAAAGCCGCTAAAAAATATAGCGACGAAATAGGTAGCAATAGTTATCAAGATGTCAAAGTTATCAAAATGTTAATAATAAAAAAGGTTCAGATTTTGAGTATAACGAAGTTTGCCCCGTTTTTCATAACTCAAGGCTTATAACAGCAAAAATACAACGATAATAAACGTATCCATCCTTTTACTCTGATCTATAAGTTTGGAATATCAGCCATAAAAAAGACGCCAAGCATCAGCTTAACGTCTCTTTATGAGTTTAATCATCAATATTAATCATTAAGGTTTTGCAGGCTTTACCAATTTTACCAACGGCCCATAGCCAGACTGTGGCATCACATCAACTGGGATAAACTGTAGTGCACCGCCATTAATACAATAGCGCAGTCCGCCGCGGTCTTTTGGGCCATCAGGGAATACATGCCCCAAATGTGAATCCGCGACCCGCGAGCGAATCTCAGTACGCACCATGTTAAAGGCAGTATCCTCATGCTGAGTAATCACCTGTTTATCGATCGGCTTGGTGAAACTTGGCCAACCGCAGCCAGATTGGTATTTATCGGTGGATAAAAACAACGGTTCACCGCTCACCACATCGACATAAATCCCTGGCGCAAACAAATCATCATACTCATGACTAAACGCACGTTCTGTCGCTGCCTCTTGGGTGACATTGTACTGGGCTTTGGTTAGGGTATTTTTTAGCGCACCTTTATCAAAGTTTGCATAGCGTTTGGGATCTAAAGTTTCAGCAACCGTGCTGACCGGTGCAAGCTTGGTTCGCGCAGTGCCTTCTGGTTTATCATCAGCAAGGCTTAAATCGACATGACAATAGCCATTTGGATTTTTTGCCAAATAATCTTGATGATACATTTCAGCTAAATAGAAGTTATCTAAAGGCTTATTTTCTACCACGACTTTTTGTTTATACTGGCTTTGGATACGTTTGAGCGCCGCATCAATCACCGCTTTATCTGCTTTATCGGTGTAATAAACGCCCGAACGATACTGGACGCCGCGATCATTGCCTTGCTTATTGAGGCTGGTTGGATCTATCACGCGCAAGTAGTATTTTAGAATCGTATCAAGATCGGTTTTATCGGCATCGTAAGTAACCTTAACCGTCTCGGCATGACCTGAGCCGCGAATCACTTGCTCATAGCTTGGATTGGCTGTGTCGCCATTGGCATAGCCTGAGACCGCATCGACCACCCCTTCGACACGCTCCATATAAGCTTCGACGCCCCAGAAGCAGCCACCAGCCAAGTAGATTGAGCGCGTATTAATCGCCTTACCTTTATCGTTATAATAAACGCCATCTTTTTGCTTGATGGTCTCAATCTTACTGTTGTTATTCAATGCTTGAGCGTTTGCCGGTTTGGCATTACCCGCTTTTAGCTCGGCAAAGTCATTATCAGCATTTTCAGCAAGGGCATAGGCTTGCTCTGCTGATATATTACCTTTGACCAAATGCACCAAATTGCCTTTTTTATCGAGTATCGCCCAGCTTGGATACACTTGCACGCCAAGCTTATTAATCATCTTGCCTGAAGCGTCTGATAATACGGGTAGTTTAGGATAATCAGCTTGCACGCCTGCATACCAAGTCCTAAAATCGCTCTCTGCTTTTTCATTGAGATGACCGGGACTGGCAACGGTAACAAGGTTTAAACCGGCAAACTTAGGATCGGTACGCCACTCTTCGGTTTCTGCAAGCGTGCCTAGACATAGCGGGCACCAGCTTGCCCAAAATTTAATTAAAGTAGGTTTATTGGGGTCAATGACGGCCGCGCCTGTATCGCCCAAACCCTTGGTCAATTGCGGTAACGCCTGCATTTGCCCAAGCATATCGGATGGTAGCATATCCCGTGAACTTTTCACGCCGCTATTTTGGCTACTGGCATTAGCATTGCTCTTAGCATTGTTTTCTGCGCTACTCATTTGCCCGCAAGCAACCAAAATCCCTGCACTTAACACCGTCGTTACCCCAAAAGCACTGACGTTTTTTAACCAGCGCGCAGCTGTTCGCGGTGACTGTGTCGCTAAATCATGAGTATTGCTGCCCTTATCAGAGCGATTGGTATTATGAGACTTATTATCTTGTTTATCAGGTAGCATGAAGGATCCTTTTCACAAAATATTACGTGCACCCGCTTAATAATTAATAATTATCAAGCGTATTCAAAAGCAATAAATCAGAATGAATGTTAGTGAAAGCAAATAGATTGCGAGATATATGAAAATAAAAAGAATGATAACGACATTAGACTATCTTAATAGTATACATCGCTAATGGAGTTTACTTTAATAGTAAATAAGCGGTTGCTACACTTTTTTAACAACGCCGTAAGAGTAGTGATATACACAAGTGGCTACAAAGAAATGATGTGAGCAATTATTAATGGGCGATTATATTTATATGAGGATAAAATAATAAAAAATCAATATTACGAAACTAATCAATTACTTAATAAGACATTTAATAGTTAATATCAGTTAGATTAAGACTATAAGATAGTTAACTTTTAGCACCCATAAATTGCGCCACATAATCATCAGCGGGATTGTTGCGTAACTCAGTGGCGCTACCAGTTTGTACCAGCCGCCCACCATTTAAAATACTGATACGCTGACCAACTTTGACCGCCTCATCGATATCATGGGTAATAAAGACGATGGTTTTATTAAGCCGTTCTTGTAAATCAAGCAACTGATCTTGTAGCTGCGCGCGAATAAGTGGATCAAGTGCGGAAAATGCCTCATCCATCAGCAATATTGGATTATCGGTCGCCAACGCCCGAGCTAGTCCTACCCGCTGCTGCATACCGCCAGACAACTCATCAGGATAGCTGCGTTCTAGATTGGGTAGCCCGACCTCATTGAGCCAATAACTTGCGACCTCGTGGCGCTCCTTGGTACTCATTTTACGCACACGCAAACCGTAAGCGACGTTTTGTAGCACCGTCATATGAGGCACCAAACCAAAATGCTGAAACACCATGCTGACCGTTTGCTGGCGATAATGCTGTAACTCTTTATTATTGAGCGCTAGGATATTAATAGCAGAAGATTTTCCTTTTTCATCCAATAACTGCTCTTTGCTTGCATCCGTAGCATTAGAAAAGGTGTTAGCTGTAGACGGTTTAGCATTAATAGCAGTATCCACCCAAATTTTGCCGCTGGTTGGATCAATCAAACGATTGATATGGCGTATCAAGGTTGATTTACCAGAGCCTGATAAGCCCATTATACAATGCAGCTCGCCCGCTTTAACGCTTAAATTGATATCATAAAGACCGACCGAATAGCCAGTCTGCTTTTTGACGGCAATGCTGTCCATACCTTCTGCTAATAACGCCAAGGCCGACTGCGCTTGCGAGCTATTGGCATTATAAATCTTGCTGATATTTTCTAATTGAATATGATTCATTGTAGCTCTCATTTTTTATTTTTATGATTCATCATTAACCAATTGGGCGTCTGCCCGCATCAATGGTTTTTTGCCGCGCGCGTTTTCCTTGCCCAAAGGCCTGCGTAATACGGTCAATAATGATGGCGACGATGACAATAGCAGTGCCTGCTTGTAAGCCTTGACCGATATTGAGCGTTTGAATCGATTGCAGCACATCTTCACCAAGACCCGGCGCGCCAATCATAGAAGCCAGCACCACCATGGAGAGCGACATCATTACCGCTTGATTGATACCTGCCATGATGCTCGGCAGCGCTTGCGGCAATTTAATCCAAATCAGCAGTTGCAAATGCGTGCTACCAAACGAGCGCCCTGCTTCGACCATTTCATGATTGACTTGGGTAATTCCCAAAGTAGTCAGCCGAATCAGCGGCGGCAAGGCATAAATAATGGTGGCAAATAGCGCAGGTACTTTACCAATGCCGAATAACATAAGCACGGGTATCAAATAGACAAAGCTTGGCATGGTCTGCATCACATCGAGTATCGGTGTGATAATTTTACGCAAGATTTTACTACCAGACATGGCAATACCGATTGGAATACCAACCACCACCGTGACCAATACTGATACGATAAGCAGCGCAAAGGTATCAATCAACGCACTCCATAGTCCAAACGCACCAATTAGAAATAATCCGACGCCGCATGCTAGCGCAAACCATATTTTACGAACGCCAAACCACGCCAATACGGTCACCAGCGCAATGATTAGCCATGGCGGTATAATGGTTAAAAAGCGTTCAATGGGCAACAATAAATAGGTCAAGGCAGCGCTACTGATACCACGGAAAACTTCGCCATAGTTTCTAACCACAGTTGCTAAAGCCTTGTTGAGCGAGGTATCAAGCGACCACGAAGGAAAGCTTGAAGACAGACCGAACAAGTTAGCTGTATTGTTGTTTTCTAACCTATCTGATGCAGCGTTATTTGATAAAGTGCTACCGTTCAGACTAATGCCAAGTTTCGCTGCCATCTTCTGCGCCGCTTCTGGCGTTATCCACGTCTGCCAAACATCAGGATTTTGACGTAAAAATACCAGCGCTTGCTCATCACCGCTGCGCTTGTTTTCACTCATCTCTAAAATAGCGCCGTTGAGCTGGTCAGGGGTAAAGTTAACTTGTTTAAAAAAATCGGTCAGCCCAGGATTAGATTGTATAAAAGGCGTCGATACCGCGATACTCAAAGGAGAAACAGGAAAACCTGAGATACAGTCAGAGGTGCCATTAGCAAGTAATAAATCTTGCCAACAGGCGTCATCGTGCGCGGGAAACTCTAATGGCGCAAAGTCGTATTTTGCCATGAGCCCAGTCGGTTGCCAGTAATAAAACAATAAGGGTTTATGCTGTTCAAAAGCAGAGGATATTTCGGCATCGAGCGCAGCGCCAGTACCGGGGTGGACACTGTTAAAGGTCTTATCTAAACCCGTATTTTTTAATAAACGGGTATTAAAAATCTCACATGCCCATCCTGACGGACAGTTCATAAAGCGCGACTTACGCGGGTCTTCAGGATCTTTAAATAACTCAGCGTATTTGGGCAAATCTTGATAACGACGCAGACCTGGATTTTCTTCTAAGACATATTTGGGCACATACCATCCTTGGGTCGCACCGCCCTCAAGCGTGTCGCCAATGATTGCCACCTTTTTGTCCTCGATAGCTTGCTCTAAAATCGGCGAGCGCCCTATCCATTGCTCACCGATGACCTGAATATCATTTTGCAGCAAGGCATTTTCAAGCGCTGGACCGGCGCCTGGCACCTCGGTCACTTGACAGCCATAGCCATTTTCGGTGATATATTTTAATACCCCAGTGGTAAACTGCCCACTCTCCCACGTGAGCGCGCCAAATTTAATCGGCGCAGCACAACTTGATACAGCAGCGGATACGGGTAAAGATAAGATGAGCGAGCTTATTAATAATAAGCTAGAGGCAATCCATTGGCGCACGGCAGATCCTATTTATCGTTATTATTCTTGAAATTATTTCTAAGTTTAGTAAAGCTTATTTTTACACCTAAAGTCTGTTGTTTATTATTAATTTATTTGCTTATAGAGCGCCTAACATTAACTATAGATTTATTAAGGCGCTCTACAAAGTGTAGCGATTTATCGACAAGATGACAAATGCTCATTAACTTTAGTTAAAGATTTTTAAATGTTTATTCAAATGACTTTTTTTGAATGAGTTGCTTTAAATAATCCGCTTTTAATAACTTGTTTTAAATACCTTATCTTGAACAACTAACTTTTAGGTAAAAAAATAGCACCTACCTGAGTAGATGCTATTGTTTGTTATGCTGAACATGTTGTTAGGACGTATTATTATTTCAGAAATAGCGCCATGGCTTTTTTAAACAATCCACCGTATGGCGGTAATAAAATATTAAGACCATTGAGCTTCGATTGTATGAATACCGGCTTCATATGACTAAGACGCTCAAAACCCGCTTTGCCGTGATAAGCGCCCGTACCTGAGTGCCCAACCCCGCCGAACGGCAAGTCATGCTGCGCCACATGCATGATGACTTCATTGATACACAGACCGCCTGACACCGTATTGTTACGCACCTGATCTATCTCGCTGCTGTTGTCACCAAAGACATAGAGCGCCAACGGGCGTGGACGCTCATTGATAAAATCAATAGCATCATCGAGAGTGTCATAGTGCATCAAGGGCAAAATCGGCGCAAAAATCTCGTTTTGCATCAGCTCACTATCAGGCGCAGGCTCTTTGACAATCACTGGCGGCATCAGGCGGCTGTCGTGATCAGCATCTGCATCCGTCAACTGATGAATATGGTCATCTTCTAGATCATCGAGATAGCCTTTGACGCGTTTAAACTGCTCGCCGTTGATGATGTGCGAGTAATCAGGATTGTCTGCAATATTGGGATAATGCTTTTCCATCCACTCTTTTGCCAGACGGGTAAATTCCTCATGATATTGACGTTGAACCAATACATAATCTGGCGCAATACAGGTTTGACCCGCATTAAGGGTTTTACCCATCATCACGCGATTGACAGCGTTTTCTAAATTAGCACCTTCTAAAACGACAACCGGCGACTTACCACCCAACTCAAGGGTGACGGGCGTTAAGTTCGGTGCCGCCGCCGCCATGACTTTTTTGCCGACCGCGGTCGAGCCGGTATACAATAAATGGTCAAAAGGCAGTTTACTAAAGGCTTCAGCAATTTCAACTTCGCCAATCACCACAGAAACCATATCCGGTGAAAAATAACGCGAAATAGTCTCAGCAAAGGTTTGAGCAAATTGCGGTGCCGCCTCGCTCATCTTAATCATAATGCGATTGCCCGCTACCAGCGCATCAATCATCGGTCCGACTGCTAAAAATAGCGGGTAATTCCAAGGGACCATAATACCGACCACGCCAAGCGGCTGCGGCTGAATCTCATTATGAGCTGGCATATAAAGCGCTGAAATCGATACGCGCTGCGGCTTCATCCATTTTTTACCATTCTTTTTGGCATGGCTAATACCGGTAAAGCTTGGAAATAGCTCAGCAAACTGGGTTTCAGACTCACTGCGATAACCAAAATCAGCGCTAATCGCTTTGGCAAGCAGCTCTTGATTATCGCTCAGCATCACCTCTAAATTGTCGAGTTGATTTTCACGCGTTGCCCAATCATTGATAGGCTGCGTGCGACTCAGCTTTTGTAAGCGCGCAAATTGCGCTTGCATATCAGCGACAGTTTTAATGATACTAAGAGACTCATCTGCATTATGGGCACGATTTGGTTCTTGAGCTTGATTGGTTGACATAGGCTCATTTTGAGAGGGTGTATTTTGATTACTATCAGTCATTTATCTTCCTTGTTATAAGCGTTAGAGTCAGTACGCTATTATCGATTTAGGACTCTAAATGTATGGTCGTTAAAATAAGCAGTCGCTAAAGTACGAAAAGCGCCTGAGATTCCATTCAATGCTGCTAAACACTATTTTATTCAATGCCGTTTAATGTAGCGCATTGTCCAATCAATGAACAGCACCTTTGATTGACTACTGGGTTTGTATGAAATACGTGTCAGACAAGGATTATATTGCCGCAATTTAACAGTATCTTTAACGCAGCATTGACAATTAATTCGTAGATTAAATAGCAACATTTAGATTTGGGCACAAATGTTAAAACTGCTACACTAAATACCAATAATAAGCACGTTTCTTAATAACAAAACCATAAGACAATCACTCTCATGCAAAATACCGCGCAACCTCTCAATGATATGCTGATCAGCAAATCGCTTTCAGCTGCTGATTACGTCCCTACCCTTGATGCTATGCTATCGCGTACGTTAGCGCGTATCGCACTGAAAAAAGAGCAAGGTCTACGTACGCCTGACGAGCTTTGGATTGTCGATCACAATGATGTCTATACGCTTGGACAAGCCGGTAAAGAAGAGCATATCTTACAACGTACCAATACGCCGATTATCAAGACTGATCGCGGCGGTCAGGTGACATGGCACGGGCATGGACAGCTGGTTATCTATTGGTTATTTGATTTGGAAAGTTTGGGCTGGAGTGTGCGCAACATGGTATCGCACGCCGAGCAAGCCATTGAAGATGTGGTCAATGACTGCCTAAAAAGCCACGCGTCTAATAGCAGTCTTATCAGCGCCCATGCCCGCCGTGATGCGCCGGGGGTTTACTTATATAGCCATCTGAATACTGCCAGCAATGATAAGGCTCAACCAGTCACTGAGCTTCCGGCCGATGACGCCATTATGCTGGGTAAAATCGCCTCACTTGGCTTCAAAATCAAGCATGGTTTTAGCTATCATGGCGTTGCGATTAATTTAGATTGTGACTTATCCGCCTTTAATGCCATTAATCCGTGCGGCTATGCGGGCATGCAAATGTTACGACTGGCTGACTTTGCCGCCATGGATAAGCAAGCGCAGGATAAACAACTGGCAGCGCAGGCAGCAGAGCAATCTATACCAGCAATGACCAACTGTTTAAGCTATGAGCAAGTGACCCAAAAACTTATCGATAATATTGCCAAGCGTCATGCTGGACATATCCAATTACGTGCCCTCGCTCCTAAATAGTTTTTAATTACTGTTTTTGCATAATCCTTTTTTGCATAATATCGTGCACGCTTAGACTTAAGCATTGTGAGAAAATTTGAGTCAAACTTGTTATAATCGCAGGCGCACAAATTGGACGCAGCAATAACCTTAGCGCGCCAACCCTTAACCCTTTATCATTGAAGCATTCATAACAAAAGTACCTTGGAGCAATTTATGGCAGATTTTAATAAAATTTTGGACGCAGGCGACGTCGATGGTGGCATCATTAATGTGGTCGTAGAAATCCCAACTGGTAGCAGCCATAAAATTGAGTGGAATCGCGAATTGGCAGTTTTTGAGCTTGACCGTGTTGATCCACAGATTTTTGCCAAACCTTGTAACTACGGTTTTATCCCGCAAACCCTTGATGAAGATGGCGATGAGCTAGATGCGCTTATCATCACAGAACAGCCGTTGCCTACTGGCATTTTCTTAAAAGCGAAAGTTATCGGCGTGATGAAATTCGTTGATGATGGCGAAGTCGATGACAAAATCGTCGTCGTACCAGCTGATGACCGTGATACAGGCAATACTTACAATAGTCTAGAAGACTTACCAAAGCAACTAATCAACCAATTACAGTTCCATTTTAGCCACTATAAAGACCTTAAAAAAGCCGGTACAACGGTGGTCGAATCTTGGGGTGACGTCGCAGAAGCTAAAGAAGTCATCAAAGAGTCTATTCAACGCTGGAAAGACCTATAAATTATCCTAGATAATTTAAACAAGCGTTTATGGCAATTTTTTATTAAAATTCGCTAAGCGCTATGAAAATACCGCAGACATGCTAATGGTTGCGGTATTTTTTTGCTTGAATTTTGCGGCGATAAAATGGTTATAATACCCTCACCTACCTAGTATCTCACCCAAATAAGGACTGTCATGTTCGACTCTGATTCAGGCTCTACGCCCGCCAATAAAAAACTGCCAAAAGCTGTGATGATGATGGTCGAAAAAGGCAATTTGGTGCAGGCAATTAAAACCTTGGCCGCTGATGAAAATATCAGTATGGATGCCGCCAAATCTCGCATAGATGCTTACGAGCTTGCGCTAAAGAACAAGCAGCAGCAAACCCTCACGACTATCGCCAACAAACAAGGTATCCCAAGCCAAGCTTTTAGCTTTGATAGAGAACAAGTGCAAGAAGAGCCTGAGCAATTGATTAGAAGTAAAGTCAAAAGCACGCCCTCTGAGCAAGGCTTTCAAAGTCTACAAGACGGCGTTGACAGCCAGCTTAATGATTTGGGCTATAAAAAACCGCTTATTCCTTATTGGGCAAAGAGGCTATTAGTCATTGCTATCGTTATGGCAGGACTGTTTTGGATAATGTGGCGTATGTTTGGCTAGTCTGTTATAAGTGGTTCCATTATAGCAGTCTGTTTTAAGTGGTCTGTTAATAGGTTTTAAGGGTGAAATAGGTGGTTCCCTTGGGGTATAGGCTATTAAAACCTACCAATATTGACCCATATGTATGAAAGAACCATCAAATCCAAAACAAATATAACAGCAAGAATTTTTTATAAAACTTTAATTGTCTCAACAATATTTTTGTTTGTCTTAATCGTATTCATCGTGATAAGTACGATTAAAAGTATAATTAAAACAGGCGCTACGTAAATGCTAACTATCACTAGAGTCACAAACATATAAGAAGCAATCATATTTTTTTAGATTAAAAGTATCTTGGTTAGACCGAGACGAGAACTTTAGCATATAAAATTCTTAACTCCTATTGAGCTTGAACACACTATCATAACCAGTGAGCAAGACTTAAAAGAGTCAGTTTTTTATTTATTAAAGCGTGATGCCACGCCCTAGATTACAAAAAAAAGGACAAACGACTGCTAGAAAATCGTTTGTCCAATATTAGCTATACAACGTTTATCTTAATTTAATATCACCACCATCTGCCATCAGCGTTTGACCAGTCATATATTGACTATCCTCACTTAAAAGAAACGCCACTACTGGTGCGATATCAGTCTTGGGATCGCCAAAACGATTCATGGGATTCTTTTTAGCGATTTCTTCGTACTGCTCAGGATAGGCTTCCTTCCAGTTTGCCACACCTTCGGTTAATGCCAATGGACAAACAATATTGACACGAATGCCATCTTTTGCCCATTCGTTTGCCGCCACTCGTGATAACCCTCGAATCGCTTCTTTGGCAGCCGCATAACTGCCTTGGTTTTCTTGACCATTAAGCGCGGCACCAGAGCCAAAATTAACGATAGCACCTTTTGTTTTTTTAAGTTCTGGATAGGCGGCTTTCATAAAGTTCAAAGTTCCTTTTAAGCCAGTACCCATAGATAAAGACCAATCCTCTTCGGTAAGCTCCATTAAAGGCTTTTGTCTGGAGGCGTGTGCATTATTTACCACACCCGTAAGTTTTCCAAACTTTGAAACAGCCATCTTTACCGCTTCTTCAGCAACTGAGGGTTTGGAGATGTCGCCCTTAAGAAATGCAATATGATCAGGATTACTGTCAACTTTCTGCTGACCGGCAGCGTCATCAATATCTACCGCTAAAACAGATGCGCCTCTTTGGGTTAGGACAGTGGTTATTTCACCACCAATTCCTGCCGCCCCACCAGTGAC
>NZ_DAINDI010000078.1:0-2242 GCF_036731945.1 Psychrobacter sp.
GATTTATCGACAGCGATAAATAAGGATACATGATGATTAAAGAGATTAAGCAAGACGGCGAAGCACGCATGCAAAAAACCTTGGAAGCGCTTGAGACGACTTTTAGCAAAGTACGTACTGGCCGCGCGCACCCAGGTATGTTATCTGGCGTAATGGTTAGCTACTATGGTGCCGATACGCCATTGAACCAAGTTGCTAGCGTCAACGTCGAAGATTCACGTACTTTACTGGTGCAGCCATTTGAGCGTAGCATGGTGCAAGCGATTGATAAAGCCATTCGCGAAGCAGATTTAGGCTTAAACCCGATGACTGCTGACGTTATTCGTGTACCGATGCCAGCGTTGACCGAAGACACGCGCCGCGATATGCAAAAGCTTGCTCGTAGCGAAGCAGAAAATAGCCGTGTTTCTATCCGTAATATCCGCCGCGATATGATGAATGATATTAAAGAGTTGGCAAAAGAAAAAGAAATCTCAGAAGATGACGAGCGCCGCGCCAGTGATGATATCCAAAAAATCACTGACAAATATATTGAAACCATTGATAGCCGCTTGAGCAAAAAAGAAAGCGACTTGATGGAAGTATAAGCGGCTGTCTTTTCTTGTTAATTAAAGACAACAGCAGTATCTTTTCTCTAAAAACAGTCAATATTATATGCATATTGACTGTTTATTGCTGTATAAGAAATTAAGCCATTGTTAAGTAATTGTTCTGTTAAAAACTCTTTATGAAAGCGTTTTCTGCTGAATTTAGGTTTTTCATAAGTCATTTGCTAAATGTGCCATATTTTTCTTAACAGGCGATAACGCGCGTCACATTACTTTACCCAAACCACAAGCAAGTCAGCCTATGTCTATTTCAGATGCTTCAACTCCCGCTCTTCTCCCGCGGCATATCGCCGTCATCATGGATGGCAATAATCGCTACGGTAAAATCAATCATTTAGGCAAAGGTCAGGGGCATATCGCTGGCAAAGATGCGCTAGACCCTATTGTCGAATACTGCGTTAGTACAGGCATTGAAGTGCTAACCGTCTTTGCCTTCTCTAGTGAGAATTGGCAACGACCACCGAGCGAGGTGGCTTTGCTGATGCATTTGTTGAGCTTAACCATCAATGAGCAATTGCCGCGTATGCAAAAATATCGCATTCGCTTGCGCTTTATTGGTGATCGCAGTCAGCTTAGTGAAGCGTTGCAAGCATTGATGTTAGATGCCGAGGCAAAAACCGCTGACTTTGAAGCGATGACCTTGGTAATCGCCATTAGCTACGGTGGACAGTGGGATATTGCCCATGCTGCTAAGCAGTTGGCGCAGCAAGTCGAAGCGGGCAAGTTGCGCGCAGAAGACATCGATAAAGAGATGCTTGGCGGATATGTGCAATTAGCAGATGCGCCAGCGGTTGATATGCTGATACGCACGGGCGGCGAATACCGTTTGTCAAACTTCCTATTATGGCAATCTGCTTATGCCGAATTGTTCTTTACCCAAACCCTGTGGCCCGATTTTAAAGTAGCAGAGCTTGCAGCGATGATAGCAGAATTTGCTCAGCGCCAACGCCGCTTTGGCAAAACCAGCGAACAAGTAGTGATAGAGCAGCAGAGTTCTTAAAATAATTTTAGCTAATAAGCGCTGTAGAAATAATTGCTTAAGTCGTCCGCGAGGTTTGAATTACACTTGTTTGGTCTATAATAAGCTGCTTTAATTAGCGTTAATCCTGTTTAATGGGCTATTATAGAGCGCTGTTATGCTAGATTTTGACCAAACATTTTTCGTTATATAAGGCTCGATAAGTATGTGGCAACGAATTAAGACGGCAATTGTTCTCGTTATTATCGTTGGTATTGCAATGTTTGCGAGCCAAACGCCCATTTTATTTGCACCGCTGCTAGCGATTGGCGTCATTATCGCCGCCCACGAGTGGACCAAACTGATGCCAAAGTGGCAGCAGCCTGCGTTGTTTGTGCTGTTGGTTTTGGCGCTGACCATCGTCTCGCTGATGTTTAAAGTTACGTGGCTGTTTTGGTGGGTAGCGTCACTAATTATCTGGCTGATGGCCCTGTCTTGGGTGCGGGTATTTCCGACTCATACTAGCTGGTACGGTAAGAAATTAGCATTGATGGGCGCTATTATATTAACCGCTGCCATTACCGCTATGTTTTACTTATGGCAACTGTCCGCATGGTGGCTGCTGTATGTATTCTTATTGGTCTGGTGTGCCGATAGTGGCGCTTACTTTGTTGGG
>NZ_DAINDI010000078.1:2268-6899 GCF_036731945.1 Psychrobacter sp.
CGGTCGCCGTAAGATGGCACCGAATGTCTCACCTAATAAAAGCATGGAGGGGCTGGCAGGCGGCTTGGTCACAGGCTTGCTTGTGGTCATCGGCATTAGTGTCTTTAAACTACAATTGACGGGTATTCCATTAATCGCCTTTATAGGCTTGTCGGCTTTGACAATTTTAGCGTCCGTACTTGGCGATTTGTTTGAGTCGATGCTGAAGCGCCGTGCTGATGTCAAAGACTCTGGAACCATTTTGCCAGGGCATGGCGGGGTACTTGATCGCATTGATTCGTTATTGTCTGCTACTCCGATATTTGCGCTTGGCTTTTGGGCGCTACAGCAGCTCGGTTTAATGGTCTTATAGCAATCAATAGTTTAAGAATAAAAAGTCTAAAAATAAAAAACTATCAGGCTAAAAATATAAAATAGGTAAGGCTTACATATTTGGTAGCGACTAGGCTACCTCGTATTAGGTTCTATACCTTATATTATTGTCTTTATTTCTCATTTAATTTCACCGTATTATAGGCACCGATGGTTATGACCCAACGCATCGCCGTACTAGGCGCGACAGGCTCGATAGGCGATAGCACGTTAGCAATTTTGGCGGCGCAACCACAGAACTACGACGTTTATGCCTTATCAGGCTATCACCGTTTAGATAAATTATTTGCGCTTTGCCAACAGTTTTTGCCAAAACGCGTCAGTGTGCCGACAGCAGCGGTTGATGAGTTCGCTCAGCGTCTCAGCGCTGCTGGTCTTAATATCGAAGTGGTCGGCGGTGCTTCAGGGTTGGTCGATATTGCGACTGATCCGCAAACCGATACGGTGGTTGCGGCGATCGTAGGCGCAGCTGGTCTGCCTTCTACTTTGGCAGCAGCGCGTGCAGGCAAGCGTATTTTATTGGCGAATAAAGAAGCATTGGTCATGGCTGGAAAGGTAATGATTAATGCGGTTAAAACGCATCACGCTACTTTGCTGCCTTTAGATTCAGAACACAATGCGATCTTCCAGTGTTTACCCTTTGCGATTCAACAAGACAGTAGCCAAATTCATCAGCAAAACCATGGCGTTCGTAAGCTTTGGTTGACCGCGTCTGGCGGGCCTTTTTTACAGCAATCGTTTGCGCAAATGCAGCAAGCTAGCGTCGCTGAAGCAGTTAAACATCCCAATTGGTCAATGGGGCAAAAGATATCGGTTGACTCAGCAACGATGATGAATAAAGGGCTTGAGCTCATCGAAGCTTGTCATTTATTTGATTTGAGTGAGGATAAGATAAATGTGGTGATTCATCCACAAAGTATCATTCACTCAATGGTAGAATATAGCGATGGTAGCTTTTTGGCGCAGCTTGGCAGCCCTGACATGAAGACGCCTATTGCCCATGCACTTAGTTACCCTGACCGTATCGATAGCGGCTCGCAGCCATTAGATTTATTTGCGTTAAGCGGTTTAGAGTTTATTGAACCTGATTTGCAAAAATTTGCCTGTTTGCGTTTGGCAAGGCAGGCGATGCAAGCGGGTACGCAGGCTACGATTGTGCTAAATGCGGCCAATGAGATTGCAGTTGCCGCATTTTTAAATGGGCAGATTCGTCTGACTGATATTGCCGACATTAATGCGCAAGCACTAGATGAGATACAAGTAGCGGTATTAAATGAGACTGCCGATATCGAAGATATTTTAGCGATTGATAACATAGCGCGTCAGCATACTGATACGTTAGTAGCAAAGTTGGCATGAATCTATAGAAGTTCAGTCATTTGATAAACGATGTTAAAAGAGCATATTGAGAAAAGATCATGACGTTTTTATTAACGCTACTTGCGGCAATATTTGTCTTAGGTCCGCTCATCGCCTTACATGAGTGGGGTCATTACATCGTGGCGCGTCTTTGCGGCGTTAAAGTACTGACCTATTCTATCGGCTTTGGTCCGAAACTCTTTGGTTGGACCAGTAAAAAAAGCGGCATTGATTATCGCATTTCGGCACTACCGCTTGGTGGTTACGTCAAAATGCTTGATGAGCGTGAAGGTGAGGTAGCAGCAGACGAGCTACATCTAGCGTTTAATCGTCAGCATCCGCTCAAAAAGATTGCGGTGGTTGCCGCCGGTCCTATCATGAATTTTGTCATCGCTATTGCATTATTTTGGGTGTTATTTATGACCCCGTCTGAGCAATTGGCAACAAAGATAGGGCAAGTGCTGCCAGATACCCCAGCAGCGATGGCACAGTTGCCTGTGGGTGATAAAATTGTCGCTATTGACGGTTATGAGGTGCAGACGTGGGAAGGTATTAACTATCGCCTTGCTGGGCGTATGGGTGAGACGGACAATGTCAGTGTTACCTTACAATCTGAGGCAACAGGTAGTAACGCCACCAAAACCTATCAAGCACCGTTTAAAGAATTTATGCAAGGGGCGGCGCAAGGCAAAGATGCGTTATCAAGCTTTGGTATGATACCGTGGCAACCAAACATTGCACCAATCGTTGGCAATTTAACGCCCGATGGCGCTGCCAGCCGTCAAGGCTTGCAGGTTGGTGACCGCATTACGGTTATTAATGGTAAAGAGATTACCGACTGGATTAGCGCCACGCGTATCATTCGCGACAATCCTGAAACCTTGCTTAATTTCACTGTCTTACGTGACGGCAAACAAGTTCAGTTATCCATCATGCCGCAAGGTAAAAAAGACAATTTAGGTAACGATTACGGGCAAATTGGTGCTATGGTGGCAGAGTCTGAAATCGTCATTCCTGACGCTTACAAAACCACCGTTGTCTATGGTCCTGGGGAATCTTTAATCAAGTCATTTGAAAAGACGGAACAGCTAGCCGTCATGACGGTCAGCTCAATGGGCAAGATGCTGTCTGGTATGATAGGTTTGGAGAATTTATCAGGTCCGATTACCATTGCGAAAGTCGCCAAACAAAGCTTTGATATTAGCTGGCAGATGGTATTATCGACAGCAGCGTTGATCAGTTTGAGCCTTGCGGTCTTGAATCTTTTGCCCATTCCAGTATTAGATGGTGGACATATTGTCTACTACCTTATTGAGCTGATACGCGGTAAACCTCTGTCTGAAGGCGTGCAAATGGTCGGTCTAAATATCGGTTTACTCTTGCTGGCAGGTTTCATGGTGTTAGCAATTGGTAATGATATCAGTCGGCTGTTTTGATAAATAATGCTGCCGTTTATCAACTAAAGCATGATGGTTTAATGCTTGTATGCTGCTACAGCGCAGGCAGTCCATGTAATACGGCGTTTATTTTCTATTACCGCTACTGTACTAATTTTATTTTTTAGTTTATTTTATGATGCGTTTTATATAAAGTGTCCTGAGTCTGCCTTGCTGGAGTTTTTCGACTTTATGCGAAATGGGCTAGACAACACGTGCTTTTTACCTTAACTTAAGCAAGTTTTTTATTGACGGATAGTGTTTATGCGTACGCCTTTATTTATGAGCGCGGCTGGGTTGCCGTTAGTTGTAGCAATGATGAGTATGCCGGTGCAGGCTGCAGAATTTGTGGTCACTGATATCGGCTTTAATGGTCTACAACGCCTAACTCCTGATAGTCTCTATCCAGTTTTGCCGATTTCGGTGGGTGATACGGTTAATGATAGTCGTTTGGCCGCCAGTATTAAGGCACTATATGCGACTGAAAACTTTGCTGATATTCAAAGTCGTGTCGAAGGCGGCAAGCTGCGCTTTGATGTCGTCGAACGTCCTATCATCGCTGAAGTCAACTTTGAAGGCAATAAACTTATCCCAAAAGAAGGGCTTGAGCAAGGGCTTGGTAACGCCGGTTTGTCTGTCGGTGATGTGTTGAAGCAAGCGACGCTGCAAGGTGTCGCCAACGAGCTACAACAGCAATATATTAGTCAAGGTTATTACAATAGCAATATCGAAGTCGATCAGACATTATTAGATGGTAATCGCGTCAAGCTTGATGTGCGCTTTATCGAAGGTAAACCCGCCAAAGTCGTCGATATCAATATTATTGGTAATAAGCACTTTAGTGATGAGCAGATTAAAGACGTTTTTGCGGTAAAAGAGTCGTCGTGGACGCGCCTGTTATCTAAGTCTGATCGCTATGCTAAAGAAAAGCTGGCGGCCAGTTTAGAAAATCTTAAAGCGCTTTATCAAAACGATGGCTATGTACGTTTTTCCGTCGATAATGCCGTTCTTAATATTAGCGAAGATAAAAGCAATGTGTTTATCGAAGTCAGTCTTAGCGAAGGCGAGCAGTATCAGTTTGGCGAGGTGAACTTCTTAGGTAAACCAACCTTTGATAACGCTGAGCTAAAAGAGCTGGTCACGTTTGCGCCCGATGAAAAATATTCGCAAGCCAAACTTGATGCGACCACTGCTGCACTGAAGAGCCGTTATGGTAATGAAGGCTATTATTTAGCACAAATCCGACCAGTACCGCGTATCAATGATGAGACCAAAGTGGTCGATATCGACTATTATATCGATCCTGCCCGTCCTATCTATGTGCGCCGTATTAACTTTACGGGTAACTTAAAAACCCAAGATGAAGTATTGCGCCGTGAAATGCGTCAGTTAGAAGGTACACTAGCCTCTAATGATAAAATTCAGCTGTCGCGTACACGCTTGATGCGTACCGGTTTCTTTAAA
>NZ_DAINDI010000078.1:6909-8660 GCF_036731945.1 Psychrobacter sp.
CAACGTTGATGTGAAGCCTGTGCCAAACCAGCCAGACCAAGTCGATGTCAACTATACGGTCGAAGAGCAGCCTTCTGGCAGCTCAACGATTGCTGCTGGTTACTCGCAAAGTGGCGGTGTGACCTTCCAGTTAGACTTAACCCAAAATAACTTTATGGGTACGGGTAACCGCGTGAAAGCAGCGCTATCACGTTCAGAAACGCGCGATTCTTACAGCTTAGGTTATACCGATCCGTACTTTACTGAAAACGGTGTGTCGCAAGGTGTCAGCGCATATTATCGTGAAACCAAATACGACGACAGAAACGTTAGTAACTATGTCACTGATGCTTACGGTGCCACGCTGAACTACAGCTATCCTGTTGATGAAACCAAACGTGTCAGTGCTGGCTTAAACGTTGATAAGACCACCGTGCGCGGTGGTAGCCGTCTTGGTGTGTCCAACGTGCAGCAGATTATTGATGGCGGCGGTACATTCGAGAAGTTCACGGATGTTGAACGTACTGGCTTTAAAAACGATTATCAGACCTATAACTTATTATTAGGTTGGGATTACAGTACGCTAGATCGCCCCGTATTCCCAAACAAAGGCATGAGCCATACCGTTGATGCAACCATTGGCTTGGGCGATGAAAGTTATCAAAAACTTGTTTATCGTGGCAATATCTACTATCCGATTTATAAAGATTGGGTGGCGCGTGGTTATACCAAGCTTGGATACGGTAATGACTTGCCATTTTATGAAAACTTCTATGCTGGTGGTTATGGTTCGGTTCGTGGTTATGAATCATCAACATTGGGTCCCAAATCGCAAAGCTATAATGATGCGATCAATGATAGTGTTCGTTATAAGGACGAAGAAGTAGGTGGTAATGCGTTAGTTACTTTTGGTACCGAATTGATTTTACCGATGCCGTTTAAAGGCGATTGGGCAGACCAAGTACGTCCAGTACTATTTGCCGAAGGTGGTCAGGTATTTGATACCACGGATAAAGAAGATCGTATGTTTATCGACCCTGCTACAGGTAAACGTCCTGTAGATAAAGATAATAACCCTATCGACGTTCCATTGCTTACTCAAGACAATAAATTCCGCTTTAGTGCGGGGTTAGGGGTAACCTGGTATACACCAATTGGTCCGATTTCGCTCAGTTATGCTGTGCCTATCGGTGACAAAGAAGGCGATGAGACTGAAAAAGTTCAGTTCCAAATCGGTAATACTTTTTAGTACCACAAAGTTAAATGCAGCGGTTTAATTGCTTTTATTTATTTATGCAGCTAAGTAAACTAGTCCGCAGTTAAAATTTAATAGGTCGCCAATTTGATATTTCAACTTGGCGACTCACTTATTCATACCAATACTAATTTTAATTATACTAATAGCAACTATGATAACGATTGAGCAACTTATCACGCGGATTGAGCAGCGTCAGCCGGTTCTTAACAAGGATGACCTTAGCGCTGAGCAGTTGTGTCTAAAATTAGAGGGTATCGGTAATTTAACCACCGCCAATTCGCAGCAATTAAGCTTTTTGGCCAATCCGCATTATTTGCCTAGTCTAGCAACCAGTCAGGCTGGAGCTGTGTTAACTACCTCAGACCATCAAGGCAAAGTTGAACAGAATACGATTGCCTTAATCGTTGCCGCGCCTTATTTGGCTTATGCCAGTGCCAGTCAACTATTTGCCCGTACGTCCTTGTTTGAGGGTATTCATCCGAGTGCCGTGATAGCGGAAAGCGCTGTTATTGGC
>NZ_DAINDI010000078.1:8670-11980 GCF_036731945.1 Psychrobacter sp.
TTGTATGATTGGCGAAGGGGTACAAATTGGTGATCGCAGTGTGCTTGATGCGCACGTGGTCATTGAGGCGAACAGCAGTATTGGTACCGATTGTGTGCTCAAATCACAAGTGGTCATCGCGCATGATTGTGTGCTTGGTAATCGTGTAAGATTGCATGCTGGCGTTAGCATAGGGTCAGAAGGCTTTGGCTTTGCGCCTACGAGTAATCCTAGTGTTACCGGCTGGGAGCGTATTGCTCAATTAGGACGCGTGGTAATTGGCGATGATGTACGTATAGGCAGCCAAACCTGTATCGATCGCGGTGCAATTGACGATACGGTGATTGGCAATCATGTTATTATTGACAATCTTGTACAAGTTGCTCATAACGTCCGTATCGGTGATGGTACTGCCATCGCAGCGCAAACTGGCATTGCCGGTAGTACCACCATTGGCAAGCGCTGCATTATCGGCGGCGCTGTTGGCATTACTGGCCATATTGAGATTGCTGATGACGTCACTTTATCTGGCATGACCATGGTGACCAAATCCATTAACAAGGCTGGTTCATACTCCTCTGGTACAGCGGCCATGCCAACCGCTAATTGGCGCCGTGCGGCGGTACGCTTTCGCCAGCTTGGTCGCGATTAGTCTAGCGCGGTTAATAGATAACTTAACAACATATCAAACTTATTTATAAAATTTAAAAACACAGCAATGCTTGAACACAAAGCAATGCTCAGTATATAGCAAGGAAGCGCCATTATGAGTACGACTGTTATTGATAGCCCAAGTGATGAAGACATCAAAAGCTTAGCAGAACAAGGCTTAACACTGCCATTAACCTATCATACATTGAAGCATTATCTGCCGCATCGTTATCCATTTTTGCTGGTAGATAAAGTCATATCGTGCAGCCCTGGCGAATGCATTACAGCGATCAAAAACGTGACTATTAATGAAGAGTTTTTTAATGGCCACTTTCCCGATCAGCCCATCATGCCGGGTGTATTGATGGTGGAGTCGATGGCGCAAGTATCGGGCGTCCTTGGGTTTATTAGCGCCGGATTGACGGCAGAGGACGGTTATTTGTATTTATTTGCAGGGGTGGATAAAGTGCGCTTTAAACGCCGTGTTATCCCTGGTGATCAGCTGATTATCCGTGCAAAAACCGTGATGCAAAAGCAGGGTATTTATAAGTTTGATTGTACCGTCCATGTCGAAGATGAGCTTGCTGCTAGTGCCCAAATTATGATTGCCCGTCAAGGACAATAAAATACGATGAACACTAACGTATAATAATTCTATAAGATTGGCTAAATCTTCCGCCTTTAGATAATTGTTAGTAGGAATCTAGAAATTTATCTCGGTATTTTACCTAGATTGCCACTTTTAAAAATCGTTATGCTTTTGGGCGTCGTTGTCTTTTTAACCAGTTTTAACCAAAACCAGTATCAGGTTGATTATTTACGCTAAGCTTGCTTTACTTGTTTTACCATTTATTCGCATCAGATGATACAAAGGTCCATATTATGAGTCAGATTCATCCAACAGCACTCATCTCACCGTCCGCTAACATTGATGAGACTGCCATCATTGGTCCTTATTGTATTGTCGGTGATGAAGTTTCTATTGGTGCCCATACGGTTTTGCATCGGCACGTGGTCGTAGCAAGACTGACGCGTATCGGGCAATACAACCAGTTTTATCAGTTCGCCAGTATTGGCGAAGACCCGCAGGATTTGAAATACGCGGGTGAGCGTACGTGGCTTGAAATTGGCGATCATAATACCATTCGCGAGGCGTGTAGCTTGCACCGTGGCACTGAGCAAGACGGCGGCTTGACGAAGATTGGCAGTCACAATCTTTTGATGGTCAATACCCATGTGGCCCATGATTGCTTAATCGGCGACCATAATGTATTGGCTAATAATGTCGGGGTGGCAGGGCATGTGACTATTGGTAACCATACGATTATTGGCGGCAACTCAGGTATTCATCAGTTCTGTACTATTGATGATTACAGTTTGGTTGGCGGAGCTAGCCTAATTTTAAAAGACGTCGCTGCTTTTACCATGGTTTCAGGTAATCCTGCCAAAGCCCACGGCCTAAATGTCGAAGGTATGCGCCGTAAAGACTGGTCTAAAGAAACGATTGATGTATTGCGCCAAGCGTATCGTGTTATCTACCGATCAGGTCTAACAACGGCTCAAGCGCTTGAGATTTTAAAAACAGGGCTATTACCAACAGAGCCAATACTTTGACAAATTATCTCGATAAATATAAAAAGCCATAACTAATAGTTATGGCTTTTTATATTTATCGCTACTTGACTTTTTTGGTCGCTTAGCAGAAACTGAGCGTTTACGATATTGTAAACAATTCTTTCATAATGTTGCTAAGCGCGTCACATTGACAAGCTGGTTAAATGAGTCTCTATCATCAAGAGCCATTTATGATAATCAAGGAAGATTATAAGCGACAGTAATTGAAGCACGAGGAAGGCAAAATGGCTATTCATAAAAAAGAACATGCTCAGTGGAGCTCAAGTTTTGGCTTCGTACTAGCAGCAGTAGGATCGGCAGTTGGTTTAGGGAATATTTGGAAGTTCCCTTATATGGTTGGGGAGAGTGGCGGTTCCGCTTTTGTTATCGCTTATTTATTTTGTCTTGCTCTGATTGGTTTTCCAATTTTGGTTGCAGAATGGCTGATTGGTCGCCGTGGGCAAAAAAACCCTATTAATACTTTTTCTGATGTCGCTGCCAGTGAAGGCAAGTCTCGCAGCTGGGGTATTGTCGGTGCGACTGGTATTTTAGGTGGTTTCTTAATTCTATCGTTTTATAGTGTCATCGGTGGTTGGGCGCTTAACTACATCACCAAAGTTGGCTCAGGCAGCTTTGCGGGTCAAAACAGCGACTCTGTGGCGGCTACCTTCGATGCGATGTTAGCGTCAGCTGGCACCTTGACGATTTGGCATACTGGGTTCATGGCAATCACCGCTTTAATCGTTGGTGTTGGTGTCACGAAAGGTATTGAAAACACTGCCAAAGTGCTTATGCCTTTACTTGGTGTGATTTTATTCGTAATTGTTGGTTACAACGTCATGAATGGCGGTTTTGGCGAAGCGGTGAACTACCTGTTTGCGCCAGACCTTAGTAAGTTAAATGGCGATGTGATGCTAGCGGCGCTTGGTCATGCTTTCTTTACCTTATCTATCGGTATGGGCATCATGGTGGCTTATGGCTCTTATTTAGGTCGTGATGTCAATCTATTAAGCACGGCGCGTACCGTTGTTATTCTAGACACTGTCATTGCTTTAGCGGCTGGGTT
>NZ_DAINDI010000079.1:0-11358 GCF_036731945.1 Psychrobacter sp.
AGCCTGTTGTTGAGTCTGAGCCTGTTGTTGAGTCTGAGCCTGTTGTTGAGTCTGGCGAAAATGATTCTCAATTAGCAGTACAAGTGGATGATCCGCGTACTTTATTACGCTGTGCGCCGCAAGAACTAACGGGCGAGTGGACGCCAGAAAAATGGGACTACTGGCTACAATGCGCCCGCGAAGCTGGTAGTTTGGCGCCCGATGAATTGGCACTGGCACGTCAAGGGATGATGACCGGTCACTGTAACGATAAAGCCGTCTTTGTCACGGCGGTAGATAGTAAGCATCTGCAAGCTACTTTTCAGCAGTTGGCAGCGAAACTACAAGAACAGTTTACGCAAGCAGACATTAGCTTGCAGATAGATGGTAGTATTATGCAAGCCGACGATAAAACGCCTGAGCGCCGTCAACAAAAACGCCTTATTGAAGCGCGGGCAGTGGCAGAGTCTAGATTGCTTAATACGCCCGTTATGCAGTATTTGACGGAGCGCGGTGAAGGAAAAATGGGTAAGGTTCAGTTATATTAAAGCGTTCAGTTATATTAAACAATGTTCAATTTTATGATTGGCAATCTTTAATCAGTAAACCTTTATATATTTTATTATAATTCTCCAAATATCAAGGCGATATCAATTTATCGCCTTGATATTTTTCGTTTTATTATTGACTAAATAGCTTTGGATGACTAACAGAGTTATAGTAAAAAACTGTAAGATTTATTATAATCCGCTATAATGGTTAAGTTATATTAAAAACTAAAAAGCAGCTTAGGTGGAAATATGTTAGATAATTTACGTGGTATGGCTGTGTTTGCCAGTGTGGTCGGACACGGCTCTTTTAGTGGTTCAGCTCGCGAATTGGGTATTACGACCAGTGCGGTCAGCCAACAAATACGCGCTTTAGAAAACGAGCTTGGCGTAGTACTCCTGCATCGCTCAACTCGTAAGCTTAGCTTAACAGAAGCGGGCGCCAGCTTTTATGAAGCGGCAAAAGATGTGGTCAGTGCCGCTGAACAAGGGCGTATTAAAGTCAATCAATTACGTGATGAGCTTGCTGGTAGTTTGCGTATTGCAACGACGCCTGAGCTTGGCGTTCACCATATTTTGCCCGCTCTATCGACTTGGATGTCGGCGCACGATGACCTTAGCATTACTTATTTTGCTGATAATCATTATATCGATATGATTGATGAGCGTATCGATATTGCGGTACGTATGAGCCCCAATATCAATGATTCAACCTTAAGCAATCATCCGTTATCTGATGTGCGTCAAATGTTGGTTGCCTCACCGCAGTATTTACGTCAGCATAAAAAGATTGAAACGCCAAAAGATTTGGCAGACCATCAACTGATTTGCATCGATATTATGAAAGATGCTAACTATGTGGAGCTTTCTCAAACGGAAACGGGTAAAAAAACGCGCATCAAGATGAATTCACGTATTCATACCAATAATGTTTTTATGGCGATGACCTTGGCAAAAGAAGGCCATGGCTTGATTCGCATCATGGAAATGGATGTCAAAAGAGAGCTTGAAAATGGTAATTTGGTCGAAGTGTTAACGGGCTATCAGCTACCAAGTTTTGTGCTATATGCCGTCACCTTAAACCGTGATCAACAGCCTGCAAAAATCACCCGCTGCTTAGAAGTGTTAAAAAAGTACTTTCACGCCAATTAAGTTAAGTATTTAGTAATGTCTGATTAAAATGCTTTTAAAGTGTTAAAAAGCAAAAAGCCTATAGATAATGTATCTATAGGCTTTTTCTAGTTTTAAATTTTGGTTAATCCAGACGTTTAAAATGAGGGTTTCAATAAATTAACCAAACGCTCAACCACTTGTGAGCTTTCATCACGGCTCATATTAAGCGGCGGCAATAGACGAATCACATGCCCGCCTGTGACATTAATGATTAATTTTTGCTCATCACGGGCACGGTCAACCAATTTGCTACAATCCATCTCTTCTGGCAGCGCGATACCAATCATCATCCCTGCGCCGCGAGTGCTAACGCCATATCGTCCAAGCGCATTAACCACGCCTTCACGGATGAACTGTCCTTCGGTGACGGCATTGTCCATGATACTGTCATCAGCAAGCACTTCATAAACGCTATGTACCACACGACTGGCTAGCGGCGTGCCACCATAGGTTGAGCCGTGACTACCGGCGCCAAACAAGCCATTGGCACGTCCGCGTACCATGCAAGCACCGACTGGAAAACCATTGCCTAAGCCTTTGGCGGTCGTTAAGACATCAGGGCGCGCATTGCTATGCTGATAAGCAAAGTATTTGCCCGTACGACCGTTACCAGTTTGCACTTCATCGAGCATAAATAACCAATCATGACTATCGCATATAGCTTGTAGTTGCTCAAGATACGTAAAGCCATTCGCTGCGGTATTCAAACCACCTTCGCCTTGTATAGGCTCGACAAATACCGCACAGATATCATCATGGTCTTGAGCGGCTTGTTCAATCGCGGCGATATCACCAAAGGGCACACGGATAAAGTCTTCATCCAAGGTATAAAAACCTTCACGGGCTTTAGGGTTGGCAGTTGCTGATAACGACAGCAGGGTACGACCATGAAAAGACTGTTCCATCACGATAACTTTTGGGCGTTTAAAACCTTGCTGATGCGCATAGAGTCGTGCCAGTTTTAATGCCGCTTCATTGGCTTCAGCACCACTATTAGCAAAAAATACGCTGTCCATTCGCGCGGCATTACATAGAGCTTCGCCAGCGCGCTCTTGCCAGTCAATACCAAATAAATTACTGGTATGCACCAAGGTTGCTGCCTGCTGCTGAATAGCTTCAGTTACCTTTTGATGACAGTGCCCCAAGCCGCATACTGCGATACCTGTCAAAGCATCTAAATAAGGCGTTTCATCTTTGGTATAAAGCCAACTGCCTGAACCGCGGGTGAAGCTGATTGGTTGACGATTATAAGTGGGCATCAGGTAAGTAGCAGACATGTAAAACATCCTTGGAATGATAAAAGGTTAAAGGGCTAAAGAGATTGGGATTAATTAGAGCTCGTCAGAAAACGGCGTCGATTCGGCAGGTAAGGTATATTCTTCGTTTGCCCATGCGCCTAAGTCGATAAGCTTGCAGTGATGACTACAAAATGGCTTATATTTATTGTCTTGCCATGCAGTTTGATTGCCGCATTCTGGACAAGGATAGGTTTTGGGTAAAGGGCTGGTATGGTTGTGGCTGTTGCTAGAAGTAGATTCAGTCATAATAAAAGTAGGTACATCCTATGGGCTATCAATAAATGCTGTCGTTTAAGACAGTGCTTCTAATCAATAGCGAGTATGAAAAATGTGGGTTTTCCAGATTTATAAGCAATGGCCCTGCGGCATTAATAATTGTCGTTCGATAAGCATGGAGGTTGTATTACTATTGAGCTGGATTGACTATATAATAGCATGCGACCGGATAATGACAAATGACAAATCCCTTAAGGATAGTAGATGACTGACAATCTTGAGCTTTCGCATCAGCAGCAGCGTGCTTTTCAACCCCAAAAACTTTCAGCACCGCGTGATTTTATGACTCCAGAAGTATTGATGAATAAACAGCTGCCCTTGGTATTGGAGATTGGCGCAGGGAAGGGCAAGCATGCGCTTAGCTTCGCACTGCAACATCCTGATAAGCACTTGATAGCCATCGAGCGTACGCGTAATAAATTCGATGCTTTTGCTAAAATGGCAGCGCAGCAGAAATTAAGCAATCTCAGTGCAATTCATGCGGATGCCATCGCTTGGATTGTCCATGCCATTGTGCCAAACAGTATCGAGCGTATCTTTATCTTATATCCCAATCCTGAGCAACATAACCCTAATCAACAGTGGTTAAACATGCCTTTTTTTGAATTCTTGCTTTCTCGTTTGCAAGTAGGCGGAGAAGTAGTGCTGGCGACTAATATAGAGGCATATATGGATAATGCAGAGCAGCAAGCCAATGAGGTCTGGTGCTTACCGAATACGCGTCATAAAGTCGCTAGTGATAGTCAGCGTACACACTTTGAAGTCAAGTATCTAGCGCGCGGTGAAACTTGTTGGCAGCTAAACATGCGTAAGCCTGAGAGTTATCAAACCAGATTCGACAATTGGCAAGCGAGTAATAAAGAATAAGAAATAGCCTAAGTAAAAAATGCATTGTAGTCGAAATTATCGAATAAAAAAGTAAGGACAAAGAACAGAAAACAAAAAATTATTATTAGTAAGGTAATTATATAAAATAGCCTAAGCAAATAAAAATAAAACATAAAAAGACCGCCACAAAAAGGCGGTCCAAAAAATATCAACTTTCTTATACTACAAAAAAGGCTTCACCAATTTATTAGAATCGGTATGAGCATCTAATACTGTCAAAAAAGTATAAGCACCGATAAATTTTCTACTGATAAACATAAATTCTTTAGGCGGCAGGTTAAACTCAAAAGACTGCATCGCTTGCGTGGCGTTATTTGAGAGGCGAGTATGCAACTTACTGTTCGCCCAGATATAACGCTGCTGTTCATCCAAACAGTTATTAGGAATATCAGGGTTTAAAGTAGGATCACTAAAGGGTTCTGTCGCTAATAAAAACAATGAAGCAATATCCGAGCGTACTTTATCGCTCATGCTATCAAAGAAGTCATAACCCGTCATGGCTCGCTTCATCGCTTGATGGTCATGACGATATCCGGCGCGTAATAACCCGTGCGCAATCGTCAGTAGGTTGTTATCGAATTGGCGAATGGCACCAAAATCTAGCAATACCAGCTTATCGATTTCGTTGTCATTGGCAGCGACACGAACGAGGTAATTGCCAAAATTGGGATCCGTTTGCATCTCACCCCAAACGAAAATCTCTTGCATCATGATTTCGATAGCCGCTTGACCAATAGCGTTGCGGCGCTCATGTGACAATAATTGTAGCGCTTCCGAGACCACCGTAATACCTGGCTCATAAGACATGCATAACAAGCGTTTGGTTGAGTAAGTACGATTGATTTTGGGTACGATATAACGTGGGTCGCCCAGTAAGCGCTCATAAAAACGCTCTGTAGTCGCCGCTTCCGCTTCGTAGTCAACTTCATGATGGAGGAGGTCACGTATCTCTTCAAACCATGCATCGAGGGCGCGTGTTTGCGGTACGATATTACTGACTTTTAATAAACGCTTAAATAAAGCTAAGTCGGAATTGATGGCATCAGCAACACCCGGATATTGAATTTTTAACACCACTTGCTCGCCCGTTGCCAACACTGTTGCGCGATGCACTTGGGCAAGGGAAGCGGTACCAATAGGAACGGGATCAACTTCTAGCTCATTTAACTTCGCGCCCAATAATTGACGTAATGTGACCTCGATTTTTGGCCATGCTAAGGTGGCGGTATCGTCATTGAGCGTTTGCAGGGCACGCGTGATTTCGGGCGGTAATATATGTTCGCCATAAATTGCCAGCATTTGGCCAATTTTTACCACCGAGCCTTTTAATTTACCCAGCTCTTCTGCCAGATAATGCGCCTGTTCTTCCATAAATATTTGATTGCGCGCCGTACGTGCTTCTTTATTCAAAAACATACCAGACACACTATTACCTGCCCAACGACGACCGATATTTAAGGAAGTTTTCGCAATAGACATCCGACGCTCAAACCCTGAGGTCTTCAGGTTGTCGATGGATTGCTTATTATTAGACGGTTTATTATTAGAGGGTCTAGAGGTATCATTTGCCATAAATATAATCATTCATCCGGTTGCTATTGATGTGCGGGCGTAAACCGACAATACAAGGAGATGCGACGTACTGGTACAAAATTGTATCATATAATGGGTGGTAGATTGAGATGCCCGTGCTTAGCATGAACCGTTACTTTGTAAATTAACGTATGCTTATTAAAAGTAATTCTATGAATTGCTATGTTACATGCTACGACCGAGCATTAAAGCGCTCAAAATCAAGCGCCACAATAAATAGCCTTATTCTAACACTAAGCCGCCAAAGATAAATTTTAAAATACGCTCATAAAAAATGAGCAAACGAAAAATCCGACCTAGCATTACACTAGGTCGGATTACCATAAAAATAATATAAGAAAAACGATATAAGTTTTAAATTGGCTTAACCATATTAAACGTTTTCGCGCGCAATCGCATGGTGTCCGATATCACGGCGATAATGAGCGCCATCAAAACTAATCGCGCCTGTCACGGTCAATGCGGCTTGCTGTGCACCAGAAATGCTATCAGCCAATGCCGTCACGCACAATACGCGCCCACCATTGGTCACCACTTCTTTCTCATCACTATCATCACTAAGCGTATCGTTATTAGAGAAAGCCGTGCCAGCATGGAAAACTTTGACTGACTTTTGATTGTCATTATCCAACTCTGGCAAGCCAGTAATTACATCGCCTTTAGATGAGGTTTCAGGATAGCCTTTTGAAGCAACGACAATACCGAGAGCAGGGCGCTCATCCCAATTGGCTGCGGTTGGTAATTTACCCTCTAGCCCTTGTGCGACTAAATCAACCATCGATGATTGTAAACGCATCAAAATTGGCTGCGTTTCTGGGTCGCCAAAGCGGCAGTTAAACTCAATCACATACGGATCGCCCGCCTCATCAATCATTAGCCCAGCATATAAAAATCCAGTATACGGGTGACCAGCGGCTTTCATGGCATCCACAACAGGTTGGATAACTTGCGCCATTACCTTATCGTGAACGTCTTGGGTGACCACTGGCGCAGGAGAATAAGCACCCATGCCGCCTGTATTTGGCCCCGTATCACCTTCGAAGGCACGCTTATGGTCTTGGCTGGTTACCATCGGTAAGATGTTTTCACCATCTATCATGCAAATAAAGCTGGCTTCTTCCCCTTGCAAGAATTGCTCGATAACCACACGGCTACCAGCATCACCAAATTTATTGTCCGCAAGCATATCGTCAATTGCTTCGTGCGCCTGCTCGATGGTTTCAGCGACGATAACGCCTTTGCCTGCAGCAAGACCGTCGGCTTTGATCACAATCGGCGCGCCTTGCTCATCGATATAGGCTTTAGCAGCAGTAGCGTCCGTGAAGCCTTGATAAGCTGCGGTTGGTATGTTGTTTTGCGCCATAAACTCTTTGGCAAAGGTTTTTGAGCCTTCAAGCTGCGCACAATAAGCGGTTGGCCCCCATGCTTTGATGCCAGCTGTGCGGCAAGCATCGACGATACCGGTTACCAATGGCGCTTCTGGACCGACAATCACCATATCAATGGCGTTATTTTGGCAAAATTCGATAACCGCACTGTGTTCGTCAGCATCGGCTGTATCTTTTAAGGTGACGTTTTGGCATTTGGGCTCAAGGGCAGTGCCAGCATTACCGGGGGCGACATAGATGTTTTGTACCTTGTCGTCTTTTGCACACTGCCATGCGAGTGCGTGTTCGCGACCACCTGAGCCAATCACCAAAATATTCATCATATGTCTGCCCTTAGCATCAAAATTCATTGTGAGTTGTTTGTGAGTTAGTTTTTTGGGAGTTAATAGCGAGCCAGCAAAATCTGCTGCAATATACTGCGGTATTCTAACAAAAAAACGCCATGATTGTCATGAGTATCCACCTGCCAGCAAGTTTTAGATGAGGTTAGGGTGTTATCGTCTTAATTATTAAAGACTCTCTCATTAACTGTCTCATTATCAAAGGTTATCGACATATTGCTGATTCATGAAATGATGTTGTACGCTTTTGCTAGACGCCGCAGTGCGTTACACTTTGATAGGTTGGCACTAGTAGATACCCATGATTGGTTATTGAAAAAACGAGAACGACAAACCTATAACAAAGGACAATGGATATGCCTCACAACTTAAATATCGCAAAAGAGCGGATCAGCCAGATAAGCGATATTGCCACCAGTTATGTACAAAAAGACAAATCGCTATTTGACCATTTTATTCATAGCTATTATCAGACGCTGCATCAAGAAGTGGCGAAAGATATCAGTAATATGGATTTGGCTGGTATGGCGCTACATCATTTCACCCTGCTCAAAGCCTATGACGGCAGTCAGCCGCAGCTTGCTATTTTAAACCCCATCGCGGAAGAGCAGCATTTTCATAGCTCGCATACGGTTATCCAAATAGTCGCTTACGACAGACCATTTTTGGTCGATACCATTTTAATGAGCTTGGAAGCAGAAGGTATCGACGTCCATCGTACCTATAATATTATTATTGGGGTCGAGCGCGATGAAAATGGCGATATTACTCATGTCGAAAGCGCCCATGAAAGCGACACCTCAAAAATGTCTTTGATTCATTGCGAAATCGCTTATCAGAACAATGACGAGTTGGCGGCATTAAAGCAGATGCTGCTGGCAAAAATCGATACCCTTGATATCGTCGTTGATGACTGGCAGCAGATACGCGGCAAGCTGACCGATATAAAAGCGGAGCTGGCTGGTCAAAATCTACCCGAAGTGTATTATTCGCCGCAAGAAATTCAAGCGTTTTTGGATTGGGTATTAGACGAGCATTTTATCTTTTTAGGCTATCGCGAGTACCGCTTAGAGAATGATGACAATTTAGACTTATTTGCCATTGGTAATAGTGGGCTTGGTCTGTTGCGCGGCGGAAGTGAAGATACGCTTTCAAAGAGCTTTGATGAGCTGCCCCATAATCTAAAAAAACTATTAACCGAGCCACGCGTATTGATGTTGTCTAAATCAAGCCGTGTATCACCCGTTCATCGCCCGGTATATATGGACTTTTTAGGCATTCATAAGTTTGATGACCATGGCAAGCTGATTGGCGAATATCGCTTTATTGGTCTCTTTACCGCGCAAGCCTATCAGCTAAGCGTACAACAGATTCCACTGCTACGTGAAAAAGCCAATAAAATCATGGCGATGGCGGATTTGCCACGTGATGGTCATGCGTATCACAAAATGATGCATGTGATTAATTCTTTACCGCGCGATGATTTGTTTCAAGCCAGCGTTGAAGAGTTATATCCTATCGTCTCTGGTATTAGCCAATTGCAAGATAAGAAAAGTTTGCGTTTATTTAGCCGAGTCGATCATTATCAGCGCTTTGTATCCTGCTTGGTTTATATTCCACGTGATAAATTCAATACCGAGCTGCGTATTAAAGTACAAAATGTCCTAAAAGACGCTTACGGCGGAACGTCATCTGGCTTTACGACGGAATTTAATGAATCTGAACACGCCCGCGTCCACGTGCATGTCCGTACGGTACCTGGTCAAGTAAATGAAGTGGATACAGCAGCGCTGCAAGATAAACTGTCGGCTCTTATGCAATCATGGCGCGATAATTATCAAAAAATGTTGCTCGATAATGTCGGCGAACAGCAAGCCAATGCCTTAATGCGCCGCTTCTTAAGCTATATTCCTGCAGCCTATCAAGAACGGTTTGATGCGCGGACGGCGGTCGAAGATACCAAACGTCTGGCGAGCTTAAGTGACGAGCAGCCAATGATTTGGCATTTATATCAGTCAACGGGCGGCGCCAGCAATCAGCTGCACCTAAAACTATATGGTCGCCAAAATCCTGTGATTCTCTCAAAAGTCTTGCCGGTGCTAGAAAACTTTGGCGTATCGGTCATTTCTGCCCAAACCTATGAGTTCGATTTGCCAGAGCAGCCGATTTGGATGCAAGAGTATGAGCTGGTATTGGAACATGTTGATACCATCGATATGCAAGTGGTACGCGCGCAGTTTGAAGACAGTCTTAAACAAATATGGGCAGGGCACGTTGAGAGTGATTCCTTTAATGAGCTGGTATTAATCACCAAACTCGATACGTATGATGTGGTGGTACTGCGTGCCTTATCGCGTTATATGATGCAAGCAAAAGCGCCGTTCTCTAGTGCTTATATTCAGCAAACTGTGGTAAAAAATAGTGCCATTAGCATTGCCTTAAGCGAGCTATTCGATGCGCGCATGAATCCTAAATACAGTGAAGAGGAGCGTGCCAGCAAAACCAATCAAACTCGAGAGCAAATTAACAGCGCCTTGGCTGGCGTCAGTAGTTTAGATGAAGATCGTATCCTGCGTTGGTATTTGGATTTGATTAACGCCATGGTGCGTACCAACTTCTATCAAAGAGAAGCGGATGGTCAACGTAAAGACCGTTTATCGTTTAAGTTTTTGGCGGCAGATATTCCAAACTTGCCCAAACCAAAACCAATGTTTGAGATATTTGTTTATTCACCGCGCGTTGAGGCAGTGCATTTACGCGGCGGCAAAGTTGCCCGCGGCGGTCTACGCTGGTCGGACCGTATGGAAGATTTTCGTACCGAAGTGCTTGGTCTGGTCAAAGCACAAATGGTCAAAAACGCGGTCATTGTCCCGGTTGGCTCCAAAGGCGGTTTTATCGTCAAGACCAAAACTATGGCTGATGGCCGTGAAGCCTTTCAAGCAGAGGGCATCGCCTGTTATCAAGCGTTCCTGCGCGGTATGCTGGATGTGACCGACAATATTGTCGATGGCAAAATTGTCCCGCCAGCCAATACGGTGCGTCACGACGAAGATGACCCGTATTTAGTGGTCGCCGCCGATAAAGGTACCGCTACCTTCTCAGATATCGCCAATGCCTTATCAAGCGAGTATAACTTTTGGCTTGATGATGCCTTTGCTTCAGGCGGCTCGGTCGGTTATGACCATAAAGCGATGGGCATCACCGCTCGCGGTGGTTGGGAGTCGGTCAAGCGCCACTTCCGTATGCGAGGTATGGACATTCAAAACCGTGATGACTTTACCGTTGTTGGTATTGGCGATATGAGTGGCGACGTTTTTGGTAACGGCATGCTCAGATCGACGCACACCAAGTTGGTCGCAGCCTTTAACCATTTGCATATCTTTATCGATCCAAACCCAGATACCGCCGCGTCTTATGTCGAGCGTGAGCGTCTATTTAATCTGCCGCGCTCAACGTGGGACGACTATGAAAAATCGCTTATCAGCCAAGGTGGTGGCGTGTTCTCACGTCAAGATAAAACCATTGCCATCAGTCCTGAAATGAAAGCGTTATTTGATATCACTGAAGATAGCCTTGCGCCCAACGAGCTAATCAGCGCGCTGCTAAAATCGCCAGTTGATTTGATTTGGAATGGCGGTATCGGAACTTACGTGAAAAGCGCCAATGAAAGTCATGCCGATGTTGGTGACCGCGCCAATGATGCCGTGCGCGTCAACGGTGGTGAGCTGCGGGCGGCGGTCGTTGGCGAAGGCGGTAACTTAGGCTTTACTCAGCAAGGGCGTATCGAATACGCACAAACGGGTGGGCGCATTTATACCGATGCCATTGACAACTCAGGCGGCGTCAACTGCTCGGATCATGAAGTCAATATTAA
>NZ_DAINDI010000080.1:0-2346 GCF_036731945.1 Psychrobacter sp.
GTAACTGCCTTTATAACTGCTTTGACGGCGTGGATTTAATGGATAAGCTGCTGTCAGTAGCTTGGCAATTGGTTTAAATTCTTTACTAGCCATTTGATAAGGTATGAGCGGGATATCAATTACCTCACCGCTATAATCCATACCATCGTTAGTATGTAAACCAAATTTGCGCGCAATCAAACATAATGTCGCATCAGCGTGTACAGCTACTTGGTCGAATACTTGCCCAGTAGAAGCAACCAAGCCACTGGGCACATCAACCGCAACGACCAAAGCGCCGTTGTACTGCGCAGCATCGTTAAGACTATTAATTGCCTCTTTATAAATACCATCAGGCGCGCGATCTAAACCTATACCAAATAACGCATCGATATACACGTCTGCTTGTAGCTGCTTACCTGCGTTTTCCTTGTCATCAAAACTGATGTCTTCAAAGCGTAAATAATCACAGTTAGCAGACAGCGCTACTTGTAGGGCTTGGTTGGCATCAGATAAAGAAGCTTCTTTGTTAGATGACTGCGTTGTCTCAGCTATCGCAAAATCTTGTTTATCAAAGCCAACCATGATGATTTGTACTTGCCAGCCTATTTGCTGCAAATAATAAGCAATCAACCAACCATCACCGCCGTTATTACCCTTCCCGACCCAGACTTTTGCTCGAGGCGAACAATTATTGCGATTATGAGTGTTAGTAAGTGCTGAGGAATGAGGATTAAGCATTTTTTGCTCATAAAGCACCATAATATAATGCGCCATTTGCCATGTGGCCTGCTGCATCAATCCAAAACTGTCGTGACCTTCAGTAAACCACGCCTGCTCCATGGCATAAATTTGATTGCTGCTATACAGCGCTACAGGCATGGTCGTTTTCGTGAATACATTAATTGCTACTGGCATGGTTATCCTCGCTTATTTTTTATTAGCCGGTTTTATTATTTTAATCATAAGGTAATGTATGAGTCGTATCAGCTCTATTAGATTTTACGAGAGCTTACAGTTTGATATAAATACAGCTTTATTCATTTTACTACTTGCGCTCGTCGCTCACTGGCTTATCATACTGCTATTCACATTATCATTTATAGCGCATTATGAATAGCAAAGCCCAACCTACCCACCTTCAATCAACACAGTCAGGCGCACAGACCTCAGATGCTCACAATTTAGCAGCGCAGACATCTGCGCCTAATCATGCAGGGCAAGCAAGAATTGCCGTTCATAATGCGTCAGAATTTGCTACACCGGCAGACGTCAAACAATGGATTAAAACCCAAGCGCAAGCCCTAGGATTTGCTGACTGTGGTTTTTTATCGGTGCATCATCCTTTATTTGTTCAGCAAACAGAGCACTTAAAGCAATGGCTAGCGAAAGGGTATGAAGGGCAATTGCAGTTTATGCACCATAATCACCATTTGCGCGCGCAACCTGAGCAACTGGTAGAAGGCGCAAAAACCATCATCAGCGTGCGCATGGATTATTTAACCCAAACTCCCACGCCTCGTGTAGTCACTGATAACGCCTATCCCAATCAAGGTATCATCGCCCGTTATGCCAGAGGACGTGACTATCATAAAACCATGCGCAGTCGCTTAAAGCAATTGGCATTAAAAGTTGAAGCCATGCTCCCTGAATGGCAGCATCTTAATATTGGCTCAGAGCAGGATTTTATTTTTCGTCCCTTTAGCGATTCTGCGCCTATCTTTGAGCGTCCTATTGCCGATGCGGCGGGGCTTGGTTGGACGGGCAAACATACCCTGCTCATAAACAAGCAAGCTGGTTCGTTTTTTGTATTAGGCGAGCTATTTATGAGTCTTGAGCTGCCGGATGACGAACCGGTCAAGGAGCATTGCGGCAGTTGCAGCGCCTGTATTGACGTCTGCCCTACTCAGGCTATTATCGCGCCCTATGAGCTTAACGCTTCTGCTTGTATCTCTTACCTTACCATCGAGCACGACGGCATTATTGATAGCAAATATCGCCGCGCCATCGGTAATCGTATCTTTGGCTGTGACGACTGCCAGCTTATTTGTCCGTGGAATCGCTATGCCAATATCACGCCAGTAGAAGATTTTGCCGCAAGGCACAACCTTGATAACAGCAGTTTGCTTGAGCTATGGCAATGGCAAGAAGCGGAGTTTATGAAAAAAACCGAAGGCAGTCCGCTTAGACGCACCGGTTACGTGAATTTTTTACGCAATATTGCAATCGGCCTCGGTAATGCAGCTCCTGATAAGGACATAATCGTTCAGCTTGAGACGAAATTAGGCCAACATAATGCCATGCTAGATGAACATATTACTTGGGCAATTAAGGAACAGCAGGACAAACTCAACAATCTCGAACCAT
>NZ_DAINDI010000080.1:2356-4617 GCF_036731945.1 Psychrobacter sp.
GCAAAAAAATGCCTCTTAGTATGATAAGAGGCATTTTTTATTGGTATATAATTCTGAATATTTATGTTTAAAAAATTCTTATCTTTAAACATTTAATTCTAGCTATTCAATAGCGTGTTATGGTTTAGGGATACGTAGAACTTGACCTGGATAAATCTTATCGGGATCAGAAAGCATTGGTTTATTGGCTTCAAATATTTTCATATAATCGCCAGTTGAACCATACACTTCTTTGGCAATTTTAGATAAGCTATCGCCAGATTTTACTGTGTACATGGTAGATTCAGGCGCATCTTCTTCAATATCTATATTATCAATGACTTTAGCAACATTTTGCACGTTACCGATAGCGATAATGGCTTTTTCGCGATCCGCTTGTGTCTTAGCTTTACCACTGATTTCGGCTGTATCTGTAGAACCATTATACTTTACTTTTAGATTACTGATATTCAGATTTTGCTGCTGAATACGGCGTAGTAGAATATTGGCAACTGACTGAGCAGAAGGCTCTGTGCTTTGAACTGGGGTATTAGCATCCGCTTTGGTTTCCGCTTTAGCGTCATGCTTAGAATCGTCACGGTTGAAAATCTTTTCACCAATATCTTTTGCAAAACTGAACATACCCATAAAATTGCTCCTTAAAATATTGTTATCTATTATTTATCATTATTGTTTTAATAGGCAATGTATTTAACGTTTGTCACTCTCGCATCGCCTATATATGGACATAACTTTTATCTCTGAACAGTGGTTAAGGTTTCATCGATATAAGAAATATCACCATAAGAAATATCACCTTATTACTGCTTACCATTCTTAGTATAGACAAAGGTAAATACCGTCTCTAGTAATAGTATGTTGAGTAATGTTGATTTGGCGTAGCTTATGTAACTTTAACATTAATAGCTATTGTTTGAATATGACAGTCAACTGAGTAGATATAAGTAGTAAAACAAAAAAACCGCTTATCAAGATAAACGGTCATAGCACACTTACTAAGCGAATGATTAATTACAGTTGCGCTTGTACGTAATCAATGGCTTTTTGAACAGTCGTTAGTTCTGCTGAATCTTCATCAGGGATAGTGATGCCGAAATCGCTTTCGAATGACATAACCAATTCAACTAGGTCTAATGAATCAGCGCCTAAGTCTTCCATGAATGAAGCATCATTGTTGATATCTTCAACGTTCATACCTAATTGTTCCGCTACCGCAGATTTAACTCTTAGCTCGGTATCATTACTCATGTAGATTTCTCCTTTTTGATCTATTATTTCGACAAATTGCCATAGTCTTATGATAAAGCGCTATGGCAATATATATAAAATGGGCTGGTCACATTATCACGGCTGTCTGGTAGACAGATAACCAATTATACGTTTTGACTAATGTCTGCTAAAACCTAGCTATCATACAGGGCTTTGACAAAAAAGTATCCGCTATTATAGCACCCTTTATTATAGTTTACACTCGTTCACAGAGTTTTTTATTATAACTATGTAACGCACCGTTATAATAATAAATAACACTGAATTAGAATAATAAACTCTAATCCTACATGTACATACCGCCATTAACAGGAATAACCGCGCCAGTAATATAGCTGGCTTCATCGCCTGCTAAGAAAAATACAGCGGCGGCGATATCTTCTGGCTGACCAAGACGGCTGATTGGAACCGCATCAAGCATTGAGTTAAGTAGGCGCTCGTCAAGCTCATCGGTCATATCGGTTTCAATAAGACCCGGTGCCACACAGTTAATCGTCACTTGGCGTGAGCCGATTTCGCGTGCTAGCGTTCGGCTAAAGCCTTCGACGCCGGCTTTAGTGGCCGCATAGTTAGATTGACCCGCATTGCCCATTTGTGCAACCACAGAAGTGATATTGATAATACGACCACGACGCGCTTTCATCATTCCGCGTACTGCCCGCTTACTCATACGATAAACCGAAGTCAGATTGGTATCGACAACATTGTCCCAATCTTCATCTTTCATACGCATCAATAAGCCATCTTGAGTAATACCGGCATTATTAACCAGCACTTGTACGGCACCGTAAACACTTTCGATCTCTTCAAATAACTTATCAATCTGCGCCGTATCGCGCACGTCTAGCACGCGCCCAATACCGCCACTATCGTTTAAGTATTCTTCGATAAGTGCTGCGCCTTTTTCGGTGGTCGCGGTGCCAATGACAAAGTGTCCTTCTTTGGCAAAACGTTTGGCGACCGCTTTACCGATACCGCGGCTCGCCCCCGTC
>NZ_DAINDI010000080.1:4627-7969 GCF_036731945.1 Psychrobacter sp.
CACTAATGTAATCGTACGGCTCATGATAATACCTCCATCAACTTATCTAAACGGGCAGGCTTGTCGGTAGGATAACTCACAATAGGATGTGCTTGACGCTTGGCCAAATTACTTAAAACATTACCACTGCCACATTCGATTAAAATATTAATTTGTTTGTCGGCCAACTCCTGCATGGTCTTTGACCATAAGACAGGTTCACTGAGCTGCTCGGTTAATGCTTGCTTGATAGCGACTGCATTGCTTTCGACGCGCGCGTGACGGTTTTGAATCACTGGAATGGTTGCTTGATCAAATTGAATGGCTGCCAACTCTTGCGCCAAAGCGCTAGTCGCAGGCTCCATAAGCGCACAATGCGACGGCACACTAACCTTTAACGGAATGGCTTTTTTACCGGTATTTTGAACTTTATCAATCACGGCATTGACGCCAGCGGCGTTACCTGAAACCACCACTTGACCTGGACTATTAAAGTTTGCGGCGCCAACAATGGCATCATCAACGTGCTCGGTCGCTTGTTCGCATAAGTTTTCGACGCGATGGTCTTCAAGACCTAGCACCGCTGCCATCGCCGTATCGACCCCTGCCACCGCCTCTTGCATCAATTGACCGCGTTTATGCACTAGCTTGACCGCATCAGCTAAGGATATTACTCCAGCGGCACATAAGGCGCTATATTCTCCCAAGGAATGACCCGCTAGGTAACAAGGCTTATCTTCTATTTTTTGTTGTAAGATGCGCCAAACCGCGATACTAGCAGTCAATAAAGCCGGCTGAGTATATTGGGTTTGGTTCAGTTTGTCTTCGTCCTGACAAATTACCCATAAGTCTTCACCAAGCGCTGTACTGGCTTCGGTAAAGGTATCACGAATTTCAGGATAGGTTTCAGCAAGCTCGCTCAGCATACCGACCACTTGTGAACCTTGTCCTGGGAATAGCACAGCTATACGGGTGGGTTGTTTTTTTACCATATCGGGTACAGAGGCCATAACCAATATTCCTTATTTAATTGGAAATACCCCTAAATACATGGGGTTTATTATAGGATTAAAAAATAATAAAAAAGATTTATTATGAAGAGCGCCGCTATCATTATTCCTTTAAGACAGTCGACTGCTATTAAACTATACACTGACGCAGACAATAAGCATAGTTATCAAAGACTGAACGCTTAAAATGTGATATCTCTATAATCACTACTTGATAAAAAATAGATAACAAAAAGCCAAGATATCTGACTTCATAATATATGATAGCGAGATAACTTGGCTCTTGTTTGCTTAAACTGCTTGCACCATAACAACTGTGTAAAATTATCGATAGTCATTAGAACTACCAGCATTTTGCATCAACCATCAGTGGGCAAATAAATTAAGCGTCTTGACTAACTTTGAAAAGCTGGCGACCACGATAGAAACCATCTTTAGTCATGTGATGACGACGATGTTTTTCACCAGTAGTAGCGTCGATGCTTAATTCAGCCACTTCCATACGATGATGTGAACGGCGCATGTCACGACGAGAACGACTTTTACGACTTTTTTGAACAGCCATGATATAGCTCCTATACTTAAAAGGGTTAAGCTTGAAATTCAGCTTTAATCGATACCGACAGAGGCTATATAATCACAACAACCTAAGTCTTACGCATCATTAGTTAAATAGATTGCCACACGTATTAAAGTGCTGACTACGTCTAAAATCTATAGTTCGTTTGCGAAGCCAGCTTCTCTCTGCCAGCGGCAGGTTGCTAGAATGCAATAAACGGGACATTATACGCATGTTTCGCCAATTAATAAAGCCTTGCTTTTCACTCTTGGGCAAAAAGCTGATAAAAGGTAGAAAGTAACGATTTATCGACGTTATACTGCCAGTTATGGGGCTATAACTTGCCCTTTAACGATGCTAACGCTGCAAAAGGATTCTCATTTTCCTCTTCTTCTGGAATGTCACCAAACTGCTCAACACTCATCTCACAATCATCGTGCTTTGGTGCCATTGGCGCTTTTAGCAAAATCTCATCTTCGATCAATTTTTTAAACGGCAATAAACGCTCAGGCGCAGGCTCAGTGATAATTTCATCGAGCAGCAAGTAATCCTGCTCTTCACCAATCAAACGCACTTGGCTTTCGTTATCTAACAATGCGATATCATAATCATCAGTCAAATCAATCGCAATTGGTTGCAAACAACGCTGGCAGGTCAACCATATCTCACCTTTGAGAGTAAAAGACAAATGCAACACATTATTATGGCGATATAGGTTGGCTTTAAGCTCAAGGTTTGATTGCTCGTGCTCAGTTGACAAGATGGCATTTAAGCGCTCAAACGAACGCGGCGCAACTTGTCCTGACCATTCAAAACCACTGTCTTCCCATTTGCTTAAAGAAATATCTTCTGGCAAGTTGCTCGACATTGCAGCTGCTGTTTTGTCAGCCTGAAGCGCTGACGGCTTGTTTATTGGAGTGCTTGACATGCGCGGCCTCATTCATCAAAAACGGTGTATAATGTTGCCTGCCATACTAACGGAAAGCGCTGATGAGCGCTAGGGCTAGTATGTTAAGATTTTTGGTACGTACTTTCGTATTAAGTTTGCATTTACCTTGGCTTGGTCGCGTTGCAAATCACGTGCTCTACCTTTTTATTTGGTTAATTTATTCATATGATATCGCCTACTGTTGATCCTGACTTTTCTGTTTTGCTTTCTGACTCTAACGCTAAGCGTTTGCTACATCATTTAAATACTTTAGAAACCAAAAAGCCACCTGAATTTTTGAGCTTTATTTCAGAGATGCAGTTAAACGCACTGTCAGAACAATGGCAGAAAATTATCCATGCTGAAAATATCAACACTGTTGATGAGAATGAAAAAGCAGCGACCGATTGGCTGATAAATCTCTTTGATACGCTATTTGCCCACCAGCATGTTATCCTAGTACGCGGCGCCGGCGAACCAGAGTATTTTCCTGCCAAAGACAATCAGCCAGCACGTATTGAATTTGCCCATGGTTTCTTTCAAAGCGCATTGCATGAGCTAAGCCATTTTTTTATTGCAGGCGACCGTCGTAGACAGCTCTCTGACTTTGGTTACTGGTATGCACCTGATGGGCGTACAGAGGCTCAACAACAAGCGTTTGAGCGTGTAGAAATCAAGCCCCAAGCGTTAGAGTGTTTATTTACTTTAGCGTGTAGGCGTCCTTTTCAAGTCTCGCAAGACAATCTGTTTGCCACCTTTGATACCAGTACCAGCACCTTTGCGCAGGACGTCTATCAGCAGGCCAAAGCATATATAGCCGCACCTCATACGCTACCACATGACGCCAAAATATTATTGCAGGCATT
>NZ_DAINDI010000080.1:7979-11337 GCF_036731945.1 Psychrobacter sp.
GCTAATTAGCGATGAAAAAATTCTCTCTAGATATGTATTTCCTATCGAAAGCGGTCCACAACTATAGTATTAACGTTTCCCTACTCACCGTAACGCCTTGCTAATAAAATTATATTTACTTTGCGTTATACTGATTGAGTAGTAGCGCTGTCTTTTGATGCAGTGAGAGAGATACGCTAAAAAATAAAACAATTTCATTTTTTAAAAACCGCCTATGAAACACTCTATAATTATAAAATAAGGAAAAACTATGCAAGTATTTTACATTCATCCGGACAACCCACAACCGCGGCTTATCGAACAAGCAGCAGATTTATTACGTAATGATCAATTACTTATCTATCCTACCGATACCAGTTATGCGTTTGGCTGCCGCTTAGGCGCTAAAGACGCGCTAGAAAAGCTTAAACATATCCGAGAGCTTGATGATAAGCACCAATTTACCTTGTTATGTCGCGATTTAAGTGAAATTGCCAACTATGCCACGGTAGACAATGTTCAATTTAAACAGTTAAAAGCGCATACGCCGTCACCGATTACCTTTATTTTAAACGCCACCAAAGATGTACCTAAGAAGTTGGCGCATCCTAAGAAAAAAACTATTGGTATTCGTGTGCCAAGCAACCCCATTGCGCAAGCATTGCTAGCAGCGATGGACGAGCCTATATTGACCAGTTCACTCATATTGCCAAACCGCGAGGAGATATTGGACGATCCCTTTGAAATTGAAGACTTGCTAGGTAATCAAATAGATGGTCTTATTAATGCTGGTATCAAAACCACCAAACTAACCACCATCGTCGATATGACCAGTAATCAGCCCGAAATCATCAGACAAGGTGCTGCTGACGTCAGCTCACTCATACCATAAAAAAATTTTAATAAATAAAAAGCATAAAAAAAGCTCCAAATTATTGGAGCTTTTTTTATTATACAATGAGCGTATAAAATTAGTCACGATCAACCAATTCTACATAAGCCATTGGCGCATTGTCACCATCACGGTAACCGCATTTTACGATACGCAAATAACCACCTGGACGAGTTTGGTAACGAGGACCTAACGTGCCAAATAATTTGCCTACCATAGTTTTGCTACGCATACGGCTAAATGCCAAACGGCGATTAGCAACGCTGTCTTCTTTAGCCAAAGTGATTAATGGCTCAGCAACACGGCGCAATTCTTTTGCTTTTGGTAAAGTTGTTTTGATCAGTTCATGCTCAAATAATGAGTTGGTCATGTTCTGAAACATTGCCTTACGATGACTGCCGGTACGACCCAGCTTGACTCCACTCTTACGATGGCGCATAGTCAAAAATCCTTAAAGTTTAACGGCTACGATAAGAAAAGCGATCATCGACACGAAGGTCAGCTGGTGGCCAATTGTCTAGGCGCATACCGAGCTCTAAATCTTTAGACGCTAATACGTCTTTGATTTCGGTCAATGATTTCTTACCAAGATTTGGGGTTTTTAGTAGTTCAGTCTCTGAACGCTGTACCAAATCACCGATATAGTAAATGTTTTCAGCTTTCAAGCAGTTGGCTGAGCGAACCGTTAGTTCAAGATCGTCCACAGGGCGTAATAGCACCGGATCAACCTCTTCTTTTTCTTTCACAGGCTCAGGCGCTTCTTCAGCTTCTAGGTCAACAAAGATAGAAATCTGTTGTTGTAAAATAGTGGCTGCTTTACGAATTGCTTCTTCTGGATCGATAGTGCCATTAGTTTCAAGCTCAATGATAAGACGATCAAGATCGGTACGTTGTTCTACACGTGCGTTCTCAACCTGATAAGCAACACGCAGTACTGGACTAAAACTTGCATCAAGCTTTAAGCGTCCAATCGCTTTAGTGTCACCATCTTCACGGCGCTGGTTTGCTGGCTCATATCCACGACCCATTACCACACGCAAACGCATCTTAAGATGGCCACGGTCGCTTAATGTACCCAATACCAATTCTGGATTGATAATATCGACATTATGCGGCAACGTGATGTCTGCAGCAGTAATAGTGCCTGGACCTTGTTTATCCAAGGTCAAGAATACTTCATTTTGGTCATGAAGGGTGATTGCCAAGCCTTTTAAGTTCAAAAGCAAGTCAAGCACGTCTTCTTGTAGTCCTTCAAGCGTTGAATATTCATGGTCAACACCATCAATCTCAGCTTCAATGACTGCAGCACCAGGTAATGAAGATAACAAGATGCGACGTAAGGCATTACCTAAAGTATGCCCAAAGCCGCGTTCTAACGGTTCGAGCGTGACTTTCGCAATCGTTTCATTAACCGTATCCACGTTAATGGCGTTCGGCGTTAGAAACTCAGTTGCACTTAGCATCATGATGTCACCTCGATTTATTAAACTGGTTTAATTAACGTCAATTGCTCAATGCTATTGTTATAACATCGAGCAGTACGTTACTTACTTAGAGTATAGCTCAACGATCAAGCTTTCATTGATTTCAGCAGGCAGATCAATGCGATCAGGCGCTTGTTTAAACGTGCCTTGTAGTTTGCTGTGGTCAACATCTAGCCATTCTGGAATACCACGTTGTGTCGCTAGTTCAATAGCGTTTTTAATACGTAGTTGTTCGCGAGACTTCTCACGGATAGCGACGACATCACCATCTTGCAACTGAATTGATGGAATGTTCACACGAACAAACTCATCACGACCAGCTTTTTTAACCATCACAGTGCGATGGCTAACGAGCTGACGTGCTTCAGCGCGGGTTGAGCCAAAGCCCATGCGATAAACGACGTTATCGAGGCGACTCTCAAGCATCGCTAGTAGGTTTTCACCAGTAGCACCGCGCTTACGAGCAGCTTCTTTATAGTAGTTAGCAAACTGGCGCTCTAGTACACCGTAGATACGCTTAACTTTTTGTTTTTCACGTAACTGTAAAGAGTATTCTGAGCTCTTATTACGACTGACACCATGTTGACCAGGTGGACGAGCAGCTTTTTTCGTTTTTACGTCATATGGTTTAACACCAGACTTAAGGCCTAAGTCTGTACCTTCACGACGTGATAATTTGAGTTTTGGTCCAATATAACGGGCCATTGTTATGTCTCCTATAAGCTCTTATGATAAAAAGCTTCGTCTTTAATATTAGACGCGGCGCTTTTTCGGCGCACGGCAACCATTGTGTGGGATTGGGGTTACATCAGAGATGCTGTTAACTTTATAACCCAATGCACCAAGTGCTCTTACCGCAGACTCACGACCCGGTCCTGGTCCTTTGACCAAAACGTCGATATTCTTAACACCATATTCTTGAGCCGCTTTACCAGCGACTTCAGCTGCAACCTGAGCGGCAAATGGTGTAGATTTACGTGAACCACGGAAGCCTTGTCCACCT